>JAZSAH010000216.1:0-8380 GCA_045601745.1 Acutalibacteraceae bacterium
ACTACCTTCAGGTAGGCTTCCCCACAAACATCAAGAGCGAATTCTCTTATGCACAGGGCCAGTTTGACGTTGTTGCACGCCCCGTTGCAAAGCTTGACTACTCACTTTATGATGAAATCCCGATGACGGAGCATCCTATGAACTCCTTTGTTGACCTCACAGACGGCAACGTCGGTGCGGCTCTTCTCAACACAGGTCTTAAGGCATATGAAGCTGCTGACGATGAGTGCAACACACTTTATCTTTCACTTATCCGTGCATATCCTCTTCGCATATGCGTAACAGCAGATATGCAGAACTACAGCAACTGGGACAAGGGTTCACAGTGCATCGGTGTTAACACCTTCCGCTATGCATTCATGCCTCATAAGGGCGACTGGGAAGAGGGCAACGTATGGCAGGAGAGCGAACGCTTCAACCTCTATCTCACAGCAGGTCAGCTTGCTCCCACAGCTCACGGCAAGAATCCTCTCACTCACTCATTCATCGAGCTTAAGGATGAAAACCTCAATGTCAGCGCAATCAAGAAGAGCGAAGACGGCGAAGGCTATGTTATCCGTCTATTCAATCCTTCGGATAAGACGGTCAGGAACTCAATCCGTCTCAACGGCGGTATCGCACCCATTGAAAAGGTTCAGTCACCCGTTGAAAGACAGGTTGCGGAATTTGAGCTTCCCGCATATTCGGGCAAGAAGTGGAGCGAGGTTAAACTCGTAACTCTTGAAGAACTCGACAGCGCACCTCTCACCATGGATGCTGACGGCTTCGTTGATTTTGAAATCACGGGCAAGAAGATTCTCACAATCAAGTTTATAGGATAATATTTATGCTTATTGCAGGGGACGATGTCCGCATCGTCCCTGAAAAATGCAACAAAAATCCCTTCGGAATTTCCGAAGGGATTTTTTATGACTTAAATTAAATTATCTGTTGAGAATAAGCTTTGTGAGTTCAACGGGGTCAACAATCTTGCCGTCCTTATAAACACGCATATTGCCGGAAGCAATTTCGTCAATAAGGATAACTTCGTCGTTGTTGTAGCCGAATTCAAACTTGATATCCCAAAGGTCGAGACCGATTGACTTGAGGTCGTCAGCAACAATCTTTGTGATTGCAAGAGTCTGAGCCTTCATGCTTTCAAACATTTCGGGGCTCATAATGCCGAGAGCAGCAAGACCTTCGCCTGTTACGAGGGGATCGCCGAGTGCGTCATTCTTGAATGTGCATTCAACATAGCCGCCTTCGAGAACTGTTCCGTCTGCGATATATTCGCCGTATCTTCTGATGAAGCTGCCTGTTGCAACAAGGCGGCAGATAACTTCAAGACCGTGACCGAACACTTTACCGGGAAGAACTTCCATTGTTGCATCGTCAATGTTTGCGCTCACATAGTGAGTTTTGATGCCTGCAGCCTTGAGAAGCTCGAAATAGTGGATTGATGTCTGGAGATTTGCCTTGCCGATACCTTCGATGGTAAGACCAACGCTGTTTTCACCGGGATCGAAAACGCCGTCTTTGCCTGTGCAGTCGTCCTTGAACTTGAGCATAACGTTGCCGTTGTCAAGCTCGAAAACGTCTTTTGTTTTGCCTTCATAAACCTTTTTCATTTTAGACACACTCCTTTGCTGTTTAAAAACACTAATAATTTATCACAAATTTTTTCGTTTGTATAGATTTTTTTGCAAATTTTTTGCGCTTGTCCGTGATTTTTTCATCTGTCACAAAAACGGAAAAAATTCAAGGTTTTATTCTATAAAAAATCACTAATCCCGGTTGGTCTGCTTTGCCTTCGTTTTTTCGATAAGCTTCTTCGTTATAAGGCTTGCGATGAGCATGAAAACGATGATGACGGCAACGGGAATTGCCGCAACCCAGGGCTGTTCTCCAACATTTTTGAGGGTTATGCCGAAAAAGGTATAAACAATAACGAGGGGAAGATTGCCGAGATTTGCGCCGATTGTGTAGTTTTTGAACGAAATGCCCATTGCGCCGAAAAGAAGGCTCGATAAATCGCCCGGCATGATGCCCGAAAGCTTTATCGCAAAGGTCATTTCCGTTTCGTTTGCGCCTGCAAAATCATCGATTTTCTTTATCGCTTTGAATTTGTTTTTGAGGGTGTCAACCATGCCTGCGCCCGTGAATTTTCCGAGAAAATAGGGGACAAACAGGCTGAGAAAAACAGAAATGATGTTAACGAGAAGCGCAACCCAAAAATTCGGCATTATGTAGCCGCATACGGAGAAAACAACCGCAGGCGGAAAAACGAGGGCGAAGGATTTAACAACCGAAAAAACGATAATTCCGATTGCAAGAGCCATTGTGCCGCCCGTCAGATTCTTGCTGATTTCGGGAATGTTGGAAACCTTGATGTTATATTTCTGTGTGAGAACAATGCAAACGATAACCATTGCCAGCATAAAAAGAGTTGCCGCAATCTGCAGAGCTTTTATGAGCTTGCCGTAATTCTTTTCAGCCATAACAGACCTCTTTTCTTATTACTTATCCTTCTCGATTGTCTGAAGGAATTGGTTTGCCATTGAAACAATTTCGCCTGCACCGAGCTTTGAAGCGATTTTGCTGATAGGCTTGAGAGGAATCTTGCTGACAGGCTTGAGAATGGGCATATCTTTATCGATTGTGATGTTTGCATGGTTCTTTATGAGCTTCTGAACCTCGCTGTTGAAAAGGATATCACCGACCTTATCTTCAAGCGAAAGATTATCGGGGTTGATATCGTCGTCTGCGTTGAACCAGTTTCTTACGAAGCTTTCACAGCCTTCGGGGAGAGAATAATCGGGATTGGGAATGTCTGTTCCGTTGATTGTTATCTTATGGGTGCATTTGCCCGATTTTGCGGTAATAACGTTTTCGCCTTCTTTGATAACTGCATCGAAAAGGAAAATCTTATCGCCCGAAAGCTCTGTTTTTTCACCGTTTACGGTAAGGGTTACGCTGTCGCAGTTTGAATAAACCTTGATTTTCTGTTCGCCCGTAGGTCTGTCAACGAATCTTTCGCCTGCAATATGAACGAATTTTTCGTCTGACCAATGTGCTTTATAAACATAGAAAGCATCTTTTCTGATTTTTCTGTCAAGAGTAACAAGACCCTTGTTGTTTCTGCCTCTTACGCCGCCTTCATTACGGATTGCCGAACCGAAGTCGAACATATTCCATACATATGAACCCCAGAGCCATTCACGCTCGTTGATAGCCTTGATATAATGCTCATGATAATATGCCTGGTAGTCTTCGGTGTAGTCGCCCTGAACGGGAGCTGCAGCATGGAGATTGGGCATACCCTCTGCGCCGTATTCGGAGATGCAGAGCTTGATATGAGGCTTTGCTTCGTGGAATTTGTCAAGCCATTTATCAATTCCCTCAACAGTCTGCATATACCAGCCGAAATAGTGGTTATAGCCGAGGATATCGGGGATTTCGTTGAGCTTTGAATTGACGCCGACCATTGTGAGCTGTGCGGTAACGGTAGGTCTTGTTGAGTCAAGCGCATGAGCGATGTTGTTGAGCTCGCTGATGCCGTTGACAAGTCCGGGAGCTGCGCTGTTGATTGAAACCTCGTTTGCAACGCTCCAGCAGTAGATTGAGGGATGATTGTAATTCTGACGGATGAGTTCTTCAAGCATGAACTTTGCCTGCTCCTGCTTTTTCTTGCTGAAATTCGAGATAACGGGAATTTCTGCCCATACAAGGAAGCCGTATTCATCGCACAGGTCATAGAATTTTTCATCGTGCTGATAGTGAGCAAGGCGGATTGAGTTGGCACCGACTTCTTTTATGATTTCAATATCTTCCTTGTGTTCTTTATATGTGAGTGCGTTGCCGAGACCTTCTCTGTCCTGATGTCTTGAAACGCCCTTCATCTTAACGCTTTTTCCGTTGAGGAAGAAGCCTTTTTCACTGTCGAAATAAAATTCACGGAATCCGAAACGGTCAGAAACCTCGTCGATAACCTCGCCGTCTTTCTTAAGTCTTGCAGTCATTGTGTAGAGATAGGGATTCTCCATGCCGTTCCAGAGAATATGGTTATCAACAAAGAGCTTTGCGGCATCTTTGTCTGCGGGGATTTCTTCTCTTGCAACCTCGTTGCCCTCTGCATCGGTGATGATGAATTCCTTTGTCAGACCTTCGCATACGCCTTCGATAATGCTCTTTACGAAAACCCTGCCGTCTGCCTTCGGGGTGATATACATACCGCAAAGGCTCATGTCAAGGAGCGCAAAGTGTGAGGGCGCAACACCGCTGATGATGTTGACATCTCTGTAAATGCCGCCGTAGAAGGTGAAGTCTGCCATCTGAGGATAGACATATTCGTTTTCACTGTTGTCAACAATAATTCTGATTTTGTTTTCTTCGTTTGTGAGAAAATCCGTTATCTCGAAACGGAACATCGCATAGCCGTTTTCGTGGCTTCCGAGATAAACGCCGTTGACATAAACTTCGCAGATTGTGTTTGCACCGTTGATTTCAAGATAGGTCTTGCCGTCAAAAGCAGGAATAATCTTTTCATAAACGCATCTGCCTCTGTAATAGCTTTCGGATGCACCCTGACCGTCAAGGGCATTCCATGTGTGGGGGAGCGAAATCATTTCGATTTCACCGTCTTTGATGAATGACCAGTTGTCGTTGATGTTTGTTACAGCTCTCATTGATGTCACCTTTACTTTCTCTGATTGAATTTTACAATTCTATATTATATCATTTTATTTATTACAGGTCAATATGCGCTTATCAACAATAAAAAGAGCTGCCCGGTCGGGACAGCTCCGATAAATCAAAGAGTAGTAACAGGGAAACCTACGCTGACCATGTTTTCGGAATTTTCCGAAACGGAAAATTCAATCTCGTCAACGGTTTCATCCTTGAGTGCGGTTTTTATTGCCGATTTGAAAGCATCTTCATCAAATGCCGCATCGGAATTAATCGAGCCGTTGCAATATGCGATTGCATAGCCGAGAGCGATTTTCATCATAACGGGAGAGGGTGAGCTTTCAATAACGCAGAGATTCTTGCGTACATCCTTATCAACAGCGGCACGCACGTTTTCGAGCATCTGCGAATAGTTTTCACCGCCGTCAACGCCGAATGCGGTCTGATAATGATGCTTGGGACAGTTGCATGAACCGTAGATAAAGCCTGCGCCGTTTTCTGCGGCGCTCTGAATAACCGCATCCGTTGCAACGCATGATGCCGAATAAAATGCCGTTTCCTTGCCGTATTCTTCAATGCATTTGATAACGGCACCGTTCATGACAATCTTGATTTTGTCAAGGGAATCAACCTGATCGTTATAGGGATATTCAACATATTCGAGCTTTTTATCCTCGCAGGCAGCTTTCAGGGCTTCGCCTGTTTTTTTGACGGAATTGTTTTCCTTGAATCTGTCGGGCATGAAATAAACAACCGTTTTCATCCCTGCTTTTTTTGCTGCCGCAACCATGGAAGCGCAGGTTTCGTTGCTGCCCATGGAGATGGCAAGGTCTGCGGTCTGAGAAACATAATATTCAAGCTCCGAGGGATTAACGTCGATGCATTCAACATCGGGCTTTGCCGCCTTGATGTTTTTGATTGCATCAACAGTTCCTTCAACGCCTCTTGCAAAAACAATTGCCTTGACGTTGTGGTTTTCAAGCAGACGCTGTGCAGCTTCATAAATGGAAGCAACGGATGAACCGAGGCTTACATCAAAGGTTTCAACGGCAATTTTCTCAGCGCCGTATTTTTTCTGAATTTTCATAACTTCGGCATATTCGTCGCCGTCGCTGCTTCCGGGAGTGAGAATGCCGATAACGGCTTCGTCATTTTTCAGCTTCCGAGTGTCGACTTTGGAACATGAAGCGAAGCAGAGGAGAAGAGTGAGAGTTGCAAGAACAACCGCAATAATTTTTTTCATAATTTCGCCTTCTTATGTAAATTTTTTGATTAAAAGATATTTTACCACATTTTTTTTGCGTTGTCTATATTTATGCTCTCTATTTTGTTGCGAATACTGATTTAAAAAGTATATAAAAAGAACCGTCACCGAAGCGACGGTCCCGATATGAGAACAGCTTTATTTCATGCCGTTTTCATAAGCTTCAATCATTTTCTTAGATGTATGACCCGTACGGCAGTTACAGGTTTCAGAGCCATGAATCGCAGTGATATCAACGATTTCGGCCCTTTGTCTCGCCTTAAGTTTAAGCAGATATTTTTCGGTTGTTTCGCCCGTTACAAGCTTGATTTCGATTTTTGCGTGAGAGTCATTCTCGACGCTCACAAATATCTTATCAACATATTTGTCGATAAAATTCTTCGTAATCAAGCCTTCGGATGCGACCTTTGCCGCACTAACAAGAGAAGATTTAATTTCTTCAATGCTGTCCTTGAAACCTGCATCGGATTCAAGCTGTTTCTTTAAATCTTCAATTTCAGCCTCAACCTTTTCAATCTCTTTTGAGTTGCTTGCGTTCAATTTTTTGAATTCAGCTTCGGTATAGGCTTCGTCAACATAAAGATCAAGAAGCTTTGCTTTTTTCTTGTAGAGCTTGTCTTTTTGCTCCTCTGCTCTTTCAAGTGCTTTTTCGAGACCGTCATCCTTCATAATCTCCCAAAGCATCTGCGTGTACTCGTCAATGATTCTTTCGATGTCTTCGGTTGTGTCTTTAAATGTTTCGTAAAGCACCTTTTTAATTTCGCTTTCATAGATTGCAAAGGAATTACAGTATTCTTTGCCGTTTTTAATTTTACCGCTGCAAATCCATTTTGAATTCTTGTTGCCGCTTTTGTCAACGCTGTCTTTTCTATAGTAGGGTGAGCCGCAGTTTTTGCATACAATTTTACCAGTCAGAAGATTTGCGTGATTGCAGATGCCCTGACGATTTTTCACATCGTTGCTGCGTTTTTTCAGAATGAAATTAGCCCTTTCCCAAAGTTCTTCGTCAACAATGGCAGGAACGATTTCACCTGTTTCGTCTTTATACATGGTCCATTCCTCTTCGGGAACAAACTCTCTTTTTTCGCTGAACAAGTCAAGATTTTTAACCTTGCCGCCAACATAATAACCCTTGTATTTGGGATTTGCGATTATATTTGCCAATGTGCTGTGTGCGATTTTATTGCCGTTTCTGTTGCGATATCCTTTGTCCCAAAAGATATTCTCAATCTGTTTCATGCTGTAATCGCCTGTCGCATAAAGCTCGTAAAGTTCAACGACCATCGGAGCTTCATCAGGATTGATAACAAGACGTTTTTTAAGCTTGTCATAGCCGAAAATTCTGCTGTTGCCGAGAACAACGCCCTTTTCAATAGCCTGTGCGTGACCGAATTTTACTCTTTCGGAAAGAACTCTGAGTTCATTCTGGGCGATTGACGACATAAGGCTTAACACAAATTCCGAGCTTTGGTCAAAGGTGTTGATGTTGTTACTCTCAAAATAAATACCTACTCCACATTCAAGAAGGTCTCTTGTGTAATTAAGACTGTCAACCGTATTACGGGCAAAACGGGATATTTCTTTAGTAATAACGAAATCAAACAGACCGTTTTTGCCATCGGATATCATCTTGTTAAAGCTTACTCTTTTCTTCGTACTTTTACCCGAAATGCCCTCATCGATGTATCCTTCTACATATTTCCATTTCGGGTTCGATTTAATAAGATTTTCATAATATGAAACCTGGTTTTCAAGAGAATTCAACTGTTCATCTTTTTCACTTGAAACACGGGCATAGAATGTAACTCTCATAGGAATATCCTGTATTCTTATACCCTTAATAAGAAGTTTTTGAACTTCAAAAATATTCAAATTATCACTCCTAAAAAATATTTGTATGGTTTAATTATAATCGCAATCATCTGTGATTGCGATATGTAAATGCTGGTAACGGGTGCAGGGCATATAAGCACCCTGCACTCATACATTATCAGTTGTTTAAAAACTTGTTGCTGTTTTTGGCTGCAATTTGATTGTTGAGTTTGGCTTTGTGCTCTGCTTTAATTAACCCTTTGGAATAAAGAGTATCGGTAAAGTAGTTAAACCAAAGCTCTTGTGAAATAGCCTTTTTAGCACTGCTGTTATTCAACAGAAACCCTCTTTCGTCAGAACTTTCATGGCTATTTTTTGCAGCACTTTCGGTTTTAGTCATTGCGAAGGCGGAACCTTTCGGATATATTTGTTTGCGGGTTAAAACATGGCATACAGCCGCTTCACAATTTATTTTCCTCCTGCGGAAACGGTGCTCAAAACTCTGTTCCCTTCGCCGCAGTTTTGGAGTTGCACTCCGATTTTAGCGCGCAACCCGACCTCTTGTCGAGGCCGAATTGCGAACTTTTTGTAAACATTGGAATATTAACCTTTGTATTCCAAATCATAGAGTTTGCTAAT
>JAZSAH010000217.1:0-2352 GCA_045601745.1 Acutalibacteraceae bacterium
CTTTGAGCCGTCGGGACCTTCCCACCAGAAGGTGCTGTACTGCCAGGGATTGGTGTCATTCCAGATACCCATCTTATGAGTTACGAAATATTCAACGCCTGCCTTCTTGAGAATCTGAGGCATGGCGTAACCGTTGCCGAACACGTCGGGCACCCAGCAGGTTTTGGGAGTGATGCCGAAGGTCTTTTCAGCGTATCTTACGCCGTGAAGAAGCTGACGCGCAAAGGATTCGCCCGAAACGAGGTTACAGTCGGGTTCAACCCACATTGCGCCGATATATTCCCATCTGCCTTCTTCGATGCGCTTCTTGACCTGATTGAAGAGATTGGGATATCTCTTTTCCATTTCGATATATGTAGGAGCCGTGCTCTGTGAGAAGATGAAATCGGGATACTGCTCCATAAGACGGAGCATTGTTGCGTGTGTTCTTCCGAGCTTGCGGACATATTCTTTGTATGCCCACATGAAAACGATGTCAAGATGTGAGTTGCCTACAAGTGAAAGCATACCTTCGGTCTTGTAGTTGGGGTTGTTATATACTCTTTCCTTGAGAACCTTCTGTGCTTCAAGAAGACCTGCCTTGAATTCGTCGCCCTCTGTGTCAAAGTTGACGTGGGTGAATGCTTCTTTGAGAGCTGAACGGATAAGCTCTGCAAGACCCGTATCGAGAACGGGCATGAAAAGTGCATTGAAAACAGCCTTGAAATCCCAGTAAACTTCTTCGATTACGGGGTCAACAACGCCGATGAATGAGCATGAAAGAGTTTTTACGGTTGATTCGTTTGAATGCCATACATAGTATGATTCGATATCAACATCGTAGTGCTTGCCTGCTTCAGCTTCGTTTGAAAGAAGAACGCTGTTGCGGAAGGGGTCAAGACCCTGATAGGGTTCGCCGTTGAGCGAAAGAAGTGAGTCGCCGCCGAAATAAACGTTGAGAGTAACCTTTTTGCCTGCAAATCTTTCGGGCATATCGAAAGAGTTCTTGAAGAATGCACTCCAGCCGTTGTTACCCCATTTATCGCCAACGTTGAGTTCCTTCCATTCGTCATAAGGATATTCATAATCGCCGATTCCCTTGTAGATGCATTCCTTCATCTTCCATGCGGGAAGGGATTCGATATCGGTATAAATTCTCTTTTTGAGAGTTTTGAGCTTAACGTTAACAACATCGTCAAACGAAAAGATACCTCTCTGCTTGCCTTTGGTAGCGTCGCGCCAGTCGTCAACATGAGCGTCCATTGCGTCAAGTGCTGCGACAGCGTCGAAATTTTTGATTTCTGCCAACTTGCATCGTCCTTTCTTATATATAAATGGTCGAATTAAATTCATTCACAGTACAGTATAACATTAAAAAACCTATATTTCAATAGAAATAAATTTTAAAATATTTTATTTAGTGATTTACTTCTTTAAATTAATGTGATAGAATAAACTGAAAATTTATGTCAGAAAGGAACAAGGCAATGATTCTTGACAAAAACATCATAATTCCCGACCTCGGAACTGTCGGACCCGAGAGTGGATTTCATCTTCTTGAAACAACGGAAGACGGTAAGTTTGTGACCGGCAAAAACGGCGTTGACTGCATCGTTGCAACAGGCGACAAAAAGGTTGAGTTCGTATCATTCGGAACACACACCCTTGCAGGCGTTAAATCGGCTATCGCATACCCCGTTTATTATCCCGTTTATCCCGTTAAAACAGAATATCCTCTCAATGCTGTTCTTATGGACCTTGACGGCACAACCGTAAGAAGTGAGGATTTCTGGATATGGATTATTCAGATGAGCACCGCAAGTATGCTCGGCAACCCCAAGTTTGAGCTTGAAGATGCCGACCTTCCCTTTGTTTCGGGTCACAGCGTTTCCGAGCATCTTCAGTATTGCATAGATAAATACTGCCACGGTGAGTCGCTTGAAAAGGCACGCGATTTCTACTTTGAACATACGCACAGAGAAATGGAAGAAATCATGGCAGGCAGAGGAAAAGACGGCGCATTCACTCCCACGGAGGGCGTCAAGGATTTCCTTCTCGAGCTTAAGGATATGGGCGTTAAAATCGGTCTTGTTACCTCGGGTCTTTATGAAAAGGCATGGCCCGAAATTCTTTCCGCATTCCGCACCCTCGGAATGGGCGACCCCAAGGATTTCTACGATGCAATCATTTCCGCAGGTTTCCCCCTGCGCAAGGGCAGCGTAGGCACACTCGGCGAGCTTTCACCCAAGCCTCATCCCTGGCTCTATTCCGAAACTTCAATCGTCGGTCTCGGCGAAGCTTTCGCAGACAGAAACAGAGTTGTCGGCATTGAGGACAGCGGCGCAGGTGCTTGCTCAGTCCGTCTTGCAGGCT
>JAZSAH010000218.1:0-4681 GCA_045601745.1 Acutalibacteraceae bacterium
CCGCTTCTTACCGAGAACAACGGAACGGGACTTTTCCCCGACCATATAATTTTCAACGCTGAAAATTACGATGCATCCCGTATTACGGAAATCATAAAAAGTTCAACAGAATTTGTGGCGGAACAATTTAATCTGGATATAGATTACCTGAAGAAATATGTTATGGTTGCCGGCGCGGAGTTTGAAGCGGATAACCCTATTCTGGGATGTGGCAAAATCCTTGATTCGCTTGAACTTGCAACACCTTTTATTGCAGAAGAAACCACAAACCACATTCTGTCTTTGTTTTCAGGTGATGAATACAGTAAAAACAATTCATTGAAAGGTATTCCCGTTATTTCATTGTTTGAGAAATTTCAGTTGAAAAAGACTGAAAAATCATTCAAATCATTAGAAGATATTGTCGGAACGGGAAACGGCTATAAAAAATATAAATATTATGCTATTGTCCGTTCCGACGGAGACAGCATGAGCAAAATCATTTCAAATTTGCAGTCCGATGAAGATATACGCAAATTTTCTTTCACCTGCCTTGAATATTGCTCAAAGATAGCAAAATCGGTTGAAGATTTCAACGGTGTTACGGTTTATTCGGCGGGTGACGATCTTCTTGCAATTCTTCCTTGCGAAAGCAAAGACGGAAAATCGTTGTTTGAATTTGTTGAAAAAGCAAACAAGATTTTCGGCGAAAGTTTTGATAAATATAATCAGCCGACATCGCTTTCATTCGGTATTACCGTTGCATATTATAAATTCCCTCTTTACGAAGCACTTGATGATTCTTATGACTTGCTTGAAACGGCCAAAAGCAACGGCAAAAACCGCCTTGCAATCAGACTTCAGAAGCACTCGGGTCAAGCTGAAACTCTTGTGATTCCCAACGGCAAAACCGAAAAAATCATTGATATTCTGGAAACCGTAAAAAAGAATAAAGAACAGGATAATAACGGGGAAAATGATAAAGTTTTCCTCTCCGCGCTTCATAAGGTTGCGATGTTTGAAAAATTGTTCAACGGCACCGAAAACGAAGATGAAATTCATGCGCTTTTCAAAAACACCTTTGACGGAAACGAACATACAGATAATGTTTTTCTTCATCAGAAGCTTCCTGAATTTTTTGTCGGACTTTCAAAAGATAATTCCGTCAAAGCAGTTAATGAAGACGGAATTGCAGAAGGCAATCCCGCACTTGCACTTTGCTATGTGCTCAGATTCCTGAAATTCTTCTTTGAAAAGGACGGTGACGGAAAATGAAAACTTATCTTGTAAAGTTCAGACCACTTGAACCTTATTTTTTCGGCAACGAAAAAACATTTGTGTATCCCAAAGGCAACAAAAATCCGGATGATTCAAACAACCCCGTGGGTTCAAACAGTTATTTCATCAAAAGCGAATATGTTCCGTCGCAATCAACGTTGCTCGGATCACTCCGTTATATTCTTTTGCCTGTCAAAAAGAATGACTGGAAATATGACGAAACCGAACGAGAGAAAAATTCAGCTGCCGTAGGTCCTAAAAGCTTTGACCCTGCTGAAAAAAATACATTCGGAAAAATCAAAAAGATATCCCCTGTTTTCATTTGTGACGAAACAACGGTATTGATCCCTGCTCCTTTTGATCATGTTATTTATGAAAACGCAGAAGAAAAGACGAGGAACAGAAAATACTCACCTTTTTCAGATTACAAAACAATCAAAGCGTTTGATAAGGAATGTTATTATACCGAAGACTATAATTCAAAAGCAGGTATTACTTCTGATTACATGAGTCTTTCTGACGGCACAATTATTGAATCATACAAACTTTTTACAGATGTTACGCGAATCGGAATAAACCGTGCGGCAGAAAACAAAGGTCTGTTCAAAAAGACTTACAGACAGCTTGAAGACGGCTTTTCGTTTGCTGTTTATCTGACCCTGGAAGATGACCTTATCCCTGAGAATTCTTTAATATATATGGGTCAGGGCAAATCAACTTTTGCGGTTTCGTTTGAAGAAAAAGATAACACTCTGAATGATGAAATCAAAAAACATCTGAGAGATGACGTTGTTTACTTCTTCGGCGATGCTTTTGTGAATTCTGATATATATGAAAAATGCTTGTTTTCGGTTACAAAGACCAAAACATACCGTTCTTTCAAGAAAAACCGCAATACTGTTGTGAAAGGCTCGAAGCTTTATAATCTCATATCCGCAGGCAGCATTTTCATCCCATCGGATAAAGAAGAATTTGCAAAACTTGTTGAAAACAGCAACCTCAATCAGATCGGATATAACGAAACAATCACAAAATAACGGAGGGCATATATATGAAACCGACTTTTTATAAAATTGAATGTATAACGAATCTCCACGTAGGTTCAGGCGATGTAAATTATAACATCGTAGATAACGAGGTAGAAAAAGACATCACGGGATTGCCGATGATTCATGCATCGGGCATCAAAGGCGCTCTTCGTGACACAGTTGAAGACAAGGATGAAGCGAACAGGATTTTCGGAACATCCGGCGACGAAAACACAACAGGTGAAGGTTTATATAAGTTTTTTGATGCGCACCTTATAGCAAGACCGATGCGAGTTGCGGGAAGCACCAGAATGGCATCCATTCCCGTTGTTACGGTTGATTCGGTTAATCAGTTTATCAGATTGCTTTCTGCGTTCGGAGAAAATAAGTTTAACGGCGCTTTGATTGACGGCAAGACAGTTGATTTCGGCGATAACGAGTTTTTGACAAACGCTGGCGAAAACATCCGTGTTGAAGGAGATAAAACGGGAAAACTCAGCAAAGACATTGCCGATAAACTTGCGTTGCTCAAAGAAATCATCGGAGAAGAATATGCTGTTGTAAAGAGCTTTGATAATTACGCACTTCCCGTAACGGCAAGAAACTGCCTTATAGGCAAAGGAAACCTTTGGTATGAAGAAGTTGTTCCTCACGGAAGTGTGCTCTATTTCGCAACCATGGGTGATGGAAGTTTTGGAATTCCTGAAATTGTTCAGTTTGGCGGCAATTCGTCAATCGGATGCGGCTTCACAAAGGTAACAAAAATATAAGGAGGGATATCTGTGAACAAAAACCGTGTTAATAACTGGATTTTAACTGCAAAAGAAGCCCTGATAAAAACGGGTATTGCTGAAAACGGAATAATTAACGGCAACTACCGCGCACAGATTTCATCCTTCGGTGCGGCTGTCGTTATGGGCAGTCTGCCTGCCGCCGTTGCATTCTTTTCGGAGCAGGGAGGTGCATCCGTCAAGCGCGAAAAACTCATTTCTGCAATATATTTCTGTATTACAGGCGATTATGTCGATGATGTCAAAAAAATACTTGAATTTGTTTGTAAGAATAACACCTCTGAACTTCGCGAACAGTTTACGGATGCATCCATTGCATTGAAGCTTGCAATGAACTTTTTTGATATGGATAAGGAGTGATTCTTTTGAAAAATCTTAACCTTATTTTCAATAAATTGTATTATGAACAGCTTGGCGGATTGTTTAACGGTAAAGCGGGCGAAGAGAGTTTCAGCAGCAGTCTGAAGAAGCATAACGACACCATATTCGGTGCTGTTTTCGACCACGAAAGAGACTATATCCGTCCGATGGGAACAGAAAAGAAGCTGATTTTCAGAACAACATATCCGGGTTTGCTTATCGGCACGGGAAATCCTCACGGCGCACACAAGAATAACGAAGATATCAATATGGGATTTTCATTCGATTATGTATCGGGTCAGCCTTATATTCCGGGCAGTTCCGTTAAGGGTATTCTTCGCAGTTGCATGAGCAATTCTCCCGAGATTATCAGCGAGATTCTCGGAGATGAAAGTGTTGATGTCAATAAACTGATAACTGAAATCTTTGATTCTGAGAAAGATGTTTTCTTGGATGCGGTGCTCTATGACAGCAATGATTACGGCTTTATTATCGGTGAAGATTATATAACACCTCATAAAGACGCTGTGAAGAATCCCACACCTATCCGTCTGATAAAAATTCTGCCTGACGTTCGTTTTGAATTCCGTTTCATTCTTAAAGACGGTATTCTTTCAGCCGATGAAAAGCTTGAACTTTTCAAAAATCTGATTGAAATATTCGGCGTGGGCGCAAAAACCAATGTGGGCTACGGCGTTTTGACAGAAGATCATCTGAACGGCGAAATTCTTCCGAAAAAGAAAGTTGTTTCCGAAATGAAATCAACAGTTTATAACGGAAAAACATCTCATACGGATAATAACGGCTTTGACAGAAGAAGACAAAACCCCAACAACTCAAAACAGGGAAAATGTCAAACATGCGGTAAACCTACAAGGTTTAATGAAAAAAAGGGAGAACCGCACCGTTTGTGTTATGAGTGTTTCAATAAAAAATAAATTTGTTGAATATCAATCGAGATTTATTGTCGGCTTTTCGGCACTTTTGTTTCGCTCGGCTTATAGCAAACAGAGTTGTGTATCAAAAACAAAAATTTAGTCACAGCCACTCTTGCTCTGCGCAAATAACGGGAAATATATACATTTTGCTATTTTGAATACGCTGTAACTAAATAAAATCTCGGTTTTTGCGATCTGACAATGCTTGACAGCCAACAGTTTGTGTGTTATCATTAACTGAACACAAAATGTAGTTCTACCTAACCCCCTCTGGGGGATTGATACTTGTATCCTAAGAAAGTCTTTG
>JAZSAH010000219.1:0-2721 GCA_045601745.1 Acutalibacteraceae bacterium
GATAGCGGCAAGGTCGCCGTCGCCCTGATAGGTGAAAACAATGTTTTCGGGCAATGAGCGCTTAACGCCCGTTGCAACTGCGGGAGCTCTGCCGTGAGCGGCTTCAATCATGTCGCAGTTGAAGTAGTTATATGCGAAAACGGAGCAGCCAACGGGTGCAACGCCAACGGTTCTGCCCTCGATTCCAAGCTCGTCAATAACCTCGGCAACAAGGCGGTGGATAATGCCGTGTGTGCAGCCGGGGCAATAATGAAGGGGTACATCGGCAAGTGCCTTGGGTTTTTCAAAAACTATCATTATTTGTCACCTCCGACGGAATTTGCTTTGTTAATAGAATTAAGAACATCTTCTGTTGTGGGAATCATACCGCCTACACGGTTGCAGAGAAGACCGGGCTTCTTGCACCGGGTTGCGAGTTCAATATCCTCAATCATCTGACCCATTGAAAGCTCAACGCTGATGAATGCCTTCACTTTATCTGCAGCTGCATTGAGAACAGCTTTGGGGAAGGGCCAGAGTGTGATGGGTCTTATCATGCCCACCTTGATACCCTGAGCGCGTGCTTTATCGATAGCATTCTGTGAAACTCTTGCTGCAACGCCGTAAGCAACGATGCAGATTTCGGCATCGTCCATCATGTATTCGTCATACATAACTTCTTCTGCTTCAATCTTTGCGTATCTTTCGTAACGCTCAAAGTTATATCTTTCAAGTTCATCGGGCTGAATGAAAAGGGAGTTGACAACATTGTGCTCTCTTTCGCAGTTTGTACCGCAAGCTGCCCAGCCTGACTTATCGTATTCCTTGATTTCACCCATGTCAAGCGAAACAGGTTCCATCATCTGACCCATTGTGCCGTCTGAAAGGAGCATAACGGACATTCTGTATTTGTCTGCAAGGTCAAAGCCCTTGAATGTGAGGTTAACCATTTCTTGAACGGATGCGGGAGCAAGAACAACGAGATGGAAGTCGCCGTGACCTGCGCTCTTTGTTGCCTGGAAATAGTCGGACTGTGAGGGCTGGATGCCGCCGAGACCGGGACCGCCTCTCTGAACATTGATGATAAGTGCGGGAAGGTCTGAGCCTGCAAGATATGAAATGCCTTCGCTCTTAAGTGCGATTCCGGGGCTTGAGCTTGAAGTCATTGTTCTTTTGCCTGCTGCTGCTGCGCCGTAAACCATGTTAATTGCGGCGATTTCACTTTCAGCCTGAAGGAATGTGCCGCCGATGAGGGGCATTCTTTTTGCCATATATGCGGCAACTTCTGTCTGCGGAGTTATGGGGTAACCGAAGTAATGACGGCAGCCTGCCATGATAGCTGCTTCCGCAAGAGCTTCGTTACCTTTCATCAATACTTTTTCAGCCATTATTCTTTCTCCTTACTTTTCAACGGTGATTACGCAGTCGGGGCACATTGTTGCACAGAATGCGCAACCGATGCAAGCTGACTGGTCTGTGATGCCTGCAGGGTGATAACCCTTGGCGTTGATTTCGTCTTTAAGCAATGCCACAATCTTTTTGGGGCAAGCACCTACGCAAAGACCGCAGCCCTTGCAAAGGTCTGTTTTAAAGGTTACTTTTGCCATAATTCTTTCTCCTTAATCCGTCGCCCTTGCCCACGACTGCTTCACATAAAGCTTTATCGGTGTGCAGTTGGCAACTTTATCTTTAAGTGTATCAAATAAATCTTCTTTTACCGTGGTCATTCTTATCGGAAGCGAGCTTGCCGCCGAGATTTCTTCGGCATAACCGATTGAAGATATAACGTCGTCTGCCGTTGTTTCATCGCCGAGGTTGGAATTGTTCACGATTCCCGTGAATTTCATTCCGCAGGCAATCTCTATTTCTCTCATTACTCCGATTGTTGAAGCGCAGTCGGGAGTGAGGGGTCTGTATTTGTTGATAACAAGCAGATGCTCATAATCGTTCTGCTCTTTTATCGACGGGGTATATCTTCCGAGGGCAAGAGCGCCTCTGTCGTCACCGCCGACATCGATAACAGCTCTGACCGATAAGTCATCGATTATCGAATAAGCTTCGGCGGGCAAGGCGGGCACGTCAACATTTGAATTCGCATACTCAGAAGAAATAAGGCGTATTCCCTTTTCAGCAAGAATTTTCTCGCTGTCCTTCGTTCTGAAATAGGGATTTACAATGTCGAGGTCGGCAATGCTTACTTTATCGTGTTCTTCGCGAAGACTGAGCGCAAAGTTTACTGCGATGTTCGTTTTGCCGCTTCCGTAGTGACCAGCAAAGATTGTTATTCTTTTACTAATCATATTAAAGAACTTTAACCCAGCCAAATTTATCTTCAACCGTACCGCCCTGAATGCCTGTTACAGTGTCATAGAGCTTCTGGCTGATTTCGCCGATTTCGCCGCCGTTGATAGTCATAACATCATCCTTATAGCGGAGCTTACCTACGGGTGAGATAACAGCTGCTGTGCCTGTGCCGAAGCATTCTTCGAGAGTTCCGTTTTTCTGTGCTTCAAGAAGCTCGTCAACCGAAATCTTTCTTTCTTCAACGGGAAGACCCCAGCTCTTGCAAAGCTCGATAACGGAGTTTCTTGTGATACCGGGAAGAATGCTGCCGTTGAGCATGGGAGTAACGATAGTGCCGTTAATCTTGAAGAAGATGTTCATTGCGCCTACTTCTTCGATATACTTTCTTTCAACGCCGTCAAGCCAGAGAACCTGTGAATAACCGTCATCGTGTGCTTT
>JAZSAH010000220.1:0-2819 GCA_045601745.1 Acutalibacteraceae bacterium
TGCAGAAGCAGTTTTCGGCAACCTCGGTTATGAAGTTATCTTCCAGGAAATCGAATGGAGCAGCAAATACACAGACCTCAATTCAGGCACAATCGACTGCGTATGGAACGGCTTCACAGCTAACACAGCAGACGATGACGGTGTTCTCCGTGCAGAAAAGGTTGACTTCTCATATAACTACATGGAAAACCGTCAGGTAGTTGTTGTCAAGGCTGATGCAGGCATCGCTGCAGCAGCAGACCTCAACGGCAAGATGGGCGTTGCAGAAAGCGGTTCTGCAGGTGAAGAATATGCAAAGTCATTTGAAGGCACTGCATTCAAGGGCTTCATCAAGCAGACAGACTGCCTCATGGAAATCAAATCCGGCACAGCAGATTTCGCAGTTGTTGACGCACAGCTTGCAAAGAGCTATGTTGGCAAGGGCGACTATGCAGACCTTGCAATCATCGAAGACCTTTCAAGTGATGTTGAATTCTATGCAATCGGCTTCAAGAAGGGCAGCCAGCTCACAGCAAACGTTAACGCACAGCTCGAAGCTCTTGCAGCAGACGGCACAATCGCTGCTCTTGCAGAAAAATACGGTGTTTCAAACACAGCAATCACAGATTTCTCCGACCAGAAATAATTTAAAGATATAATATTGGAGTTTTAAGATGTCCTTTTTAGAAGTCACGGCTTTTTTGTTCGACGGCTTTAAAATATCTTTGCTTATCTTTGCGGTGACGCTGCTTTGCGGCGCACCGCTTGGTTTGCCTATAGCCTTTTGTTCAATGAGCCGGTTTAAAATAGTCAAATCAATCTCAAAGGTGATTGTCTGGATTGTCAGAGGTATTCCCCTCATGCTCCAGATTTTCATCATATACTATGTTCCCGGTCTGCTGTTCGACTACCAGCTTTTCGGGAAGATTGACCGATATATGTTTATCGAATACGGAATTGCCGATGCAGGAAGAATAACTGCCGTTCTCATTGCGTTTGCACTCAACTACGCCTGCTATTTCTCCGAAATCTACAGAGGCGGCATCGAAAGCATTTCAAAAGGTCAGTATGAGGCAGGCTATGTTCTCGGTCTCACCAAATCGCAGATATTCAGAAAAATCATTCTCAAGCAGGTTATCCAGCGCATCGTTCCCCCTATGTCAAACGAGATTATTACCCTCATCAAGGATACCGCACTTGCAAACTGCATCATGGTTTGCGAAATCATCAAGAACGCAAAAGAGCTTGCAGCAACAAAGGCTATGATATGGCCCTTGTTCTTCACGGGCGTTTTCTATCTTGTGTTTGTAGGTATTCTCACAATCGTTCTCAACAAGGCGGAAAAGAAGCTGAGCTATTTCAGGAGTTAAAATTATGTCGATATTGGAAGTAAGTAACATAAAAAAGAGCTTCGGCAAAACCGAGGTTCTCAAGGATATAAGCTTCACGCTCGAAAAGGGCGATGTTCTTTCTATCATCGGCTCATCGGGCAGCGGTAAAACAACACTGCTCAGATGTCTTAATTTTCTTGAAATCGCCGATGACGGCAAGATTATTGTTGACGGTGACATTGTTTTTGACGGCAGCGATAAAACATATCTGAGTGATGAAAAAATCAGAGAAAGCAGATTGAATTTCGGTCTTGTTTTCCAGAATTTCAATCTTTTTCCACAGTATACCGTTCTTGAAAATCTTACCCTTGCACCCACTCTTCTCAAAAAAGGCGATGAAGCTTCGATAAAAAAGACTGCTCTTGAATTAATCAAGAAAGTCGGTCTTGAAGAAAAGGTGGATTTCTATCCGTGCCAGCTTTCGGGCGGTCAGCAGCAGAGAGTTGCAATTGCACGCGCACTTGCGCTCAACCCGAAAATTCTCTTTTTCGATGAACCAACTTCTGCACTCGATCCCGAGCTGACAATGGAGGTTCTCAATGTTATCAAGGGTCTCAAGGATTCGGGCTGCACAATGGTTATCGTTACTCACGAAATGGCTTTTGCAAGAGATGTTTCGGATAAGGTAATCTTCATGGACGGCGGCGTTATCGTTGAACAGGGCAGACCCGAGGATGTTATCAACAATCCTCAGAACGAAAGAACAAAGCATTTCCTCAACCGTTTCAAAGAAAACAGTTAAAAAAACACCACCGATTTGCGGTTGCATTTCGGTGGTTGTTGTATTATAATGACCTTATAAAAATCAAAACAGAGGAAAAACTATGAAATTTTTGATTGCATCCGACATTCACGGCTCGGAGTTTTACTGCAAAAAGCTTCTTGAAGCTTATAAAAAAGAAGAAGCCGACAGACTCCTTCTTCTCGGTGATATTCTTTATCACGGACCCCGCAACGATTTGCCCGAAGGTTATGCACCGAAAGCGGTTATCGCACTTCTCAATGAAATAAAAAACGAAATTCTCTGTGTCAGAGGAAACTGCGACACAGAGGTTGACCAGATGGTGCTTGATTTCCCGATTCTCGGCGAATACGCCGTTATTCCCGTCGGAGATAATCTTCTCTATGCAACCCACGGTCATAACTTCAACGAGGGTCATCTTCCCCCTCTCATGAAAGGCGATATTCTTCTTCACGGTCACACCCATGTTCCCAAATGCACGGAGCACGAAGATTATATCTATATGAATCCCGGTTCGGTTTCGATTCCCAAGGAAAACAGTCACCACGGCTATATGACCCTTTGTGACGGCGAATTCCTCTGGAAAGATTTTGACGGAAATATCATTATGTCTTACAAAGCATAAGGAGGTAAACTTATGGAACTTACACCGACAAGAGAATTAAACGGAAAAACAAAAACGCTCATGGTTATTGCCTTCGCAATAA
>JAZSAH010000221.1:0-7950 GCA_045601745.1 Acutalibacteraceae bacterium
AAGCACATTTCCATTTTGAGCCAGTCTTCTTTTTGGGCGCAGTTATAATGAGTGCCGCCGCTTCCGATTTTTCTGGTGTAAACGCCGACTTCACCGCCTACGAATGCATAGCCGTACTGACCCTTCCAGGTCTGAACAAGCCATTCTTTATTATCATAAACGAACTTTGTTCTGACGGTGTCATAATACATCATTGTGACGGGGGCCATACTGTCATAGCCTTCATTAAAACCGAAGCCTGACTGCCATGCGTTTTTATCGTCAGTGTAATAATAGTTTCCGTTCGGGTCGTATTTGTAAGATGCAATCGATGCTTTATCAAAATCAATATCGGTATCCGGCGGAATATATTTCGGAGCCTTCGGCATATCGAAAACCTGCGAAAACTGCTGATTGATAACCGTTGTTATCTGTGTGACCTTTTCCGTCAAAGAAGATGTTTCGCTGACTGCGGTTGTTGATTCGGTTGAAGGAAGTGTTGAGGAAACCGAGGGGGTAACATGAGGAACGGTCTGTGTTGAAAAGGAAGGCTGTTCGGGATATGTTGTTTCCGTTCCGACATAGGTATAATCATTATATACGGGATATGTAGCCTGCGTATAAGGCTGATAGTTTGAGTAAGAATCGGGTGCGGCGTCGATGGAAGGGCTTGATGTGTCATTCATTTTTATTGCAAGAACGGCAACAATGCAAACGATGCACGCCACAACAGCCGTTATGGCAATTATCGGTGTTTTGCTTTTCATTTTATTTCCTCCAAGAATTAATCGAGAGAATATTCACGCACGAATGCGTTGATAAATAACGGTCCCATATCCATGGCAACGAGAACGGTTTTTCCGTCTTTAACAAGGAAAGTCATTCCCTCGCCTTCGCTTCCCGATGTGAGATTACGGTCAAGCACTTTTTCGGTTGCACCGTTTTCGGGATTGATTTTATAAATTGCCTGGGTATCATCATTGGTTGCGGCATAGATGAAGCCGTTACGGAATTCAGCACCCTGAATTGCATAAGGCGAGCTTTCAAGACTGACTTCCTTGACGAAATTCATTTTATCTGCCGTGTCATAAGCTAAAAGAACCGTCGGATTTTTTGAATGGTCGGTGCACCAGAGATAGCCGGTTTCGCTGTCGACACATACCCAGGGTAGACCTCTTGTTATCTTTTCGGCATCCATGATGAAATATTCTTCAAGTTCAAGCGTTTCAGCGTTGAAAACACCGACAATGGGATAATCCCAGACCTTGCTGTCTTCAAGGCCTGCATAGATTTTGCCGTTATAATAACTCAGACCGCCGATGTGCTTTATTCCGAGCTCTTTCAGCTCGTCGGGAATTGCAAAATAGTTTGCATTAACAAGCGTTTTTGCATCGTTTTCGGTTCGGATAAGAGTTGTTTTTGACGAAAAATAAAGTGTTTCGCCGTCTGTTGTAAGACCCTGTGAACGGAAATATGCACCTATTCCCACAACATTGGTCTTTTCATAATCGGTTCTTTTTCCTTCAGAGATCAGGTCAATTCCGTGGGTGAGAACGGTAAACGGAATGAGGAAAACCGCAAAAATAACCGATAAAATCTTGTTGACAGCCAATGAAAAAGCGCTCATCTGAATCATCTCTTTCCTTTTTTAGTGTCATATAGTATATCAAATAAGAAAAATATAGTCAAGGCGAATGTTTTCAGGTCATTGACAATAAAATAAAAAAAGGGTAAAATTAAAATGGATAAAAATAAAAAGGAGATACGCCTATGAATGATGTTAACAAGCTTTATGAACTCTGGCTTGAAGGCACAGAGGATAACAAAGAGCTTCACGATGAGCTTCTTGCAATCAAGGATAACGGTGAAGAAATTCTTGACCGTTTTTACAGAAACCTCGAATTCGGTACGGCAGGGTTAAGAGGCGTACTCGGTGCAGGCACAAACAGAATGAACACTTATACGGTTTGTCAGGCAACTCAGGGTCTTGCTGATTATCTGGGCAGCAAATATGAGTCTGCAAGCGTTGCCG
Organism: Acutalibacteraceae bacterium; assembly: GCA_045601745.1. Taxonomy (GTDB): domain Bacteria; phylum Bacillota; class Clostridia; order Oscillospirales; family Acutalibacteraceae; genus CAG-177. The sequence continues at coordinate 2,012 of JAZSAH010000221.1, forward strand.
TGGGTTATGATTCAAGAATAAATTCCGATGTTTTTTCAAAGCAGTGCGCAGAGGTGCTTGCGGCAAACGGAATAAAGGTTTATATTTATCCCAACCTTATTCCGACTCCCTTTGTATCATATGCGGTAATGCGTCTTAAGTGCCAAAGCGGTGTTGTTATAACAGCGAGCCATAATCCTTCAAAATATAACGGATATAAATGCTATGACCCTGCAGGTTATCAGATGACCGAAGAAGCGGCAAACGAAACCTATGCTTTCATTCAGAAGGTTGATATGTTTGACGGCGTTAAGAAAATGCCGTTTGACGAAGGGGTTGAAAAGGGTCTTATCGAATATATTTCCGATGATATAATTGAGGAATTCTATGCTCATGTGCTTTCAAGACCCATTAATCCCAAAATTATAAAAGAGAGCGATATTAAAATAATCTATACTCCGCTTAACGGAACGGGAAATATTCCCGTCAGAACGGTTCTTTCAAGAGCAGGCTTCAAAAATGTGAGAGTTGTTCCCGAGCAGGAAATGCCCGACGGAAAATTCCCGACCTGCCCCTATCCCAACCCTGAAATCAAGCAGGTTTTCGAATGTGCAATCGATATGACGAAGGAAGAAAAGGCGGATTTGCTCCTTGCAACCGACCCTGACTGCGACAGAGTGGGAATTGCCGTTCTCGTAAGCGGTGAATATGTGCTTCTTTCGGGCAACGATGTGGGCGTTCTTCTCACGGAATATATGTTTTCCGCAAGAAAAGAAAAGGGAACGCTTCCGGAAAATCCCGCAATGACAAAATCCTTTGTGTCAACTCCGCTTGTTGATAAGGTTGCGGCAAAATACGGCTGCAAGATAACGGATGTTCTCACGGGCTTTAAGTATGTCGGAGAATTCGTTGCAAATCTCGAAGAAAAAGGCGAAGAAGACCGCTTCGTTATGGGATTTGAAGAAAGCTACGGCTATCTTATCGGCACTCATGCAAGGGATAAGGATGCCGTTGCCGCTTCGCTTATGGTCTGCGAAATGGCGGCTTATTATAAGAGCAAGGGCAAAACTCTTGTTGATGTTCTTGATGATATTTATGCCGAACACGGAAACTGCGTTGACAAGCTTTATAACTTCATGTTTGAAGGCGCAAGCGGCATGGTGAAGATGGGCGAAATCATGACTGCAACAAGAAATAACCCTCCCGAAGAACTTGCAGGATTAAAGGTTATGAAAGTCAGTGACTTTGAAACGGGAACAATCACGGATACGGTGACGGGCGAAAAAGAACCCCTTTCTTTCCCGAAGTCGAACATCCTTTCTTATGTTCTTTCCGACGGCAGCACGGCGATAGTCAGACCTTCGGGAACGGAGCCAAAGATAAAAGTATATATCGCAGGATGCGGCAAAACCGGGGAAGAAGCAGCAAAGACGGCTGAAAATATCGGCGAAGCCATGAAAAAGCTGCTGAAGATTTAAAATCAAGGAGAAATAATATGAACAAACGAAATCTGTTTGTAAGAATAACCGCAATTGTTTTATGCGCACTCATGGTGCTGAGCGTTGTGACCGCAGCTCTCTATGCTTTTGCAGCTGAACCTTCTGTTGTTGCATCGCCCGACACGGGAAGCGAATCGATGGTGTGGGTGATTGTTGCGGCGGTTGCTGCTGTTGCAGTTATCATCGGATGTCTTGTTATGCCGAAGATGAAGAAGAAATAAGTTTATAAATGCGAAAAGAGAAGCTGAAGGATTGACCTTCGGCTTCTCTTTTTGCTGTTTTATTGGGTTTCGTCTCTCCTCTCATCAGAGGGAGGCAAAGGGAAATCCTGCAAAAGTCAGAATTGGCACTATTCAAAAAGCGCTTCATATCCGTTACTTTTAAGAAGCTCGGATATGAATTTTTCGAGTTCGCTTTTTAATTTATAAACGGTATGTTTATTGGTGATCTCACTAGGAATATAGTCATACTCATGATAGACTGTTCCTTCGTAAACAACATATCTGATTGAGTCGGCATAAAACAAATTGTCCTTGCTTTCCATCACAAATTCAATTGTTTTTCGATTTCTGTCAGCAGGGATTTTTGTTATATATGAATAGCCTTCTTCTCTTACATCTTCTGCTTCACCCAAAATTTGATTGAACAATTCGCCGTTAACACCGTCGAGTTGTTTCACCTCTGCTTCGAGGTAGCTATTGGTATATGTACGGCAATAATAATTAAAATTATCGGGGTCGGCATAAAATGCTTTGAGTTCTTCCCAATCTTCTTCGGGACAGTAGAGAGATTCGCTTATTCCGAAATTATCCGAATAAGTCTGTCTGTGACCCTTATAAAGGATATTATCGGTTATTTTGTAGAAATCATCGCCGTAATCGGGTTCTTTTTCATAAAAATTAAAATCATCAATAATAAATATGTTTTTGTCTATAAAACAGTTTTTATATGTTACACCGCCCAATGTTACCGTTTTAATTTCAAGTGTGTCTTCGGGAAGAAACGGCATAATAATCGCATAAAAAGGCGAAATAAGAGCGATGCAAAATGTTAATATTCCAATAATAATATATGACATATGATAATCTCCTTATCTTTCCAGGCTGTCAACCATTGTGAAAAGCTCGGTGAAAAATGTTTTGGGGACTTCCTCGCCCGAATTCAGACCGATAACCTTGCCGTGGTCGCCTTCTTTCGTGGGAGCAACGTTCCATATGCCTCTCTGAACAACGAATTCTTCCTCGCTCTGTGAGGATTTGAGGGGCATTTCAACAAATTCATCGCCGAAGGGATATCTTGCCGAAACAACGCTGACAAGACCGTCGTTTTCCTGCCATGTTTCATCGATTGAGATACCGCCGTCGGTTGTGCCTTTAAATGAACCCATTGCAAGGGCAAACGGATAGAGAATCGGCAGGGTTGACGAATTGGGAACCTGACCTCTGAGGAATGAGCCTGCCTTCGTTGTGCTGTAAGAATATGAGAAATAATATGCATTGGGATTAACCTTGATTGTTTTGTTTAGTTCGGACGCACCGTCGGGTGTGAGGTCATACACGGCGTGGTCGTTGCCCGAATTTGTGAGTGCATCGATTGCGGATTTGAAATCGGTGTCCGTTATTCCGAAATGCTCGAGCTTGAAATCATAAATTCCGTCTGTATTTGCCGTAAGACCTGCAACTCCGAAGCAGAGGGTTGTGAGCATATCCGTTGTGTCTTTTATGCCCACAAGACCGCCTACGGAATCGAGAACTTCCGTTAAGGATGAGCCGTTATGAGGTGCGCAGAGAGCTGTTACGCTGTAAACCCAGTCGCCCTTTCCGCCTTCAAAGAGGGGAGAAATTTCACCCTCGGTTGCCGTTTTTTCTTCTTCACTTCCGTGTTCGAGAAGCGATGAAAGAAGTCTTACCGTTGCGCCGCCGAAGGAATGACCGATAAGGTTTATTTTCACTCTCTGACCGCCGTTTATCTTTTCGCCCCACTGTGCAACAAGGGGTTCGCTGTATTCTCTGCCGAAACGTTCATGATTATGTGCCGCCGAATGAGCCTCGCCGTAGTCAACTCTTGTTCCCGTAAGCTGAGCATAAAGCTCGCAGGCTCTGTCCCATGTGCTTGAAACGGGACCAACGCTCGGCGCATGGACTTCATAACCCTGTTCATTGAGATATTCAACAAGGTTCATGGATGTTGCTCCCCAATACTGAACCGTGTCATTGATGCCGTCGCCATTGCCCCAGCCTCCGAGACCGTGAACGAGAACATACGGATATTTGACCTTGCCGCCGTTGAGCGCCCACCATGCTTCACGGAACGAACCGAAATATGAGGGAATTCCTATGGCTGCCGCAAGAATAACAAGAGCAAGAACAAGTGCAATGATTTTTAAAGCCTTGCCTTTTTTCTTCTTTTTCTTTTTCGGTGACATATCATCATTCCTTTCAGGTTCAACGGTGTTTTTTTCTGCAGGATTTTCGGGCGGGTTTTCGGGCGGATTATATGTAACGGGTTCCGTTGCGACCGCATCGTTTTTAAGAAGATAGTCGGTTGAAACTCCGAAAAGCTCACTCATTGCAACAATTTTATCCGTATCGGGAAGTGCAGTTCCCGATTCCCATTTTGAAACTGACTGACGGGAAACTCCGAGAGCCTCCGCAAGCGCTTCCTGAGAGAGGTTTTTTTCCTTTCTCAGGTTGGTTATCTTTTCTGAAATAGTCATCTTTTGTAAACCTCCTTTACTATAAGTCAAAGTTTACCCCCGAATGTAACATAATTCAACCAATTTTATTTTACATTTTTTTAAAAAGCCGATGTAAACCGAAGTTTACAGCTGGAATATTATAGCATTTCAGCCGAATTGAGTCAATATTAACAAAACAAACCGTCAGACTTCATGTGTCCGACGGTTTGCTGTTTTATATGATTATTTTCTCATTTCTGCAAGGTCACGGTAGTTGATAAGCTTGATTCCGTGAGCTTCAATATGCTGTTTTGTCTGCGGGTCGCTCATGATTCTGTATTCCCAGACTCTGCGATGCCATGCGCCTGTTGTGCCCTTGAGGTCATCGGTTTCAATTGAGGGATGAAGATAGGTTTCGGTTATGCCGTCGGGAATGTTTGCATAGAGGTTATAAAGATATTCTCTGAAGTTTTCATAGCTTTCATCCTGAGGTCCGCCCCATTCGTTGGGAATGAGGTAATCGGGAATTGCAACTTTATTTGCTTTTGCGAACTCAACGATTTTTCCGAAAACCATATCGATAACGCTCTTGTCAACATTGATGTCGAGCATGGAGTTTCCGAGCATTTCGTCGGTGAATTTTGCAGGCATACGGAAGGGAAGACCGTATTCGCCGGCAAGAGAAAGGGTGAGCTGAAGAAGCTCAAATCTGCCCGTTTCGATGCCGTAGAGTGAACCCATGTGGTTATCAAGATGAGAGGGATTGACAAGACCGAGCTTTTTTGCTCTTTCAATCTGCGCCCTGATTTCGCCTTCAACCTCGTCGATGTCAACGTGTTCTTCAACCTGGTCGCTTTCATGCCACATGAAGCCTTCTTCATCTCGGAGAGAATCGGTGTTCTTTGTGTTTACGGGTGCCCAGCGGTAGTTGCCCCATTCGCTTGTGAGGGTGAGATGAACGCCGATTGCATACTGCGGATTTTCAGCCGCAAATCTGATTGCTTCGGGTGCCCATGCGCAGGGGGTCATGATTGTTGATGAGGTGAGTGCGCTCTGCGGATTTCTGAAAAGGTCCATAACTGCAAGATTTGCGCCTCTGCACATACCGAAATCGTCCGCATTGATAATAAGATATCTGTCCATTTTGTTCTCCTTCCTTATTAAAAAGAAAATATGTTTTCAAAAAATTCTTTTATGAGTCTGAAAAGTCTTTCGAAAAAGCTTTCTGTTTTGAGGTTTCTGTAAGCGTTATATATGCTTTCTGCATAGGCTTCAACTTCATTCTGCTTCGTGTAATCAAGGTCGTAAACAACGCTGTCAACCGCAGCTTGCAATGCAGCCACGCTTTCGGGCGTATAACGGGATAAATCCTCAGGAATTAATGCAATGGCGGAATAAACGGAAGTGTAGTCGGCGCGTCTGAGTTCAAGCGCCGCAATTGCATCGAGGATTGCCTTTGTCTGTGCATCAACAACATCCTGCTCTTTAATTGATTTGCCCGAAACATCAAGAAAAACCGCATCCCAAAGATTATCAACCGATTCTCGTGTATAGGGATTAAGGTCTGAAGGTATCTGCGATTTTGCCGCATAGTATGCCGTGTAATCGGCAGAGGGTACATATGATGAACCTTTGATTTCTTCAAATTTTGCTTTGCTTGCAAAAAGCGATGAATCATCGGAAAAGCTTCTCCATGTGAGTCTGCAATTCTTTTTGACATCGAATGGTTCTTCGTAAAGAATGCCGTTTTCTTTGTCGGGATAAGAACCGTCAAGGGTATAATA
>JAZSAH010000222.1:0-2906 GCA_045601745.1 Acutalibacteraceae bacterium
TCAAAATCCATACCGTTTGCAAGATATTCCTGCATAAAGCCGTAGTTCATAATGGTTTCATAATACTGCGTAATCAGCATACCGAACATCAGAAATCCGCCTGCAATCATAACAAAAAGCATCTGCTTATTCTTAAAACAATATCTCAGAGCATTTGCAAAACCGCCCTGTGAGCCGTCCGCCTTTGATTTGAGGATTGTTTCTGTTTCTGGTGCAGTAAGCTGTTTAATACGGTTTTTGATAAAAACATCGCTTTCACGAACCGTAAAAAACGCAAAAACACCTGCGCAAAGAGCAATGATTGCAGGTATCATATAAACATATCGCCAGCCTGAAAGGTCGGTTTCCGAGATAAAAGTCTTGCGAAGATAAGGAATAAGAAAAATCGCAAGAGTTGCAACAGATTTGATTACCGAATAGATTTTTGCACGGTGCTGCGGAGGTGCACATTCCTGGATATAGACCGCCTGCATATCGTGAGGAATAAAGAACTGTATTATAAACGCACCGATAAGATAAACGGGAATATTGGTCGCAATTGAAACAAAAAGCAAACCGAGACCCATTCCGAGAGTGTTGATAACAAGGAATATTCTTCTGCCGAATTTATCGGAAAGGGGTTTATAAATGAACGCCACAACAGAGCCTACGGTTGCAACCGTACCGAAGGCTGACATTCTTGCCACCGCAACATCTGCACCGAAAACGGGTGCAAAAATCTGCGATGCAATAACAGTCTGCATCTGAATACCGATTTGTGATGCAATTTCATCAGCCATATAAATAACCGCAATCACAAACATAAAATAAGCAAGATATCCTCTGCCTTTGGGTTTAGCAAGTTGTTTTTGGAGCCTTTCAAGCTCCTTACGACTTTTTTCATTCAGTGTTTTCTGCACAAAATCACTCCCTATAATTCTGAATTACTAAAATTATATCATAGGAAACGATAAAGAGCAATACTTTGAAATAATGCATTTGAGGTAAACAAAAAGAGCCGTAATCCCTTGAATTATTTCGGGATTCGGCTCATATATTCATTTCCGTTTTGTTTAAGCCATTGACAGCAACGGTTATAATCGGGAAAAACTTTTTCGATTTCCGCATAGAATTTTGCGGAATGATTCATCTGTTTTCTGTGACAGAGTTCATGAACAACAACGCTGTCAATGATTTCATCGGGCAACAAAACAAGCAGACAGTTGAAGTTAAGATTGCCTTTTGATGAGCAGCTTCCCCAACGTGTACGCTGACATCGGATTGTGATTTTATTATAAGTCACGCCGATTTTGTCGGCATAAAATTCAACCTTTTTCGGAATTATCTCTTTTGCTTTTGCAACAAGACTTCTGATTTCTTTGTCTGAATACGGCTCGATATTTTCAAGAAGTTTTTGTTTTTCGGAAAGTGATTCCAGGTGCTTTTCAACCCAATTTCTTTTTGATTCCGCAAACATTTCAATTTCTTTTTCTTTCGTTTTTATTGGCGCACGGATGATAACTTCATTCGGTTTAACCTGAATTGAAATTGTCTTACGTTTGCTTTTTATTACCGTCACTTCGGCATTTCCAAAAGTCATTCAGTCACTTCCGTCACTTTAATATTTCATATAAACATTTCTGAAATTCAGGGAGCCACCATTCTTTATAGCCCGCTTTTGCAGGATGAATATGGTCAACAAGATAAATATTTCTTTCCTCATCGGTGATTGAATTTATCTCACTGTTATTCCATAAATCAATTACGGTTATGTTCCATTTCTTCTGAATTTTCAAAAGAAGGTCAACCATTTTTGCGTAATGATCGCTGTCATATTTTGCCTGTGTGTAAAACACAACGGGACAGTTCCACGTTTCTGTTGCATAAGCGATTATGTATTCGATTGCACCTGCAACGGTCTGTGTATCGAAGCCATCCACATCGAAGCCGTCGGAGATATCGCCGAGCAGCATTTCTTTAGTTGCATCGTTAGTTGAAAGCTGGCAGACAAACGCATCGGCTTTGATGTTCTTATCAATCTTTTTCATTCGTGAAACGTAAGAATTGCTTTTGACATCAACAAGAGTTGTGCCCGAAACGGCTTCTTTGAAAGCGATGATGCCGTCGGTCTTTTCAAGATAATCCGCAAAGCTGACGCCAAGTGAGCCGTAGCCTGCGGTAACTGAACTGCCGAGGAAGATAACCGTCTTTCCGTTTATCGGACTGTCGGAAACCAATGCAGTATCTTTCAAAGAATATTCACCGTAGTTGCCTTCATTAAAAACTCCGAGCATATTGCCGACATAACCTCCTGTAATAATTACAAGTATCAGAAAAATTGAAAGAACAACTTTAAGTTTTTTCATTTCATCACGCTTTCACCTTTATTTATGAAATTATATATCATTATCACGGTCAATTCAAGTGTTGCAAAAATAATCGCAGGGAATTATAATGAGATTGATAAATTAGAATTCGTCGATTCGAAATCAATTTTTGCCGTAATATCATTTTTACTATCTTAACGAGGTGAGGACATATGCTTTTTCATAAAATCATCAGTTTCTTTTTGGCTTTTACAACTTTTTTAGGTTGTGTTTTTAACTTTCAAAAGCCATTGAAGGAAACGGATTACGAAATTTCAACTCAAGAGGTTGTGCGCGATATGGATAAATATGCAGGAATTCATTCGGAAATCAAGAATTGCGGCGGTGTGCCCACACTTTATATCAACGGCGAACCGCACGCTGCAGTTGCATATTTGACTTATCTTGAAAAGTTCAATGAGTATGACGATTTTGCGGCTGCAGGCTATAAATTCTTTTCTGTGCCCGTTCTGTTTTCGGGCAGATGGATAAGCATTACAGACGGACTGACGCCATTCAAAAAAGGTATTTTTGATGTAAAGGATGCTCCCGATTTTTCGC
>JAZSAH010000223.1:0-2121 GCA_045601745.1 Acutalibacteraceae bacterium
ACCTGCGATTGCGGCAATTGTGTCGCTGTCACCGCCAATGGAAATTGCATTTCTGATTGCATCCTCAAAGCTTGTTGACTCAAAGAATGCTTCGAATGCCTGAGGCACGGATTTCTGGCAAATCTCATAGAAATCGTAGTCCTCACGGATTTCATCGAGAGTGAAATCGATTGTGTAGAATTTTTGGGCATATTCTTTGATTTCGTCCATTGTTTGACCTGTTCTTGCGAGATAAATTGCACCTGCAACAGATACCGCACCCTTGATTCCTTCGGGGTGATTGTGGGTAACTTCGGCAGTTGCCTTTGCGAGTTTTTCACATTCTGAAAGCGAATTTGCAAACCAGCCGACGGGCGAAACTCTCATTGCAGAGCCGTTTCCGAAACTGTTATAGGGTTCTGTACGCCTGAAAAGAATCCAGTCGAAAAATCTTCCGCCGAAACCGCAGTAAGGATATCTGTTGCCAACATCGTGCATAGCCTTGATAAGCTCTTTTTTGAAAGCTTCGTAGTCCGTTATAGTTTCGTGCTGAGTAAGTGCCTTTGCAATTGCGAGAGTCATAACCGAATCGTCGGTAAAATCGCATTCAGTATTGAACATTTCAAAATCCTTTGATTTGTAATTGTCGAACTCAAATCTTGAGCCGACAACATCGCCGATAATTGCACCTGTCATTGTTTTGTCCTCCAAAAATAAAAATGTGGTTGCTTGGTTTCTCAACCTTACAACCACACTATAGCATATTATTAAATTGATATGGTCTCCCGACGGGCGACTTTTTCAGCAACCCAACAGTACCTGGTCAAATTCAAACAGTGCTTCGTTTATTTCGAAAATATCATATACACCCTTTTGCAGGAAATATCTGATTATTTTATCAAAAGTGAAACTGCGTGATAGCGTCAGCCCTGCAGAGGCAAGCAAATCCTGCGTTTCGTCAAGGGTCAGTTCAAGTGCGATTGCGAACGCAACGGCTGTCTGCTTCGATGGCTTGTATGTATCGGGATTGCACTTAATTTTAGAGAATGTTTTCTTATCGACGTTGGCTTTTTTGTAGCACTCAACATCGGTCATTCCCTTTGAATCAATCAAGTCAAATAGCTTCCATGCAAAGGATTTATCCATCGCTTTCATGTATTCTTCAAGGGTTTTGTTCTTTGCACTGCCGTATTCAGCTGATTGCGGTGCAGGCATTGAGGCGCAGGTCTTCGGTCTTGATGCATCAAGTCTGTCTCTGTGTCTGATTTCATTCGGAAGAAGTGTTCTTTCAAAGCATTCAATATCCACTTCGAAATCAGCTTTTGAATCCTCAACATAATCATCGTCAATAAAACTTCTGATTTCATTGAAAATAACTCTGCTGAATTCATAAGATTTGCGGTCAAAAACGCAAAGATAAACCATGAGTTCATGTTCAAAAAGGAACTCGGTGATAACCTGAATTGCGAATTTCAACACCTGATCTTTCGGATAACCGTACGCGCCTGCAGAAATCAGCGGAAATGCAACGGATTCGCAACCGTTTGCAACTGCAAGTTTAAGGGATTCAGTGTAACACGACTTGAGAATGATGCTCTCCCCCACAAGTCCGCCGTGCCAGACAGACCCCGACGTATGGATTACATACTTCGCATCGAGGTTGTATGCGCCCGTAATCTTTGCAGTACCGAGACCGAGAGGTCTGATTTTTCGGCATTCCTCATCGAGCATCGGACCTGCAGCAGTATGCACGGCAAGGTCGACTCCGCTGTAACCCACCATTTCCGCATTGGTGGTGTTGACAATCGCATCAACCTTCATTTTGGTTATATCTTGTCTTATGATTTGTAACGGCACGGTATCACCTCATAACTTTTCAGATTATATAAATATTATACCACAAAAAGTCATCTTTGCAAATACAGACAATATAAAAGCAAGCAAAACCGTGGATATTTTACGGAAATTGCCACCCGAAAAACGGCATTTTTATTATTAAAAAGTGGTGATTTAGTGGCAAACAGCTGAAAAGTAATTGCTCGACTGCATATCGATAATGATGTTTTGTCTGTTTATCCTGCATCACATGTAACTGTCCGTCCTCATTCTGATCTGTTGATGACACACGAATATATCCGTATG
>JAZSAH010000224.1:0-23897 GCA_045601745.1 Acutalibacteraceae bacterium
GACGGTGTTTCCATCCGCAAGTCATCTTCAAGACTCGGCCACAGAACCGATGCAAGCGCAAGATATGAAAAAATGCTTGATCCCGAGCTTACTCTTGCCGCTGTGGGCAGATTTGTTGAGCTTGTCAAGAGCATTGACCCCGAAGCAAAGGTTGCTTCAAAGCTCACTGATGCTTACGTCAGAAAGTATCCCGAAATCAGTCTTTCCTTTGATAAGAAATACGTTGACCGTTACACAGGTATTGACATCAGCGATGAGCAGATTATGAAAACCCTCACAGCTCTCGGATTCGAGGTTGATTTCAATAACGGCGAATATACCGTTAAAGTTCCCTCATGGAGAGCAACCAAGGATGTTACAATCAAGGCTGACATCATTGAAGAAATTACCCGTATTTACGGTTATGACAATTTCAATATTTCAACCACCAACAGCCCTCTGAAACCCGTTCCCAACGACTATGCAAGAATGGAAGACGATGAAATCAAGGATATCCTTGTCAAGAAATACGGCTTCCATGAAGTTCATTCCTATGTATGGTGCGACGGCAGAAAATTCAAGAAACTCGGCATCGAAGTTGAAGATAACGTTAAGGTCCTCAATATTGAAAATTCTGATAACGGTGTTCTTCGCAACTCCATGCTTCCCACACTTCTTGTTATGGCTCAGGAAAATAAAGATTTTTCGGACAAATACGGCATCTTTGAAGTTGGCAGAGTTGTTGACGGAACAGATGAAAACGGTCTTTGCAATGAAAGAAAACATCTCGGTGTTGTTATTTATGATAAGGGCGGCAACGAAAAAACCGCATATCTCAAGGCTGTTGAAATCTTGAACTGCATTATCGGAACAATAAAGCAGAAGAATGCAGGCTATAATAAGATTGCACCCGTTCATGCATGGCAGCATCCCAAGAATACTGCTGAAATCCTTATTGACGGCGTTAAGGTTGGTACACTCTGTGCACTTCATCCCTCAAACAAGGCAAAGCTTGACAAAACAGCTTGTGCAGTATGCTTTGAGATTGATATGGATGTTTTCTCCTCACTCGATGCAGCTTCAATTCACTTCACAGAACCCAGCACACAGCAGTCAACCTACTATGACCTTTCGCTTGTTCTTGCGGAAAATACAAAGTATTCTCAGCTTGCAGAATGCTGGAATTCACTTAATCTTGCCGAGCTTGAAAGCTCGAAGGTTATTGATACCTATGAGAAAGACGGTATAAAGAGCATAACCGTCAGACTCAATTTTGCCGCAATGGACAGAAACCTTGAAATGGAAGAAGTTCAGGGCTGGATTAACACTGTTCTTGAAAATCTCGGTAGAATCGGTGTTACTCTCAGAGCATAATCCGAACAATTTACAAAAAACACTTGTTTTATTTAAAAATATGTTATATAATTAATTGGTAACGGAGGTGACCGAAATGACTGATAAAACAATAAAATTTTCAATCAAAGATGAAAATGAGGCTGAGATGAAGAAAAATCTTCTTGCTGTTTATGAAGCTTTGAACGAAAAAGGTTATAATTCAATCAGCCAGATTGTCGGCTATATCCTCTCCGAGGACCCGACTTATATAACTACTCATAACAATGCACGCAGTCTTGTCAGAAGGCTCGACAGAGATGAACTTCTTCAGGCGATGGTTAAGTGCTATCTTGGAATCAAATAACTTGAAGGAGTGATAACATGGCTAAGAAAAAGTTTCTTATGTATAAGGGCAGACCTCTTGTCAGAAGCGGTAAAACAATATATTACGGATATATGTCTGACCCTTATGTTGTTATAATGCAGATAACAAGCACAAGAGAAATCAAAGGCGTTGAGGTTGCCGACAGAGTTGTTGTTCAGCTTGTCAACACAGACCCCGATGTCAGAATGAAAGATAAGATTGTCAAGAAAGCAGAACGCAGAGGTATCTACAGCGCAATGGATATCGGTTGCATCTGGCTTGAAAGAGAACTCAAGGAAACAGCATAAAAAATACGGTCAGCATTTCGATGCTGACCGCTTTTTTATTTTTTGTATTTATTGTTTTTTATAACTTCTTTTGCAATATAAATCGGTCTGTTTTTCGTCTGAATATATGTTCTTGCAATATATTCGCCGATAATGCCGATACAGCAAAGCTGGATTCCGCCCAGAAGAAGAATGAGAACAACGATTGTCGCATAGCCTTCAACATCAATTCCGAATGCAAGTTTCTGCACAACAACAATAAACAAATATATGATTGATAAAAGTGCGGTAACCAATCCGATAATTGTTGAAACCCGAAGGGGAGTTGTGCTGAAAGCAAATATACCGTCCATGGCATATTTAAAAAGCTTTGTGAATGACCATTTTGATTCGCCTGTTGCTCTTTCTTCAGCTACATACGGAATGAATTTTGTCTTGAAACCGACCCATGAGAATAAGCCTTTTGAAAAACGAAAATATTCATCCATTGAAAGAATCGCATCAACCATGGGTCTTCGGAAGGTTCTGAAATCGCTTGCGCCCTGAGTGAATTCGGTATCTGAAAATTTATTGATAATTTTATAGAAACAGTTCTTAAAGAAAATGAGGGATTTGCTTTCGTTTCTTGTGTCCTGATATGCTGCAACGCAGTCATATTCGTTGTCATTATCAAGAATTCTTACCATATCAAGCGCAATTGAAGGGCGTTGTTGCAAATCGGCATCAATAATAGTGACATATTCACCTTCAGCTTCATGCAGACCTGCATACATAGCGGATTCTTTTCCGAAATTACGGGAGAAATTGACTAGTTTGACAGGTAAATCGCCGTCGCAAAGTTTTTTCAGCTCTTTGAATGTGCCATCACGGCTTCCGTCGTTGACAAATACGAGTTCGTATTCAAAATCAACGGCGGAAAAATCTTTTTTTACGGCATCATAAAAAAGAGAAACGTTTTTTTCTTCATTATAGCAGGGAATAACAAGGGATAATTTCATTTCATATCATCCTAAAATTCAGATTTTTGCCGCTTTTTTTATATCCTCAATTCTGTCTGTCTTTTCCCAGGGAAGATCAATATCTGTTCTGCCGATATGACCGAGAGCCGCAACCTGTCTGTAGATAGGTCTTCTCAGGTCGAGCGTATTTATAATTCCTGCAGGTGAAAGGTCGAAAAGATTATTTACAATTTCGGAGATTTCACTGTCAGAAATTCTGCCTGTGCCGAATGTATCAACAAAAACGGAAACGGGCTGTTCAACGCCGATTGCATATGCAAGCTCAACCTCGCATTTCTTCGCAAGACCAGCAGCAACAATATTCTTGGCAACATAACGTGCAGCATATGCAGCTGAACGGTCAACCTTTGTGGGGTCTTTACCGCTGAATGCACCGCCGCCGTGACGTGCATAACCGCCGTATGTATCAACAATAATCTTTCTGCCGGTGAGACCGCTGTCGCCCTGAGGACCGCCAGTTACAAATCTTCCTGTGGGATTGATATGATAAACCGTGTTTTCATCAAGGAGTGAAGCGGGGATAGTTGTCTTGATAACTTTTTCAATTATATCAGCTCTGATCTGCTCAAGTTCAATTTCGGGAGCGTGCTGTGAAGAAATAACAACAGTATGAACTCTGACAGGGTTATGGTTTTCATCATACTCAACGGTAACCTGGCTCTTTCCGTCAGGACGGAGATAGCCGAGATTTCCGTTTTTGCGTTCTTCAGTAAGTTTTGCACAGAGTTTATGAGCAAGAGAAATGGGGAGAGGCATGAATTCGGGAGTTTCATCGCAAGCAAAACCGAACATCATACCCTGATCGCCTGCGCCGAGTCTGTCAACGCCCATAGCGATATCTCCCGACTGTTTATCGAGTGCAGTCATAACAGCGCAGGTGTTGCAGTCAAAGCCGTATTCAGCATTATTATAACCGATATCATCAACAACCTCTCTGACAATTTTAGGAATGTCAAGTTCTGCAGTTGTTGTAATTTCGCCCATAACAAGAACCATACCTGTTGTGCAGCAGGTTTCGCAGGCAACTCTGCCCATGGGATCCTGAGCGAGAATAGCGTCAAGAACAGCGTCAGAAATCTGATCGCAGATTTTATCGGGATGTCCGCCCGTTACGGATTCGGATGTGAATAAGTAGTTTGCCATTTTATATACCTCACAAATATTATTACCAAAAAAATACCCGCCCAAGGAGTCTTAGGCGGGGCTAAAACACCTTATTTTCCGGAAAAACTCCGCAGGAATTAGCACCTTGTTTATAAAACAGGTTGCCGGGCTTCACAGGGCCTGTCCCTCAGCCACTCTTAATAAGGGAGTATTCAGTTGACAATTTATTATAATACTGTTGATTGGTTTTGTCAATACATTTTTCGACACTTCATTCACATATATCGCAGATTGTTACAGCGTAAATATGCGGTGCATATGAAATTCTGTTATTGAATCTGAAGGAACCGTCGTTTGAGAGTATAATTTCATTTTCACCTTCATGAAGAAAAATGTTCATTGTAACTGTTTTGACCGTATCCCAGCTGTAAGTGTTTCTGCACCATAATTTATCATTATTATTGACCGTAATATATCTTTCAATCAAATCAACATTATAGCTGTGAACACCGCCTTCTTCGTTGTTCGAATAAGCAACAGTCATTCTGTAATATCCTGATTCCGGTGCGTTGATTCTGAAGGAGGCCTTACCGCCTTCGCATGATATTCCGTCGATATATCCGTCGGAAAGAAATGCCGTTTCCGAAAGAGTGATTTCTTCCGCATTTACCGTTTCGGAGAATCCTTTTTTATTCGTTTCGGTAATTATGCAGTCAGTATTATTGTCGGTTTTTATATCGATATAATTCAGACCTCTGCGAAGATAAACAACGGACTCACCGTCGGTATAAGCATCTGCACCGTCAATTGAAATATCTGCCGCAACGGATTTTATTTTATAGAATCCGTCATAAGGTGACACGGCAAGAAATGATTTGTTGTGTGCATTTGTTCTGTCGCTGTCAGATAAAACAGTAATTTCATCAATGTCTTTATGTTTTTCAACGAGCATACTGTCAACAACAAAAGTTCCGTTTTTATGAGCAAGAGTAATTGAATGATTTCCTTTTTCAAGATATCGCACCAGCGTCATTTTGTCGGTATATTCGCTTTTGATTGTGTTGGGGAAAGATATAGTTTCGGTTGTGCCGTCAAGAGTCAGCAACGCCTGAGAATCCTTTCTGTCGTCGGGTGTTGCACCGTCGTTTGAATTTCCGTAAATAAGCTTTAAATCATAATGTCCGTTTTCGGGAATTTCAAAATTAACCGTTACCGAATCTCCGTCGTTTTCAAGACCGCCGACCATGCCGTTTTGCTGACCTGTTGTTGCATATGCGCTGTCATATGTGTATGAATGACCCGAAAGAACTCCGTCTTCAAATTCATATCTGACAGGCAGTGAATTGTTGATATAATCTTCTTTATCTTCCGCATTTGTGATCACAACGTGATAAACAGCTGTCGGGTCGGGTTTATTGATATTTACTCTGAGATTTCCGAAAATAACATCAGCTGTATATTCTTTAACCGGAACAGGGGAGTTGACTATGCCTGAAAGACCTTCGTAATATACACACTCAATTTTCACATTGACCTTCTTTGTGAGATTGGTTTTATCAAGATTTCTGAAGGATATTCCGCTTGTATAGTCACAACCGCCGCAGATAATATCGATTTTATCTTTGCTGTCGGCGATGGATGCTATTCCGTTAAAACCTTTATAATGGAATCTGTCGTAATTATATTTGAAAACGTTTGCAAAGTCCGAATGGAAAATATCAATGATTTTTGATTTCAAAAGCGAACCTTCCATATCGGCATACCATCGGAAAAGCCACCAGTTTGAGTTTGGAGAGTTATTATCGGCTGCCGTATCGCAAAGATTGTTTGCAAGACGCCAGTATGCTGCATTTGCATATGCATCCGATTTTTCAATGCAAACTATATATTTGAGCATATCTGCAGGTGCACCGCATTCATACATTGTTCCGTATTCGGTGATAATAATCTGCATTTCACCAATTCCGAGACTATTTTCGATGTTGCGGTAATCATCGATATGATCCTGCCAGAATAATGACGATTTTTCGCCCAGTTCATGATAAATCATTATGTCGGGCAAACAGTTGTTTTCTTTGCAATATTCAAGGAAATGCCTGATTTCATAGCTGTCATAATCGCAATATCCGGGTCCGCCGATAACAGCATCGGGATAAAGCGAATGGATAAGATTATATGTTGATTTCCATGCATCATAAAAACGGAATTTCGCCGCATCATCAAACATGAGCCATGTTCCGTCTTCCGAGGGTGTGCCGAACCATACAGCGTTATCCGCTTCATTATATGGACAGATTACAAGTCTGTCGGCATAATCCTTATCACGAAGCTTTTTAATTTTTTCTTCAACAAGAGGATGAAACCGGTTTTCAACAAATTCTTCGGGATTATATTCACCCGATTTTCTCAGTTCGTCTATTTCCTGCCATGCATAATACCAGGTGTCAAATGCATCCTGGAGATATACCGTGATATAATCACAGTTGTCAAGCATTTTTGCAGCTTCGTCAACATCACCGATGGGGTGCTGTAAACCGTCGATAACCTTCTGCGATACACTTGAAATATCAATGCTTTCAACCATAGCCGCATCGGGAACCCCATTCTGAGCAATGCCGTAAAGAAAGCCGGATGCCCTGCTTGAAACTTCTCTCTCACTTACGGCGGCGTCAACTTCAAGTGTCGGTCTGAACATATAAGGAATACCTTCGCTTGCAAGCGTTATCACAGTTACAAGACTCATTATAAAACTAATGATTTTAGTCATACAAACTCCTGATTATTTTATATATTTTTCGGCGAATTCATTGATTTTTGCTTCATAGGATGCGCTGTCAACGGGATAGCTTTCAGCGTGGGCTGCACCTTCAACGATAAGGATATCCTTATCAGCGGAGCAGTTGTTATAAAGCTCATAAGCCATTCTCGTCGGAACAAAATCGTCAATTCCGCCATGAATAAAAAGAATCGGAACTTTTGCTGTTTTGACTGCTTCAAGAGGATTTGCATCCTTGAATTCATAACCCGAAATGAGCTTGTTGAATTTACTCGCAGCTTCAAGAACGGGTTTTGCCAAAGTTTTGATTTTGGCTGCATTATGTTCAAATTCATCTTTTGCAGAAGTATATCCGCAGTCAGCAACAGTAAATTTTACATTTGAGGGAAGTCTGTCGTTTCCACTCATCATCGTAACCGTTGCGCAACCCATGGAAACTCCGTGAAGAATAATCTGAATATTCTTTCCGAATTTATTGCGCATAAAATCGAGCCACCTGAAGCAGTCTTTATATTCGTGATAACCGAATCCTATATATTTTCCGTCACTTTCGCCTGCAGCCTGATGGTCAACTATAAAAATGTTATAGCCTTTCTCATGGTAGAATTTTGCCATGTTCTGGAATTCAAGCCTGCCGTTTCCTCTGTAACCGTGACTGCAGAAAACATAAACGTCGCTTTCTTTTTCTGCGGGAAGGAAGTATGCTTTCAGTCTGAATCCTTTTTCATTGGTGATTTCATATTCTTCAAGCACCTGATTATAAAACCATGCAATTTTTTCTTCATTTACGGAATTGTCTGCAGGCATTCCCGATGCACCTACAAAAAGTGAACCGAATTTCTGGCTGAGAGTTGCGTTTTTATTCATGATTTCCTGAAATGCAATAAATCCGGCACCTGCAAGAATGCCGGCACCAATTCCTGCTGTTTTGAATAATGTTTTTATGTTAATCTTCACTGCTGACTCCTCCTTTTTGTTTTATTTTATCAAATATATTTATTTATTTCAACTGTATAAATCAAAAAGCTGCGGTGAAAACCGCAGCTTTTTGTCAGCACATTCTCTCATTTATTGTCTTGTGAAGAAATTTAGAATAAGATTTATAAGAATTTCGAAAAACTCATTGAAACTTACTGTTCTGCCCTTTCTGTTGATTCTTGATATTGTGTCACCGCATTCGGAGCATATCTTTTTGCTTACGGTGTTGCCGTCAGAATCAGGTTCGAATTCGCTCCAATCACTGTAGGAGTGATCACCGATTGCATAAAGCTTTTCGCTTGTAACATCACCGCAGCCTTCACAGACCGTTCTTTCATAGCCTGCAGTCTGACAGGTTGACGCCTTTGTTTCCGTGACATACGAATGGCTGTCCTCGGTGAATGCCTGAATATAAAGATTTCCCCATCCTCTCTGGTTGTTATCAATCCAGGTTGTTGCGTTTCTGCCGATGTTGACAAAGCTTTCGCCTTCGTTTGCGCCGAATTTATTTCCGCTGTATCTGTATTCGAAGGGGATATAGCTTACGCCGCTTTGGCTTACGCATTCAACTATAACGGAGAATATTGAACCGGGAGAAAGCTGAACTTCATCGGTAAGCTCAATTGTGTGATATCCTTCTCGGGGGATAAATGTATTCATCGAAAGAGCAAGAGTACCCTGATTGGGATAGAAATAATTCTTTCTGATATCTTTATAAATGTAAATTGTAACATCGGACGCTTCTGTGAGTGTGTATATTGAGATTGATGTTAATTTTTCGCATCCCTTTGCAGTAAAGACATTTGCGGTCTGAATGGGTGAGGAGTTATCGAAATAAGCGCCGTGCACTATTCCGTTATAAGAATAGTTATTTGAATTTTCCGTAATCTTCTTTGAAGTGAAGCCTGCAAAATAGGTTATACTCATATCGTAATATGAAATGTAAAAATATCCGTTATCACCCCAATGTTCGCTCCAGCTGTTTTTGCAAATCCATGCACCGTCATTTCCAGGGTTTCTCTGAGCATTGAAGTTTGCGGAAGAATAATCATCATCCCAGCCGACAATTGTTATCTGATGATTGATTGCTCCGCTGCCGTTGATATAATATGCGGCTGTTTCACTGTTGTAATATGCATCATCATAATAGAATGCGGCGGTAACGCTGCCGTGGTTCATAATCCACTGCTTAGTGTCATCCATATCAAGCATAAGCTCGGAAGAATTGATAACCATTCCGCTTGAAGTGTCATATCTGTTTTCTTCGGGATAACCGGTCATAAGAGTAAGATCTTCAACATAGAAAGGATAATCGGCTTCATTTGCCATGCCACTCCAACGGGCAAGAGTTCCTGTTGCTGTGAGCCAGTTACCTCCCTGAAGGAAGGGCTCTTCATAATTCTGTCCGTCACCGTATGTAAGGTCAGCTGTGTTTTCTGTCAGACTTTTGCCTGTGAACCATGAAAGATGAGCTTCCGAATAATCGGCTGTGTCTACGGTATCAAAACCCTGCATAATGCTGTCGGATTCAAGAGCAGATAATGCTGAAAATGCCCAGCAGTTGCCTGAGTCGCCCTGATACTTAACATCGGTCACATATTTCTGTTCTCTTGCATCAAATCTTTCGGGCAAAACAGAAAACATATTCACTTTTTTATCTGACGGAATAAAATTTTCTCTGATTTGCTCTGATATCGGATTACCGTTTTCATCAACAAATTTGTAATCAGTGTAGCCGAATTCGCCTGAGGGCTTTGTTTCCATTGTGAAAATGCCGAAGCCTTCATCGTTTGTTTCTGCGTTTGCCGAAAAACCGACAAATGCAGAAAGCAGTAAGGAAGCACACATTAAAACAGATAAAAACTTTTTCATGATACAATCTCCTTTTAAGAAGCAACCTGCTTCTTCTTTTCGTTTTCACCTATTAGACGAATGAAAAAACATTTTGGTTAGCAAATTTCGGAAAAAAATAAAAAATTTTGCAAAACAGAACATTTTCAACTTAAATTATATCACTTTATTCGGAAAATACAATATAAAAAACAAAAACCGTATCTTTTATGACACGGTTTTTGCATGATTTATTTGCTGAA
The DNA here is from genome assembly GCA_045601745.1 of Acutalibacteraceae bacterium. Taxonomy (GTDB): domain Bacteria; phylum Bacillota; class Clostridia; order Oscillospirales; family Acutalibacteraceae; genus CAG-177. The sequence goes on from JAZSAH010000224.1 coordinate 9,936, forward strand.
ATCTCTGACTGTTCCCATGAAAAGAGGAAGTCCGTTATCTGTTTTGAAAATAATATAAATAAACGGTCTGTCAAAATACAGTGTTTTGATGTTTTCGGGCTGGCGTGCAGAGCCTGCTTTCATTTCAACATAAGTTGCTGCGCCTGCTTTTGTTCCGTTTTCGGTGAATGAAATCTTTGTGTTGTGATATACTTCGCTGATAAACAACGGATTATCTTTTATTTCATTGATGCCCGAAAAATCAGCTCTTAACGGGTCAAAGGCGAGAGGCATTCCGATTTTTTTCAGCGAATCGGCAAATTTGAAGCTGCACTCAAACTCAAACTTCGGATATTTTGTAAGCAGAAGAAAAACACCGTCTTTTTCTTTGCTTGCCAACAATCTTTGAGTGAGCGTATATGCAAGCTGGTTTCCCGTAAAACTGTTCAATGCCTCCGAAACCGTTACACCTTCATCCGGAAGAAGTGCTGCAAACGAATAACCGTTTGTGTAATCTCTGATAACCCCCTGCGTTTTACCGAGTCTGAAATAGTTATAATCGTTTGCGTCCATTGAATCAGTAAGCATGGTGACTTTCTGAATATCGCCGTTTTCGGATGTGAAATCCTGATTTTCGCGGACTTGAGCTGAATTAAATTTGTCTTTCCATTCCGCATCAAAAAGTATTGTATTGATAAGATACATTACTGCGTCGGAGGGAAGTTCATCGAGAACTTTTTTTATCATGCCATCCGTGTTGTCGCTTATCCAGCGGTTGATTTTATTTGCAGTTGTACCGTTGAATTTTTCCTTGTAAATTTCGGCGCCGTAATATTTCTTGTTTGTATCAATAAAACTTTGTCTTATTTTTAATGACGGAGTATCTTTTATCCATATGGAGTTTGCTGATTTAACGCCGTCACCGTCAATAATTGATTTTGAATAAGTGTTGTTCAGCCGTTCAATTTCACCGCCGAGAACATTCTCCATTTCTTTGAGTGTTTCGCCTTTTGCACCGTTGGCAGTCATTGATAAAGCGGTAATCAGAGAAACGGGGGATATGAGCGCGTTTGATTCCTGTTTCATCGCTTCACTTAGCATTTTAATTGAAAAATCTGCCGCGGTAACTGCTGTTTTAGTTAATGTAAAGCTCAAATTTTCATTATTTGTGTTATATGTGAGAAGTGTTGCGGGTTCAGTATTTTGTGTTGCGGGAACATACTTTTCCGCCGTGAAGTCTTCAACAATCTGACAAGGATTGCTGTGGGGTACATACTTAAACAGAATTCTGTTGAATGCTTCCTTGTCATTTTCCGAAAGACTGAATTCGCTGATAATACCGGAAGATACATTTTCGAATGAACCGCAGTCATAATGATATGCGTATTCAACGCCGTCTATTCTGATATTGAAATCAAACAGGCAGTCGGGACCTGCCTCAACAATTTCGGGCTTATATTTTCGTATTATTTCCAGCGCTTTTTCGGCATCTTCTTCAGAAAACGGATTGTAAAGCTCATCTTCTTCAAAGTGAATGGGTTTGGCTTCAATAACGGTTTTCTTTTCGGTTGTTAAAACGGTTGCTATGGTTTCTGCTATTTTTTCGGTAACATCGCTTATGATTTCCTTGTTGTTATTGCTGCAGGAAATCAATGTAAAACATAATAGAATTGTAATTAATACAATAACTGATTTTTTCATTCTAATCCCTCCTTACTGAGGCTTGTATTCCGGTAACGCTTCTGTTGTTTCGGGGAACCACGGAAGAGAAATAAATGATTCCTTTCCGGTGATTAGATTCTTTTCAGCGCAACTTATTATTCTCAGAGTTACTCCGTCTACTTCAATAATGAATGATTTGTTCTCTGTATAGAAATATACATTATATGTTGTTTCACCGCTTGATGTTCTTGTTACCGTTGTCTGAGTTTTTTCGTCTATTATACCTGCCGCATCCTCATTCTGAAGAAAGTCTTTTGCAGCTGCAACGGCATCTTCGGGTGACTTCGGTTTTGCCGCTGATGTTTTGACAACAGTTTTTTCTTCGCCATCCGAACCGGGCTTTTTATAATCGGAACCGGTAACGTCAATAACATAATCTTCGGGCGGATTTTCAGGTGCAATTGCAGGATTGCCGCTTAAAAGTTTATCGGGGTCAAACGGGTCGCCTGCAGAACCGAAATAATTATTTCTTGTTGTAGCTTCACCGTTGCGTTCAGGCGCAATTTCCGTTATCGAATTTTCGTTTTTGCCGTTTTTTCTTGTTGTGCCGTCATTCATTTCTGCGGCGGCATAATAAGTTACAAAATGAGTAACCGTGTCTGTTGTTTCGTTGACAGCATATGCAGAGTCAAGGGTGTATCTTTCTGCAAGACCATCAACTGTTGTTTTTTTCTCGGTAACAATTTTATCGATTGATACGCTGTTTGAATTACCGCTTCCGTTAACGGGTTCGGTTGCACCTTTATTTTTGACTAACTTTTTCGGGACTAACGAAAAAACCGTAATAAAACATATTGCAAGACACGCCATGCTCGCTATCACCGAGACCGTCTTTTTGCGTTTTATAATAAATTTATCTTTTTTATTATATATGCTTTCAAGATATTCATCTCTGCTTTTCATCAACGTTTCACCTCGCATTCAAGTTCTTTTCTCAGTGCTTGTTTTGCTCTGTATAAAAGATTTTCAATTTGTTTTCTGTTTTTCTTCATAACCGACCCGGCTTCTTCGTTACTCATGTTTTCGAAATAAACAAGATGAAGAACTGTTCTGTATTCGCTTTTCAGCCTTCCGAGAGCTTCGTGAAGCTCTCTTTCCTGCTCTTTTCTGATGAATTCATCTTCGAGATTTTTTCTGTCCGCCTCATTTTCGATATATTCATATGCATATTCGGGTCTGCGTGCGCAACGGCGCACATAGCTCACCGCTTTGTTATGTCCGATAGCAAATAAATATGTTTTCAGAGATGTTTTGAAATTATATCTTCTTTTATGTATCAGAATTTCAACAAAAACATCTTCGGATAATTCCTGTGCAACCGGGATGTTATTCACATAGCGGTTAATGAAGAATATTAAATTTTCGCTGTGCATATCGACTATTTCTCGGAATGCACTTTCGTCTCCGTCAAGAAAACGGGGGTAGCTACTTTCACCGTTATCCATAATCGGAACACCTCCCGGATAAGTGTTTCATCCATTATTCGCCAAAACTTTCAAAAACACTCACTTTATCATTAAAAAATTTCGACGGGACAAAATTATCCCGCCGAATTTGTGTTATTTAATATTTTCAAGACTTTTAAGCCAGATATTTGCGCAGGCATCAGACGGCATTTTAAGATCCGACGAAGGAGATATACCGACAGAACCGATTTTTATTCCGTCAGGCATACAGCTTCTCTTGAACTGCTGAGTGAAAAATCTTCTGTAAAATGTTCTGAGCCATTTGAGGATTGTTTCACCGTCAAAATCATCTCTGAACGCTTTTTTTGCAAGGAAATTTATTTTTTCGGGTTCAAATCCGTAACGGAGAATATAATAGAGGAAAAAATCGTGGAGCGCATAAGGTCCTACTATATCTTCGGTCTGCTGAGCGATTTCGCCTTTTGCATCGGGAGGAAGCAATTCGGGGCTGATCGGTGTGTTGACAATATCGGTCAGATATTCTCTGCTGTTTTCAAAATATCCGTTATTTAAAAGGCTGTCAATAATCCAGCGGATAAGTGATTTCGGAACACCCGAATTGACGCCGTACATACTCATATGGTCGCCGTTGTATGTGCACCATCCGAGAGCCATTTCGCTCATATCGCCCGTTCCGACAACAAGACCTCCGACTCTGCCGGCATAATCCATAAGAACCTGAGTTCTTTCTCTTGCTTGCGAATTTTCATATGTCAGATCAAACGAATTTTCGTTCTGACCGATATCCTTGAAATGCTGAATGCAGGCATCCTTGATGTTTATTTCAAGGTTGGTTATGCCGAGAGATTTCATAAGAGATACTGCGTTATTATAGGTTCTGTCGGTTGTGCCGAAGCAGGGCATTGTTATGCCGATAACATCCGAAACGGGTCTGCCGAGCGTTTTTGTTGCTTCAACCGCAACAAGGAGAGCAAGAGTTGAATCAAGACCGCCAGAAATACCTATAACGGGTTTACAGCCGGTTTTTTCAAGTCTTTTTTTAAGACCCGCAACCTGCATTTCAAAAACCGAAAGACATCTTTCAGTTCTTTCCGTTTCGGTTGAAGGAATAAACGGAAGCTTTGAAATCGAAGCAAACTCGCCGTCGGATAAAGATGTTTTATCTGAAACGAAATGTCTGTATGATTCGGGTTTTCTAAATGATTTGCAATCCGAAAAAGTTGTGTTTTTTATTCTGTCATGACGGATTTTTCCGAGGTCAATATCACTTATCAATAAATAATCCGACGAAATAATATTATTTTGTTCTGCAACAATCTTACCGTTTTCGGCAATAATACTGTGTCCCGAGAAAACGAGTTCCGATGTTGATTCTTTGCATCCTGCCGAACAGAACGCATAAGCGCATATCGAATTCATTGATTGATTTTTAACAAGATCGGTTCTTTTTGTTCTTTTACCGACTGTTTCGTTGCTTGCGGCAAGGTTGATAATTATTTCGGCGCCCGAAAGACATAAATCCGTGCTGACAGGGGAAGGGGCAAACAAGTCTTCGCAAATTTCAATACCGACATTTGCACCTTTGATTAAAAACACACCGCTTGTTACTGGAATATAGTATTCATCCGAAAAGCCGAAGGATAATGAGGAAATGAATTCTGTATTAAGATTAACCGAAGAACTGAAATATCTTTTTTCGCCGAATTCTCCGTGACCCGGTATATATTTTTTCGGAACAATTCCGCAAATAACGCCGTTATAAATAATTGCGGCACAGTTGTAAAGCGAATCTTCGATTCTAACGGGAAGACCGACGGCAACAGCGGTTTCTTTTCCTTTGGTAAATTCGGCAAGTGTTTTTATTCCTTCAACGGATTTTTTAATAAGGGTTTCCTGAAAGAATAAGTCGGCGCAGGTATAGCCCGTTATTCCGAGCTCCGGAAATACAAGCAGATCAACATTTTTATTGTTGGCTTCATCAATGAACTTTTTCATTTCATCAATGTTGAAATCAATATCAGCTACCTCAACATCGGGAACTGCGCAGGCGATTCTGAAATAATCAAACATAAATCATACCTTCTTTCAGGTTATTATCTGCATTTTACCACATGATATCAGACTTGTCAAAATAAAAATGCCGTGCCCGAAAAAGAGCACGGCAATATAATCAGGATTTTATTCTGTCAAGAAGGGGAACATACTCAAAGCCTTCCTTGACTGCGTAATAAGAGGGCTTGGGTTCACCTTTTCCGTCAACAAGACCCCAGCCGGTTTCAACGGGGCAGTCAGCCTGACCGCAAACATAGCAGCTGTCGCTGTCACCCCAGCAATAAACAAAAGCGCCGATAACATAGTCAACTTCCATTATTTTAGGAATGATGTATCTGTAGAAATCAGCCTGACCTTCAGGTGAGTGTTCAAATCCGTAAAGACCGAACCCTTCAGCAAGCTCACAATAAAGGTGATTTGAATATTCACCGTTGAAAATGAGGTCTGCTCTTTCTTCGGGAGTTCTGTCGCCGTAATCCTCAATGATTTCTTCCTTCATGTCTTCGGGAAGATTGTTGATGAAGTTATCAATATCGGCTCTTGCTTCTTCTTCGCTGTTATAACCGTATTTCTGAAGAATGGCAATCTTTTCTTCTTCGGTTTTGGGTTCACCGTAACCGATATAACCGAATTCGCACATGATAACGGGTTTATTGGTAACCCGTCTTACGAAATTGAGAATGGTAATATACTGATTTGCATTCTTGAGAACAGGTTCAAAACAGCCGAGATACATATCAAGACCGACATAGTCGCAATATTTATGATAATCTGCCATAAGGAACGGAAGCTCGAGAATTGAAAGTCCGCCGAGGTTATAGCCGATTATTATATTTTCTCTGATGGGATACATTGCTTCGAGCTGCATTCCGATGAATTCGGAAGCTTCTTCAAGAGTGAGAGGAAGAGTGAAACGGTCAATACCCATTTCATTTGTTATCTGGAATGCACCGACTATTCCTCTGAGGTCGTTCATATAGAACTTTGCAATCTCCTGAATGCCTTCTCTGCTTTCGGGGTCACGGGGATCAAGTCCGTATGCAATGTAATCGTCGGGGTAGGGGGTAATACCGAAAATACGGATGCCGTTCTTTACAAATTCTTCGCTTTCTTTTTTCCAGTTGAGATAGCTCTGTGAAAGTGTGCCGTCGGAATTATAAGGGAACGGAATGTCATCACGGAACCATTCGATTCCGGCATCATTAAGTAAATCATACTGAGGGTCTGCATGGCATACGCCTTTCATAAAACCGCCGACTTTTTCTTCTGCAGCATCAACGTTTTTGTCAAAAACAGAAAACGGGGTTGCAACAAGTAGTGAAGCAAAGGGGGTAATTACTGCGAGCAAAAAACCGATGATTTTCATAAGAATTGTCATAAACATAATTTCTCTCTCCTTTTTGGTTTTAATCTATTCTATCACATCATTATTCGATAATTCAAGATTTATTTATCGAGCATGGTCAGTTTCAATAACTTTTTCGGCAATTTTTTTCAGTTGATCCATGCTTTCAAGTGAACCGATTTCCTGCCTCAATGCTGCTGCACCGCGAATCCCCTTGATATACCAGCCCGAATGCTTTCTTGCTTCTCTCATTCCGACATATTCACCCTTGTATTCGCAAAGCTTTTCAATATGCCTTATCATGATGCTCATTCGTTCTTCAATCGGAGGTTCGGGAAGTATGATACCTTTGTCCATATATTCATTGATTTGTGTGAAAACCCACGGTGCACCGAGTGCTCCTCTGCCGACCATGATAAAATCGCATCCGGTCGCTCTATACATATTTTCTGCAGAAAATGCATCTGTCACATCTCCGTTGCCGATAACGGGTATTCTGACAGCTTCCTTAACCTGCCTGATTATATCAATGTTTACGGGCGGTGCATACATCTGTTTTCTTGTTCTTCCGTGAACGGTTATGATTGATGCACCCGCATTCTCTTGCATAACGGCAAATTCAACAGCATTGATGCTGTTTTCATCCCAACCCGAACGGAATTTGACGGTTACCGGCAAATCAACGGATTTAACAACAGTTTCGGTTATTTTTGCAGCAAGGGCAGGGTCTTTCATAAGTGCGGCTCCGCCGCCGTTTCCGGCAATCTTCGGTGCAGGGCATCCCATGTTGATATCAATTGCACAGCAGCCGGCATCAGCCGCTTTTTTTGCAGCTTCAGCCATGGTATCAGGGTCATTTCCGAAAATCTGAACTGCGGCAGGCATTTCCGCTTCGCCAAGAAACATGAGAGAATCTGATCTTCTGTCGTGCATGGTCAATCCTTTTGAACTTACCATTTCCGTAACAACATATGATGCTCCGAATTCTGTGCATACCTCACGGAATGCTCTGTCGGCAACGCCTGCCATGGGAGCGAGAGCAGCATATCCTTTTAATTCAATGTTATTTATCTTCATTTTTTACCCTCAGATATTTTTGTTGAGTTTTATATTATCATTTCATAAAAACAATTTCAATATTTTTCAAAAAAATGATGAAATTTACAGAATTTATGTTATACTGTAAAATGAGGTGATTTTGAATGAAGCTTTTGGCACTTGACGGGAACAGCATTCTTAACCGTGCTTTCTGGGGTATTAAAATCCTGACTACCAAAGACGGTACTAAATTCACAAACGGAATTTACGGCTTTCTGAATATATTGTTAAGACTACAGGAGGAAGTAACTCCCGATGCGGTTGCGATTGCGTTTGATGTTAAAGCTCCCACTTTCAGACATGAAATGTATTCGGGATATAAGGCGAACAGAAAAGGTATGCCTCCCGAGCTTGCACAGCAGATGCCCGTTCTTAAGGAATTGCTTTCTGCTCTCGGTTATAAAATCCTCGAAGCACCCGGTTGGGAAGCTGATGATATTCTTGGAACTCTTGCATCAGGATGCGGTGACGGCGATTTCTGCTATATCGCAACAGGTGACCGTGACTCACTTCAGCTTGTCAGAGATAATGTTAACGTTCTTCTCGCCTCAACAAAAATGGGCAGACCGCAGAGTGTTAAATATGACCGTGATAAAATTATGGAAGAATATTCAGTGTCACCCGAACAGATGATTGATATAAAAGCTCTCATGGGTGATGCTTCCGACTGCATCCCCGGCGTTGCGGGAATTGGTCAGAAAACTGCTCAGGATTTAATCAGCCGTTTCGGTTCGATTGACAAAATATATTCCGATATCGAAAACTTAGATATTAAAAAAGGTGTTCATGATAAACTGATAAACGATAAGGATTCAGCTTACCTGAGCCGTGAACTCGGAACAATCAAAACAGACGCTCCTGTTGAAAAGTCATATGAATTCTATATTCCTTCGGAGCCTGATGCATTCAGGGCAACAAATATTCTTGCGGATCTTGAAATGTATAAAATGATTGAACGCTTCAATTTCAAAGCGTCGGAAGCAAAAAAAGAAACAGTTGAGTGCAAAAATATCTGCTGTGACTGTTTTGAACAGGATGATCTGAAGCTGCTTTTCAATCTTCTCAAAAAAGCAGGGAAAGCATTTTTTACCTTTGTTAACGGAGAATTTCTTTTTTCATCGGAAAACGGTGTTCTTAAGGTCAGCCCCGAAAACGACGGCTATGTTGAGTTCTGCACCGAATTTCTTTTCTCAAAGGATATTGAAAAGTTCACCTATAATTCAAAACAGCTTTATTCTTTCTTTTATGATTATTCCGCTGATATTGAAATCAATAATATTAAAGGCGATGCCATGCTTTCGGCATATCTTATCAATCCTTCATCCGGTGCGTATGATCTGAAACGGATTATAGCTGAATATGCAAACGCCGAAATACCTGATGAAGATAACGCTTTGGCGTTTTATACGGCATATCTTCCGACAGCCTTTGAAAATCTTGATAATCTTATTGATGAGCATAATCAGCGCAGACTTCTTGATGAAATAGAGCTTCCTCTTTCAAGGGTTCTTGCATCAATGGAAAGAGAAGGTTTTCTTGTTGATGCAAAGGGAATCGAAGTTTTCGGAAATGAACTTCAGATAAAAATTGAATCGCTTGTCGGAGATATTTATTCCGAAGTCGGTTATGAATTCAACCTGAATTCTCCGAAGCAGCTCGGTGAAGCCTTGTTTGAAAAAATGGGTCTTCCTGCTAAGAAAAAAACTAAAAGCGGATATTCGACCAATGCGGAAGTTCTTGAAGGTCTTGCATCGGATTATCCCGTTGTTGCAAAAATTCTTGAATACAGAACTCTCGCAAAACTCAAATCAACGTATTGTGACGGACTTCTGAAAGTTATCGGTGATGACGGAAGAATTCATTCAAATCTCAATCAGACCGAAACAAGAACAGGCAGAATTTCTTCTACCGAACCGAATCTACAGAATATTCCTGTCCGTTCCGAACTCGGAAGGGAAATGAGAAAATTCTTCAGAGCAAAAGACGGTTGTGTTCTTATTGATGCCGACTATTCACAGATTGAATTGCGTGTTCTTGCTCATATGGCAAATGATAAAAATATGATTGATGCCTTCAATAACGGCGATGATATTCATGCAATTACCGCATCCCAGGTTTTCAATATGCCTCTTATGATGGTAACACCTCTTATGAGAAGCAGGGCAAAGGCGGTTAATTTCGGCATTGTTTACGGAATAGGCGCTTTCTCACTTTCTAAGGATATCGGTGTAACAAGAGCTGAAGCGGACAGCTATATCAAAGGTTATCTTGCTCATTTCGGCGGAGTTAAAAAATATATGGCAGATGTTGTTGAAACAGCAAAGGAAAAAGGTTATGTTGAAACCGTTTTTGCAAGACGCAGATATCTTCCGGAACTAACATCTTCAAATGCCATGATGCGTGCATTCGGCGAAAGAGTTGCGCTCAATATGCCCATTCAGGGAACTGCCGCCGACATAATCAAGATAGCTATGATAAAAGTATATAATTCACTTAAAGAACAGTGCCTTGATGCAAAGCTGATAATGCAGGTGCATGATGAGCTTATTGTTGAAGCTCCGGAAAATGAAGCTCATATTGTTGCAGGCATTGTTAAACGCGAAATGGAAAATGCGGTTAAAATGCGTGTTGAAATGCAGGCTGACGTCGGCATGGGTAAAACATGGTATGACTCAAAATAAAAGGTATAACTTATGAAAATATTATTTGTATGCACAGGAAACACCTGCCGCAGCCCTATGGCAGAAGGTTTATTCAGAAAAATTGTTTCCGAAAAGAAAATAGAAAATGTTGAATGCTCCAGCGCAGGTCTTTTTGCGATGACGGGAGATGAAGTAACTCAAAATTCCGTTGAAGCCTGTGAAAGATTCGGAGTTGATATTTCATCCCACAGAGCAAGGAGGATAACGGCTTATATCCTTGATGAAACGGATAAGTTTGTCTGTATGACAAAAGATCATGCCGCTAGTCTTTCTCTTTATGTTCCGTCGGATAAAATTCTTGTTCTCGGTGACGGTGTGCCCGACCCGTTTGGCGGTGACATCGAAACCTACATGATTTGTGCAAATGCAATCAGAACAGCGCTTTGCGAACAATTTGACGAAATAGTGTCGGAGGCATAAATGAATTTTGAAATTATAAATATGGCTTCCGAACATATTCCGCAGATTGCTTTGCTCGAAAAAGAATGCTTTTCTTCACCCTGGAGCGAAAATGCTCTTTCTGAAGAATTGACAAATGATAATTCTTATTTTCTTGTTGCAATATCCGATAAAGTTCTCGGTTATATCGGAGTTCAGGAAATCTGCGGTGAAGCATATATAACAAATGTTGCAGTTTTCAGTGAATACCGGAAGCTTGGAATCGGTCGTAGACTTTTAAAAACAGCAGTTGATAATGCTGAATCAAGAGGCTGCGAATTCATAACTCTCGAAGTCAGAGAAAGTAACAAATCTGCAATTTCTCTTTATGAATCCGAAAATTTTGAAATTGCGGGTATCAGAAAAAATTTTTATAGTAATCCGACTGAAAACGGTATTATCTACACAAAATATTTTAAATAACAGAGGTCTGAAATGAAAATACTTGCTATTGAATCCTCGTGCGACGAAACAGCCGCAGCGATTGTTGAAGACGGAAGAAAGGTTCTTTCAAACGTAATAGCTTCTCAGGTAAGTGAGCATATTATTTACGGAGGAGTTGTGCCTGAGATTGCTTCAAGAATGCATGCTCAGGCTATCAGCGGAGTAGTATCGAAAGCTCTCGGTGATGCAGGTCTCGGATATTCCGGGCTTGATGCTGTTGCCGTAACCTATGCGCCCGGTCTTATCGGAGCGTTGCTTGTCGGAGTCAACTTTGCAAAGGGACTTTCATATTCAACGGGTCTTCCTCTCATTCCCGTTCATCATCTTCGTTCTCATATTGCCGCAAATTATATTACTTCACCCGAGCTTGAACCTCCTTTTCTTTGTCTTGTTGTTTCGGGAGGTCACAGCCACATTGTTGCCGTCAATGATTATACCGATTTTAAAATAATCGGCAGAACAAGAGATGATGCGGCAGGGGAATGCATGGATAAAGCGGCAAGGGCTATGGGTCTTCCGTATCCGGGAGGCGTCAATCTCGATAAAATCAGCAAAGAAGGCAATCCCGATACCTACAAGCTTCCTCATCCTCATGTCGACGGCAGTATCTATGATTTCAGCTTTTCGGGACTCAAAACCGCTGTAGTTAATATAATTCACAATTCAAAACAAAAAAACATTGAAATAAACGTACCTGACCTCGGCGCTTCATGCATCGAAACGGTTGCCGATTGTCTTGTTAATAATACGGTAAAAGCTGCCGAAGAATTCGGATTTAAGAAAATCGCTCTTGCTGGAGGCGTTTCCGCAAATTCACGCCTGAGAAAAAGGATGACGGAAATATGCTCGGCAAAAGGTTGGGAACTGTTTATGCCCGATTTATCTCTTTGCGGTGATAATGCCGCAATGGTCGGTGCGCAGGCGTTTTATGAATTTAAAAAAGGAAATATTGCAAGTCTTGACCTTAACGCCTTCGCAACAATGCCTATTGATGAAGTTAATCAATAAAAACATGGATATAATGAATTCATTAATTCAAAATTCATAAGTTCTATTGACTTTACAAAAAAACATGATATAATCATAATGGAATAAGTTGGAAAAGCGTTAAAACAGGTGTGGCATAACGCATAATTTAATGCTTTTCAGACATTTTATTTTGTTAATTTTTGTTGGTTTTTCCGTAAGAAAGGAGAATATATTATGGAAAATATGACTTCTAATAAGAGTGTTCTTTCATGGATTAACGAAAAAATCGATCTCGTTAAGCCTGAAAAGGTTGTCTGGATTGACGGCTCCGAGGAGCAGATTGAATCTCTTCGTGCAGAAGCTTGCTCAACAGGCGAAATGATTAAGCTCAACCAGGATCTTCTTCCCGACTGCTATCTTCACAGAACAGCAGTTAACGACGTTGCCCGTGTTGAAGGCAGAACCTTCATCTGCGCTCCCACAAAGGAAGAAGCCGGCCCCACAAATAACTGGATGGATCCCGCAGAAGCATATGAAATGCTCTATGCAATCGCAAAGGACAGCTACAAGGGCAGAACCATGTATGTTATTCCTTATTCAATGGGTCCCGTCGGTTCAAAGTTCTCAAAAATCGGTATCGAGCTCACAGACTCAATCTATGTTGTTCTCAACATGGTTATCATGACAAGAGTCGGCACAGATGTTCTTAAAGCTCTCGGCGACAGCGAAGATTGGGTTCGCGGTCTTCACTGCAAATGTGAAATCGATGAAGAAAAGAGATATATTTGCCAGTTCCCCCAGGATAACACAATCATCTCTGTTAACTCAGGTTACGGCGGAAACGTTCTTCTCGGTAAAAAGTGCTTTGCTCTTCGTATTGCATCCTACCAGGGTAAAAATGAAGGCTGGCAGGCAGAGCATATGCTCATTCTCGGTCTCCAGAAGCCCGACGGAGAAATCAGATATATCTGCGCTGCATTCCCCTCAGCTTGCGGCAAGACCAACCTTGCAATGCTTATTCCTCCCGAAGGATATTATAAAAACGGCTACCGTGTATGGTGCGTAGGCGACGATATTTCATGGATCCGTAAGGGCGAAGACGGCAGACTTTATGCTATCAACCCTGAAAACGGCTTCTTTGGTGTTGCACCCGGCACAAACGATAAATCCAATCCCAATGCTCTTGCTTCAACAAGAAAGGGCACAATCTTCACCAACGTTGCTCATAATCTTGATGATAACACTGTATGGTGGGAAGGTCTTGACAAGAATCCTCCCGCAAATGCAGTTGAATGGAAGGGAAATCCCTGGAACGGTCAGGAAAGCGAAGAAAAAGGCGCTCATCCCAACAGCCGTTTCACAGCTCCCGCAAAGAATTGCCCCTGCATCAGCTCCGAATTTGAAAATCCCGACGGTGTTCCTGTTTCGGCAATCGTCTTCGGTGGCAGACGTGCAAAGCTTGCTCCTCTCGTTTATCAGTCAAGAAGCTGGAATCACGGTGTATTCGTCGGTTCAATCATGGCTTCCGAAACAACAGCAGCTGCTTCAGGTGCAGTAGGTGTTGTTCGCCGTGACCCCATGGCTATGCTTCCCTTCTGCGGCTATGATATGGCTGACTATTGGCAGCACTGGATCGACATCGGTGAAACACTTGATGCCGACAAGGCTCCCAAAATCTTCAACGTTAACTGGTTCCGTAAGGATGAAGACGGCAACTTTATGTGGCCCGGATTTGGTGATAACCTTCGCGTTCTTGAATGGATCATCAAGCGTTGCGAAAATGAGG
>JAZSAH010000225.1:0-13296 GCA_045601745.1 Acutalibacteraceae bacterium
ATATCAGCCTTTATCGTAACATCCTTTGTTGCTCTCCACGAAGGAACTTTAACGGTATATTCTCCGTTATCAAACTCAACAGCAAATCCGAGTGCCGTAAGAGTTTTCATAATCTGCTCATCGCTGATATCAATACCTGTATAACGATCAACATATTTCTTATCAAACGAAAGAGAAATTTCAGGGTATTTTCTTACATATTCATCGGTAACCTTTGAAGCAACTCTTGCACCTGAATCAATATCCTTGACGAGCTTTACAAATCTGCCGACTGCGTCCATTGTAAGCTCGGGATCAAGCATTTTTTCATATCTTGCACTTGCATCTGTTCTGTGGCCGAGTCTTGAAGATGACTTTCTGATGCTTACGCCGTCAAAGTTTGCGCTTTCAAGAACAACAGAGCCGGTGTCATCTTCGATTTCGGATTCAAGCCCGCCCATGATGCCTGCGATACCAACGGGTGTTTCACCATTGCAAATCATAAGTGTTTCTTCATCGATAAGTCTTTCAACGCCATCAAGAGTTTTGAAATTCATCTTCTCTTTGGGAGTTGTAACAACGATATTATCAATTGAATTGCCTGCAAAAGCATGGGTAGGCTGACCGATTTCGAGCATAATGTAGTTGGTAACGTCAGCGAGAAGATTGATGCCTCTCATTCCGCAATAGAAAAGACGGATTCTCATATCGAGAGGACTCTTGTTCTTTGTCACATTATCCATCTTGATGCAGGAATATCTGTAAACAAGGTCTTCCCTGCCGATTTTAACATCGATTTTTTCATCGCCGTCATATGAAAGGTCACCCATTTCAAGAGGCTTCAGTTCTCTGCCCGCAAGTGCGGCAAGTTCTCTTGCAATACCGTAATGACCCCAGAGGTCAGGGCGGTTTGTAAGCGACTTATTATCAACTTCAAAAATAATATCATCAATGGGGAATATATCCTTGATATTTGTGCCGTTTTTGAGTGAGGGATCAAGCTCCATGATTCCCGAGTGTTCATCACTCAGACCGAGTTCCTTTTCAGAACAGCACATACCCTCGGATTCATAACCTGCAACCGTTGCAATATTGATTTCACCGCCGCATACTCTGCCGCCGGCAAGTGCAAGAGCAACCTTCTGTCCGACCGCAACATTGGGAGCGCCGCAAACGATGTTGCAGACCTTTTCGCCTGCATCAACCTTAAGAAGATGAAGTTTCTTTGAATTGGGATGATTTTCAACGGAGAGAATTTCACCGACCACAACATTCTGAACATCTTCACCCTTGACAATAATATCTTCAACCTCTGCAGTTGCAAGAGTAAAGCTTTCGATAAGCTTTCTTATATCCAGACCTTCAAGGTCAACATAATCTTTAATCCAGTTAATTGATACAAACATTTCTTATGCCTCCTTGCTTTCTTCGGGTCTGGTGAAAGAATTTGCGGTAAACTGTGAAAGTGACTTAAGGTTACCGCTGTTGAAAACACGGATATCCTTGACACCGTAGGTCATCATTGCAAGTCTTGTCATGCCGAGACCGAATGCAAAACCGATATATTTTTCGGGATCAATGCCTGCAGCTGTAAGAACATTGGGATGAATCATTCCGCAGGGGCAAAGCTCAAGCCAGCCCGAATCCTTGCATGAGGGGCAGCCCTTGCCCTTACAGATTGTGCACTGAATATCAAGCTCAAAGCCGGGTTCAACGAAGGGGAAGAAACCGGGACGGAGTCTTACGGTGATATCCTTCTGGAAAACTTCGGAAAGCATTGTTTTCATAAAATAAATAAGGTTTGAAATGGAAATATCCTTATCAACCATAATACCTTCCATCTGGAAGAAGGTATTCTCATGGCAGGCATCAATTTTTTCATTTCTGAAGCATCTGCCGGGGAAAATTGCTCTGATGGGATTGCCGTTTTCAAGATTAGCTGCATACTTGCGGAGAATTGTATTCTGTGCAGCGGATGTATGAGTTTTAAGAAGCTGACCCGAACTGAGATAATAGGTATCCTGCATATCTCTTGCGGGATGATGCTTCGGAATGTTAAGAGCTTCGAAGCAGTTATAGTCATCGGTAATTTCCGAATAGTCTTCAATTGAGAAGCCCATACTCAGGAAAATATTTTCAACCCTTCTCTTTGTAAGAGTTATGGGGTGATATGAGCCGAGGTCGGCATCGGTAGGCATCGATTCATCATAGCTTTCGGCGCTGTCAATAAGTTTCTGTTCTTCAAGAGCCTTGATTTCTTCGAGCTTTGCAGCAATAGCCGCTTCAACAAACTGTTTGGTTTCGTTTATTGCCTGACCTGCATCCTTTTTCTGATCGTTGGGAACATTGCGGAGTTCTTGCATAAGTGCGGAAACAGAACCTTTTTTGCCGAGAAATTCAATTCTGAGCTGTTCGATTTCCGAAGTAGCGGTTACAGCAGAAAGCTTTTCTTCAAAAAGCTTTTTTAATTCTGCGGTTTTTTCAAACATTTTATATCAATCCTTTCTTTGACAACATAAAAAATCCCCCGTCAGACGACGAGGGACGAATTAAATCCGTGGTACCACCCTGATTCATGACATAAGCCATGCACACAATATCCGTAACGGGGACAACCGTTGAAGCCTACTGTTGTTTCAGCTTCACCGCTAACGGGTGAACTTCGGTAAATCACTGCACAATCCGCTTCCAGCCGATGACGGATTTTCTCTGTGGTGAGTGGGTTTTGCTTACTCTCCCGATCACTGCGTTTAAATATCTCAAATAATATAACATATATATATTAAATTTGCAAGCATTATTTTATCATCTCAATAAATTCTTCTTCACTGATGATTGTAACGCCGAGTGACTGCGCCTTGACAAGTTTGCTTCCCGCATCTTCGCCTGCAAGAACATAGCTCGTCTTCTTGGAAACCGACGATGCAGTTTTACCGCCGAATTTTTCAATTAATTCGCTTGCCTCATTGCGGGAATAGGTCGGCAGTGTACCCGTTAAGACAAAGGTCTTGCCTTCAAAACGGTTATCGATTTTTTCTTTCTGTGAAACCATATTGACGCCGAATGAGGAAAGCGCTTCAATTTCGTGCTTTGTTTGTTCAAGCGAAAAGTAATCGGCAACACTCTGAGCCATAATTCCTCCGAAGCCTTCAATTGCAGCAATTGTTTCAACATTGGCATTCATAATGTTTTCCATTGATTCAAAATATTCGGAAAGAAGCTTACCCGCTTTCTGACCGACATGGCGGATTCCGAGAGCAAAAACAAGCTTTGCAAGGTCATTACCCTTTGATTTTTCAATCGCATCAACAAGATTCTGCGACGACTTATCCTTAAAGCCTTCAAGAGTCATGAAATCTTCTTTTTTGAGAGTATAGATATCGCTCGCTTTGGTAAGCATACCGTTTAAAACGAGCTTTTCGAGGATTGCATCACCCATTCCTTCAATATCCATAGCATCTCTTGAACAGAAATGAATGAGATTTCGAAGAAGCTGTGCAGGACATTCGGGATTGACACATCTGACTGCCGCCTCATCTTCTTCACGGATAACCGTTGCACCGCAAGAAGGACAGACGGTCGGAAGAAGATATTTTTCGCTGTTATCAGCATGGGAAACAACCCTTATAACTTCGGGAATGATATCCCCTGCTTTTCGGATAACAACTCTGTCGCCGAGTCTGATATCTTTTTCGTTGATAAAATCCTGATTATGAAGCGTTGCTCTCGAAACTGTTGAACCTGCAACAAGAACGGGTTCAAAAACTGCCGTGGGAGTTAAAACGCCCGTTCTGCCGACCGCAACTTCAATATCAATCAGCGTTGTTTCTTTTTCTTCGGGCGGATACTTGAACGCAAGCGCCCATCTGGGGAATTTCGATGTGCTTCCGATTTCGGCGCGCTGTGCAAATGAATCTGTTTTTATAACAGCGCCGTCAATATCAAACGGCAGGGATGAACGAATTTCACCTATTCTCTGAAGCTCTGAAACAACATCATCAATATTATTGAATTTATTATAGAACGGTACGGTTTTGAAACCGAGCGTTTTTAGAAAATCAATCGACTGCTTATGACCTGTTATATCATCGCCGTTATATTGCTGAATATTAAATACAAAAATATCGAGATTTCTCGATGCGGTAATCTTCGGATTCTTCTGACGGAGCGAACCTGCGGCGGCATTTCTGGGGTTCTTGAAAGTTTTTTCGCCATTCTGCTCCTGTTCTTCAACAAGAGAAGCAAAAACATTCTTCGGCATATAAACCTCGCCTCTGACTTCAATGGTAACATTTTCTTTGAGTCGGAGAGGTATTGAATTAATTGTTCTGAGATTTGCCGTTACATTTTCGCCCGTTATACCGTCACCTCGTGTTGAACCTCTGACAAAAACGCCGTTTTCATATTCAAGAGCAACGGAAAGACCGTCAATCTTCGGTTCAACAACATATTCTGCATCGGGGAAAACCGCCCTTACTCTTTCATCGAAAGCTCTGACTTCATCAATGTTGAACGCATCCTGAAGACTTTCAAGAGGAACAGTATGAACAACAGGTTCAAAAAGACCGTCGGCACTTCCTCCGACTCTCTGCGTAGGTGAATCGGGGGTTATAAGCCCGGGAAATTCTTTTTCGATTTCCGCAAGCTCACGCTGAAGCATATCATATTCATAATCCCCTATTTCGGGATTATCTTCAACATAATATTTATGACTGTGATAGTTCAGCAAATCACGGAGTTCTTTTGCTCTTGACTGTGCATTTTCAAATTTCATGAAATTTACCTCAGAATTCATTTTTGATTTTTACAAGAATTTCATCGTCTGCAGGACAGAATTCATAATTATCAATCTCGTCTGGCGTTATAAGTCGGATATCATTGTGTTCAAGCATCCGGACTTTTCCTTCTTCGATTTCCGCATTGAAAAGTGTCAGATGAATATCGATATCGGGATATGTATGGTCAACTTCCATAAATATATCCTTAACTTTTATTTTAACACCGATTTCTTCAATGCATTCACGGATGAGTCCTTCTTCAAGAGTTTCTCCTTCTTCAACCTTACCGCCGACAAATTCCCATTGATAGGCTCTTGTTTTATTCGCAGGTCTTTGAAAAATCATGAATTTTTCGCCGTCTCTGATTAAGGCTGCAACAACCTGAGTTATCTTTTTCATAATAAACACCTTATTCAAGTTCTTTCAACACTTCGGGAAAAACTTCTACACTTCTTTTAAGTATACCGTGCATATGTGCAATTGCAATTCCGTAATTTGTCATCGGAACACCGCAATCTGCGGCATAACCTGTTCTCGACTGCATCTCACGGGCATTGAGCATACATCCGCCGCAGTGAATCACAAGAGCATAATCAGATAAATCATCGGGAAATTCACCGCCCGAAGTAAACTCAAAAATTATATCTTTATTTGTATGCTTTCTTACCCAGTTCGGCAGCTTGACCGTTCCGATATCGTTGCACTGTCTGTGATGAGTGCATCCCTCGGAAATAAGAACTCTGTCGCCGTCTTTCAGCTTATCAAGCATTGCCGCACCTCTGACGGCAGATGCAAGATCGCCTTTATATCTTGCAAAAAGAATGGAGAACGATGTTAATTTTATATCGTCGGGGGTTATCTGCGAAACTTTTCCGAATGCCTGTGAATCAGTTATAACAAGCTTCGGCTTTTTACCAAGCGATTCAAGTGTTACGGAAAGCTCGGTATCTCTGCACACAACAGCCGATGAACCGTTTTCAAGCAGCTCTCTTATAACCTGCTGCTGCGGAAGAATAAGCCTTCCTTTCGGCGCGGATTCATCAATGGGAACAACAAGAACTGCAAATTCACCCTTATCAATCAAATCAGAAACGATTTTTTTGTTGTTTTCTTTCTGTTTCGATAAAGATGCGATTTTGTCCTTTAGTGCATTTATATTATATCCGGTGACTGCGCTAACATATATTTCATTTTCTTTGCAATCAGGAATATTATCGAGCAAATCAGACTTGTTATATGCGATGATATACGGAATATTCTTGCTTTCAAAAAGTGAAATCAATTCTGAATCGGGGAACTGAGTTCCCTTTGTTGCATCAACCGTAAGAACGGCAATATCAACAATATTAAGCGTCTGCTTTGCTCGTCTGACACGCATCTGACCGAGCTCACCTTCATCGTCAATGCCCGGAGTATCAATAATAACAACGGGACCGAGAGGAAGAAGCTCCATTGCTTTTTTGACGGGGTCTGTTGTTGTTCCTTTGACATCGGAAACAAGAGATAAGCTCTGACCCGTCACTGCATTGACGACACTTGATTTTCCTGCATTCCTGAGTCCGAAAAAACCGATATGAATTCTTTCGGCGGAAGCTGTGTTATTTAAACTCATAAATATCTCCGTTCAAAGGCGGAATGCAAGCATCCTACCCTAATGTATAAATAGTTTAAAATCTGAAGTCACGGCGGTTTGAATTTTTGATATCCTCAATATTCTTTTCGGCAATTGCTCTTACTTTTTCGCCCGGAATTTTCTTAAGCTCGTTTTCAATCATTTCAAATCCGATTTTCTTTGTGAGAGGACTTGCGTAGTCAACAAGATATTCTGTAAGAGTCATCAGCGCATTGGGATGGCAGCAATTGAGAATCTGTCCGTTTTTGCAAAGCATCATGAATCTGTCACCCGTTCTGCCCTCTCTGTAGCAAGCGGTGCAGAATGAAGGAATATGCTTGAGCTCCATAAGCCAGCGGACAACCTCATCAAGAGTTCTCTGATCGGAAACATCAAACTGTTCGGAATCATGAGGTCTTTCTTCTTCCGTATAGCCTCCAACAGATGTTCTTGAAGCGCCGCTTATCTGTGAAATACCGAGATTAAGCGCTCTGCCTCTGACAGCCTCTGATTCTCTTGTTGAAATAATCATTCCCGTGTAAGGAACGGCAATTCTGATGCAGGCAATAAGCTTCTCGAAAAGCTCGTCGGAAATTCCGTTATCAAATTCTTCAGGATTTATATCATCTGCCCGTTTGAGTCTGGGAACGCTGATTGTGTGGGGACCGACACCGTGAACGGCTTCAAGATGTTCGGCGTGCATAAGAAGACCTGCGAATTCATATTTATAAAGCTCAAGACCGAAAAGAACGCCGAGACCGACATCATCAATTCCGCCTTCCATCGCTCTGTCCATTGCTTCTGTATGATAATCATAATCATGCTTCGGGCCCGTGGGATGAAGCTTGAGATAGCTTTCTTTATGATATGTTTCCTGGAAAAGGATATATGTACCTATACCGGCATCTTTGAGTTTACGGTAATTTTCAACGGTTGTTGCCGCAATATTGACATTAACACGGCGGATTGCACCGTTTTTATGATTGATTGAATAGATGGTTTTGATACTTTCAAGAATATACTCAATAGGATTATTGACGGGATCTTCACCTGCTTCGATTGCAAGACGCTTATGTCCCATATCCTGAAGTGCGATAACCTCTTTCTTTATTTCTTCCTGGCTGAGTTTTTTACGGGCAATTTTCTTGTTTTTCAGATGATAGGGGCAATATACACAGCCGTTGACACAATAATTGGAAAGGTAAAGAGGAGCAAACATTACTATTCTGTTACCGTAAAACTTAAGCTTTATTTCTTCTGCGAGCTTATACATTTCCTGAACCTTTTCGGGAATATCGCAGGCAAGAAGAACTGCCGCTTCTCTGTGAGAAAGACCGCTGCATACAGTTCCTTCGGCAGTTTTACGGGGACGTGCTTTTTCGAGAAGACTGTCGATAAGTTCAACATTGTTTTTATTCTGTTCAGCATATTCAAGCGTAGCAAGAATTTCTTCGTTATTGATAAATTCTTCCGCTTTCATTGATTTGGGATTATAAATTGCCATTACATTTCATCCTTTCAATATTTTGCAATATAGTCACCTCTGTCAGTCACGATTTTATAACCGATAGAGTTCATTTTTTCTTCAAGCTCTGCTTTTCCTTGTGCCGATTCCGCACCTGATGAGAGTTTATTGTTATAAAGCGAATATTTCATTCTTGTATCAAGAGGAGAAAGATTCGGCATAACAACATTTGCGCCTGCAAGAATGCCTTTTTCTCTGCCAAAGGGGTCAATGCTTCCGAGAGCCGTTGTTGCAGGTAGAAGAATTGACGGCGATATCAGTCTGACAATTGACAGAAGATAGCAGGTCAATTCAACTGTTCCTGCAGGTTTATCATGAAAAACAGTATCTTTATGAGGAATAAACGGTCCTATTCCACACATCTGAGGTCTGAATTCTTCGATAAATTTCAGGTCTTTTGCAAGATGCTCGCTTGTCTGAAACGGTGAACCGACCATAAAACCGCAACCCGTCTGGAATCCGATTTCTTTCAGATTTTCAAGGCATTTCATTCTGATGTCAAATGAAAGCTCTTTCGGATGAAGCATTTCATAGTGCGATTTATCCGCCGTTTCATGGCGGATAAGATAACGGTCTGCCCCCGCATCAAAAAGCATTTTATAGCTTTCACGGCTTCTTTCGCCGAGTGAGAGAGTTATTGCACAGTCGGGATATCTTTTCTTAATTGCGGAAATGATATCACACATAACATCATCCGAAAAAAACATATCCTCGCCGCCCTGCATAACAAACGTACGGAAGCCGAGAGAATATCCGTTTTCACAGCAGGAAAGAATCTGTTCTTTTGTTAAACGAAATCTTTCACATTTGCGGTTACCGCCTCTTATTCCGCAATAATAACAGTCATTTTTGCAGATATTGCTGATTTCGATAAGTCCGCGGATAAAAATGCTGTTACCGTAAATCTTTTTTCTGATTCCGACTGCTTTTTCTGCAAGCAAAGAAGCGTATTCATCATTTCTGTTATCAATAAGAAATTTATATTCCGATAGTGAAAGACTGCGTTCTTTTTCGAGTTTATTAATTAAATCAATCATCATATACTTTATTTGAATAAGCCGCTTTAACACTTATTCCGTCAATATTTCCGATTCTGCCCGTCATTGTTGAAATAACATTCTGAGGTGCATCAATAGCAAGGCTGACAATGCTGATATTTCTCTCTCTGTAAGGCAGACCCATTCTTCCCACAATATATTCTCCGAACTCGTGGAGAAGTGAATTGAGTTTTTCAACCGAGTCTGTATTTTCAATAATAATTCCGACAACGGCAATTCTCTTTTCCATATCATTCCCTCCAGGAAATAAAAATAACCGCACCCGACAAGGCGCAGTTATACTATAAACCTAAAACTTATTTATAATATTTGCACCTTTCACCCGGAAGGAACAATGCCTTTCCTCATGTCAGGATATAAATATTATAATCAAATAAATACTTTTTGTCAATATCAGTGTTGACCTTGTGAGCCAAAAGTGATAAACTATCGGTTTGGAAGAAGGTAATAAAATGATTAATACACTAAAGACCGATAACAAAAAAGAGAATAAAATAATTTTTATCTGCTGGCTCGCCTATACTGCCGCATATGTCGGCAGACTCAATTTCAACGCATCGATTGTTGCGATTATTTCAGACCTCGGAGTTACAAAGGCTGAAGCCGGACTTGTCAGCTCATTCTTTTTCTTCGCATACGGTGCAGGTCAGCTCATAAACGGAATTCTTTCAAAAAAATATAATGCGAAGATAATGATCTTCTTATCACTTATCTTTTCATCTGTTTTCAATTTACTCATGCCTCTGAGCAACGATATTTCCGTTATGAAATACATATGGCTCGGCAACGGAATGGTTCAGTCGGTTTTATGGAGCACGCTGATAAAAACATTATCCGATTTCCTTTCTGATAAAAAGCTTCCGAAAGCAATCCTCGCAATGAGCACAACCGTTGCAATCGGAACCTTCCTTGCTTACGGAATTTCTTCCGTATCCGTAAAAAACGGAAACTGGCAGATTGTTTTCTATGTTGCTTCGGCTGTTGTTTTTATAAGCGCATTTATCTGGCTTTTCCTGTTCGGTCCTTCAAGAAAACCTGCAGCAGTTGAAGCATCGGATAAAACAGAAAAAATCAAAACAAGCAGAATCGTTCTTCTTTCCCTTTTCCTTGCCGCATTTGCAGGCGTTGCAAACGGTTTTATCAAAGACGGCATGACCACATGGGTGCCTTCGGTATTATATGAAGAATTCGGCGTTTCACAGTCATTCTCCATTCTTCTCACACTCTGTCTGCCTCTTGTTTCAACGCTCGGTGCGGCTATTGCAAAAAAAGTACACGAAAAAATATCATCCCATGCAGCTATGAATCTCATTTTTTATGTCATTTCCGCACTTCTGTGCGCAGGTGTTCTTCTTTCGCTCAGAATTCACAGCATAGTAACAATTATGATTTGTTTCATCGGCGTTGCCTGCGGAATGTCAATGATAAACAATGTAATAACAAGTATGTTTGCGCTTGACCACCGTAAAATGCTCAATGCAGGCTTTGCGGCAGGTCTTCTCAACACCTTCTGTTATGTCGGAAGCACAGCAACATCGTATACCCTCGGCGCTGTTTCGCAGTCATTCGGCTGGAACGCAGTTTTCATCATCATGCTCTCAGTCTGTATTGTTGCGGCAATAGTCTGCTGTGTCGGTTATTTTAATGAAAAGAAAATGAAAAAGACGGTTTAATATGCTGTTTTATCGTTTGGTTTAAGACTGTATTCTGCAGTTATCGGTTCAGAAAGCTTCTTGTTGGTTACAGAAAAATACAATCCGTTTTCATCGGAAAATGACGACCAATAATACCATTGTGTCTCATAATAATTATATGATTTCTTCATTTTTCCGTTTTCGGTCAACGCATGAATGATATCATCCGGATTTTCTTCGGGTGAATAAACCGAAATTATATCCCCGATATATTTGATAAAATCTCCGGCTTTGTCTGTTTTGCTGCAGGCAAAGCCTATTTTGTTTATATCGCCGTGTTTGTTCATGCAAAAATCAAAAACATAATCATATGAAAACTTATCTTTCATAAAACAAACACAGTCATTTTCGTTATAATTCAAATCAATGCTTTCATAGTCAAAATCAACGGATTTATATGATAATCGTTCAAGAAACAAATCGGCATTCATTTTTTCCTGAACGGAACATCCGCAGAATAATATCAAAGAAAAGATAATCAATAACAAATTATATTTTTTCATTTATATTTTTTCCTGACCTTAAGATTTACCGCTGATATTCCGCCTATTGCTCCCGCAACGGCAAAAACAGCAATAAGAATAAAAATTCCTGTTCCGGAGTTTCTTTCATTGATAAAAAACACCGCAGCAGCAGAAACAAGCGCCTGAATAATACCTGTCAGAACACCGAGTAACGCCCCGTTTTTCTTTATGGGTCTGACGGTTATGAATCCTCCGATAAACGAAGAAATGAATGCAGAAAAAAGACCGAGAGGCATATATGCCGACTGTGAAAAAACATCGGATTTCAATGCAGCAAAGGAAAACAGTGCAATCATAACAAAAAATAAAACCGTTCCGATAACGGACCCTATGACGATTTTGCTGTAATCAGTTGATTTGTTATCTTTTGAACGGCTGTTCTTTGCATTATTCGGCATAAAAAAACTCCCCTCATATTACTGTTAAATAATATGAGAGAAGTTAATTGTTTATTCGGATTATGAATCGAAAGTATCGTCCTTTTTCTTGGACTTCTTTCTGTTTTTCTTGCTGTTTTCAGCAGCTTCTTCCATCTTCTTCTGCTTTTCAGCTTCTGCAGCTTCCTTTGCGGCCTGTCTTTCAGCTTCAAGCTTTTCGTTGGCTGTATTATTCTGTGAAACAGCCCAGCGTGTGATCTTCATCTTGTTTCTGTCCGCACCGGTTTCGATGATAAGAGAATCTTCTTTAACTGTAACAACACGACCAACGATGCCGCCGATTGTTGTTATTTCATCGCCGACCTGGATGTTGTCACGCATATTCTGTTCTTCCTTCTGCTTTTTCTTCTGGGGTCTGATCATTACGAAATACATAACGCCGAAAAGAGCAGCCATCATGATAACCATTGACATGGGATTCTGCTGAGCACCGCCTTCTGCGCCGCCGGTCATCTGTGCCATAAGAGAAATAAAGTTCATAGGTATAACCTCCAAAACATAATGCAAATATTATACATTAACCAAATTAAATATGCAATAGGAAATTTAAAATAATTGAAATTAAATTCTTGTATCAAGCAAATCAACGTATTTTTCTCTGTAATCATCGAAAGTTCCGCTTTCAATTGCGTCACGGATTTCCTGCATGAGCATATTATAGAAATGCAGATTATGAATAACGCAAAGACGCATTGCAAGCATTTCCTTCGCTTTGAATAGATGTCTGATATATGACCTTGAAAAGCTTCTGCAAGCAGGACAACTGCATTCGGGGTCAATCGGCAGAGGATCTTTTTCATACTTTTTATTATTGAGGTTAATAATACCTTTTTTAGTAAAAAGGTGCCCGTGTCTTGCATTTCTACTGGGCATAACACAGTCGAAAAGGTCAACACCTCTGTAAACAGCCTCAATGATATTGCCGGGAGTGCCGACACCCATGAGATAACGGATTTTATCCGTCGGCATATGAGGTTCAACCGCAGAAATAATGCGGTACATATCCTCTTTCGGCTCACCGACGGCAAGACCTCCGATTGCATAACCGTCAAGATCAAGCTTTGCGATTTCTTTCATATGTTCAACGCGTAAATCATCAAAGGTGCAACCCTGATTAATACCGAAAAGGAGCTGGTTTTTATTGATTGTTTCAGGCAGAGAATTGAGTCTTTTCATCTCTTCCTTGCAACGGATAAGCCAGCGTGTTGTTCTTTCACAGGACTGCTTTGAATATTCATATTTTGCAGGATTTTCAACACATTCATCAAATGCCATGGCAATCGTTGAACCGAGATTTGACTGAATTCTCATGCTTTCTTCAGGACCCATGAAAATATGTTTTCCGTCAACATGTGATTGAAAATAAACGCCCTCTTCTTTGATTTTTCTCAATGAAGCGAGAGAAAAAACCTGAAAACCGCCGCTGTCTGTAAGAATAGGACCTTCCCACGAGGTGAATCTATGAAGTCCGCCCATATCACGAACAAGATTATCACCGGGTCTTACATGAAGATGATAAGTATTTGAAAGCATCACTTGACAGCCGATATCTTTTAAATCAATTGCAGATAAAGCGCCCTTGATTGCACCGCATGTTGCAACATTCATAAAAGCAGGAGTCTGAACCGTTCCGTGAACGGTAACAAATTCTCCTCTTCTTGCTTTTCCGTCTTTTTTTATCAGTCTATA
>JAZSAH010000226.1:0-20549 GCA_045601745.1 Acutalibacteraceae bacterium
CTTTTCTTTCTCGGTTTCGGCGATAAATTCAAAGGAAGATGCTTTGCTTTTCTCAGATTCATTGACGGAGAAAAAATGGCGGTTCAATTCTGGAAAAATCAGAAAAAAAGAATTTATCCGATTTTCAATCCC
Source organism: Acutalibacteraceae bacterium (assembly GCA_045601745.1). Classification (GTDB taxonomy): domain Bacteria; phylum Bacillota; class Clostridia; order Oscillospirales; family Acutalibacteraceae; genus CAG-177. The sequence continues at coordinate 133 of JAZSAH010000226.1, forward strand.
GAAAACAGAGAAAGACCGATTGTTGTCTGCTCTGCATCTCCCGAATTCTTTCTTAAGCCGATTTGCGATGAATACAAGGTTGATGTTATGATTGCAACAAGGATGAATCCGAAAACAGGCGAAATAACCGGTTTCAACTGCAAGGATAAACAAAAGCCTATAAGACTTGCGGAAAAACTTCCGGATGCGGAATTTATCAATGTTTATTCGGATTCTCTGAAAAACGATATTCATATTTTTGAGCTCGGTAAGAAATGCTTTCTTGCAAAAAATGGCACTCTCACCGAAATGAGTATCGAAGAAATAAGAAACAAGGTTAATAAATAATCAAAAGTGTGTCGATTTGTTTCGGCACACTTTTTTCATGTTCATAATTATTTAACCGTCAATACACAAAAAATTCCGATAATCTTTAAATAAATGAAAAACGCTGTAAATATTTTTATGATAAATTTTCATTACCGTGAAATAATATCCACGGTGATGAAAATGTTTTTTGTTATATCGAGCGCCGTAATATCATATCTTCTCGGCAGTATCAGCTCTGCAATTATCGTTTCAAAAGTTTTCTTCGGCAAAGATATCCGTAATTCGGGAAGCGGTAATGCAGGAGCAACAAACACCTTGCGTACATTCGGAAAAAAGGCAGGTTTGACTGTTTTCTTTTTTGACTTTCTCAAAGGAATCATCGCAGTCATCATTGCAGGAATTTTTGTTTCTTATTTCAATGCGGAATATATCTGCATTCCCGTTTCGGGATTTTTTGTTCAGCTCGGTCATATATTCCCCGTTTTTTTCGGTTTCAGAGGCGGAAAAGGCGTTGCAACCGCACTCGGCTGTGCAATGGCGATTATGCCGTTAACCGCTTTTATTCTGATCGGGATTTTTGCTGTTTCGGTTGTTTTATCGAAAACCGTTTCGCTTTCTTCGGGAATATGCGCCGCAGTTTATCCCCTGCTTGCATACTTTATTTCCGACGAAAACAGAATCCTTCATTTTGTTTTTGCTGCAGGGTGTTCAGCGCTGATAATCATTAAACATTCCGAAAACTTTGCGCGTCTGCTTGACGGAACGGAAAGCAAAATATCCTTTGGGAAAAAGAGCGAATAATTCTGATATAGAATTAGTAAATGTTTGTAATTCTCCGTTTTGCATTGACGAACAGACCTGATGCAAAGTATAATGAACCGGATTCAGAGGCAGACTCCGAAGCTCTGTCTTTAATCAAAATTCGTATAACGGAGGAAAACAAATGAAAAACAAATTGAAAGGCTTGCTTGCCGTTGTTCTGTCAATGGCATGCATACTGTCGGTAACGCCTTTATCGGGCTTTGCGGCAGAGGAAACAACCACGCAGACGGTCACCACGGTCGAAACAACGGTTGCCGAACAGACAACAGCACCCGAAGAAGTCGAAACAACCGTTCCGCAAACAACCGAAGCAGAAACCACGGAACCCGAAACAACAAAACCGGAAAACAGCGATACCACCTCACCTGACGATACCGGAACAACAACAAAGCCCGAAACCGACGGTGAAGAAAACAACGGTAACACCGAAAATGTGAAATACGGTATCACCTATTATCTCAATGAAAAAGAACAGTACGGCGATGAAAAGAAATACGCAGCCGGTGAAACAATCGTACATCCCGAAGAACCCAAAAAAGACGGCTTTAAGTTCGCAGGATGGATTCTCGGCGAAGAAAACGGAAAGGCAATTCCCGTTCCCGATAAAATGCCGTCAAACGACCTGAAAGCCTATGCTTCATGGGAAGTCATGAGCTTCAATGTCAGCTATGTTGTTGACGGCGAAACAATTGTTAAACCTGCACTTTACGGTTCGGACATCGCTCAGACCGTTCCTGCCGACCCCAAGAAAGACGGCCATGTTTTTGCGGGTTGGTTTGATAAAAACGGAAGCAATGTTTATGATTATTCAACCGTACCTGCAAACGATATTGTGTTCACCGCCAAATGGCTCAGAAACGGAAATGTTGTTTATCTCGTAGACGGCAAAACATATGAGGCTTACGAGGTAAGAGAGGGCGAGAAAATTCCCGTTCCCGAAAACCCCAAAAAGTTCGCTCACAAATTCAAGGGCTGGAATCCTGAAGTTCCCGAAAAAATGCCCTCGGAAGACCTTGAATTCAAGGCAACATGGGAAATTGACAAGGACTTTGTCACAATCGTTATAGGCGGTACTGTTATTGCAGGCGGTATTATGGCGGCAATTGCAGGTGCAGCAATAACGGGCGTTTCCGTTATCGGCGGAATTATAGCAATACTCGGAGTTGTTTCAAACATCAAAAAATCCTACACGGTTACTTATAAGGTTGACGGTTCGGTTTATAAGACCTATAAGCACCATGCAGGCGATAAGATATCCGTTCCGGCAAATCCCTCGAAAAGCGGATATAAGTTTGAAGGCTGGACACCCGACATCCCCGAAAAGATGCCGAAGAGCAATCTGACCTTTGAAGCAAAATGGTCGGAAATCAAGGACAACTCAAACAAACCCGATGTTGAAGTTCCTTCAACGGGTTCAACCAATGCAGGAATTGCCGCATTTGCAGCTCTTGCGCTTTCGGCTGTTGTGACTATAATCATCAAAAAGAAAAAGGATAAGTAAAAGATAATGCCCCCGTCGGAATTAACCGTCGGGGGCTGTTTGTCAGATTTTAAAGGTCAGCAGGCTTGCAATCGCTTTGAAAAGAATTTCGAAGAATTCTGCAAATCCGAGATCAATAAGGTTATCCGTGCTGTCCTCGGGAGTTATGTTGCCCATGCCTTCAATGGGAGTGCCGTCATAATCCGAGGTGTGGCTTGTGAGCCATGAAATCATGCCGTTGGGATAGGAGAGCTTCACTTCTTCGCCGAGACCGTTTACCGTGGACATATACGGATAGTCGCCGTTATCGATTGAGAACAAATCATAATTCACGGCAAACCATGCGTGATGGCTGCTTGAAGTCTTTTCGCCGTCGTGATAGCAGACTTTTGTGAGAGTTGATAATCTGCAATCTTCGGCAACCTTCGATGCCTTTGCAATTGCTTCAAAAGTGGGAGAAACGGCAAAGAAATAGTTGACAAGAGGATCTCTTGTGCTTGAAATTATCCAGACAGGCATATCGGAGATGTTTGAAATGAGTTCATCGGAAGGTGACCATGCGGGACAAATAGGGAATGCTGCGGCAAACATTTCGGGATATGCAATTGCCATTTTGAGAGTCATTTTTCCGCCCATGGAATAACCGCCGACATAGATTCTCGACAAATCAACATTATCCTTGTTCTTTGCGATAAAATCTTCAATCGCTGCTCTGAGGGGTTCAATCATGCTGTTACCCCAGTAAATATTATCCTCTTCTCTTGAACGTGCGCAGAGAATAAATGCACCTCCTGCAGGGTCAAAACGGGACTGAAATTCATCGCTTGCCCAGAATGCGACGTTGCTTTTCATAACCTGAGCACCTTCGCTTGAGCCGTCACCCATGCCGTGAAGCCAAACAACAAGGGGGTATTTCTTGTTATCATTTTCCTTAACGGGTGAATAATAGCGGTAGTCAACAGAATATTTTCCTGCCTTGGGTCCTTCACCAAAAACAAACTGTTTTTTGAGTTCTTCAATTCCTTTATCAAGAGGCATTGCATATGCGTTGACCATGCAGGTAAAAACGGTTATGGCTGCAATGAGAATTGCAATAAAGCTTCTTATCTTTTTCATTGTTAATCTCCCTTATAATATTTTGCGGACTCCAACATCGTATCTATCAGAGTCCGCTTGATTTGTTATTTTACGATGAACTGTGAGTCAGCGATTTCCGCCACTTCTTCGGCAGTTGTTGCCTTGTTCATCTTATCCGCAACCCTGCTTCTTCTTTCGCGAAGCTCACTATACATAAGGTCACGCTTTTCTGCCGAAAGAGGATAGAAGAATTTGGGGATGATACCCAGACTGCTTGTTATGATGGGGATACCGGTTCCGAGAGCGAAAATCCACCACTTTGTTTTATCTGACTGAGTTCCGACTTTTAGTCCCTGGATATATCCGACCTTCTTCATAACAATGCTGTTGATGCTTCCCATAACAGCCTGCTGAAGCTTTGCGATTGTTGACTGAGCAACGCCTATCATCGCCTCTGCACGGTAGCCGTTTTTCCATTCACAGTAGTCCATGGATTCGTTGCTGATTTCTGCGGGAATAACTCGTCTCAAGCCGTAAACACACATTTCGAATATTTCTTCTATACCCATAAGCGGAAGAATAATGGCTTTGCGCATAAAGTTCTTATTGATTGAGCCTATGCCGAAAACAATCATCCACAGCGCATCGGTCCATGCATCCTCGAGAATCCAGAGTGCTTTCGTTGAGAAACGCTTTCGGAGAGGTTCAACAAAACCGTAGCTGATGAACTTAATCGGGAATGCGGGAATACCGACAATTGTTTTCCAGGTTATCGAACCGATAACGTCGATATAGAAATTAGTTCTGCTCGAGCCGATACTGAATCCCGAAAGGAACGATGAAAGGACCTGAATAAACATCGGTTTGTTGGTTACGATGGCCTTGAGTCCCTGAATTACGCTCGGCTTTTTGATTGTCTGCGCAACTCTCTCTCTTGTTGTTAAAAAGAAGTACATACAGAATGCCGCACCGAGAACAGCAAATGACACACCGAAGCCTGCAAAAAGCTTCGGAAGCTTGATTTTTATCTTGTCATTGATTACAAGGTCATAGATAATACCGAAAATCTGTTTCGGAACATCTTCAACAAAATGCGACATCAGATTTGCCGTTGCAATAAGCCTTGAACGGACCAATGGCTCGGGCGTTATCGTTGAACCGAATCCTGAACGGGCAATTGCCGTAAAGGTGTTTGCCGTTTCGGTAATAATCGACATTGCAAAATAAAAAATCCACTTGGGAAGATAGTCTCCCGGAGTATCGACAAAGATAAAAGGAATGAGCCAATACCACAAACCGAGAATTGTGAGAGGGAGCTGACCGAGAAGAAGATACGGTCTGAACTTACCCCAACGGGTTCTCGTTTTTTCAACGATAACACCGATAAATGTGTCATTAAAAGTATCCCATACGGTTGCAACAATGTTCTGGATTGCAAGATAGCTGAAATCGATTTTAACAACATCGTATATGTATCTGTCTTTAAAATCGTTGATATTCAGGCTCGCTGCAGTATCTTCAAGAACGTAAGCAACGGTTTCTTTCGTTCCGACAAACCGTCTGTTTTTAAGAAGAACGGAATTATCAGACGTTGTTTCAACATTTTCTCTTAATGCTGACATAGCCTCACCTGCCTTTTGTTATATTGATAAAATAACATATCACAGATTTTTTTGCAATATTTATAATAAAAATTGAATAGACTTTTCTTAATTTATATGTTATTATTGCCATGAAAAGAGGTTGAGATTTATGGCATATTTGTTTTCACACTTCAGAGAAAAGATAACTCCCGACGGAGAGCAGGTTTATTTTGCACTCAGCAAAGACGGCTTCAACTGGACACAGCTCAACAACGGCGAACCGATTCTGACAAGCACCATGGGCGAAAAAGGCTGCCGTGACATCGAAGTCATCAGACTGAAAACAGGCGGTTTTGTTATTCTGACAACGGATTTATCAATCGCATACCGAATGGATGAAAACTATCAGGTCAACTGGAAAGAGGTCAATTCAACAGGCAGCAAATGCCTTTGTTTGTGGAAAACCGATGATTTCATAACATTTTCGGAACAGAAAAGAATTTATTTCGGCAGAGATGATTTCGGCTGTTTATGGGCGCCCGAAATATTCTATGATGAAATCAATGACGAATATCTCATTCATTGGGGTTCAACTCTTGCGGAAGATAATTTCACTCATATGTCGATTTTCTGCTGTACCACCAAGGATTTTGAAAGCTTTTCGGAGCCGAAGCTGTTCTTCACAAAGGATAACGAAATTCTTGACACCCATCTCGTCAAGTTTGACGGAACATATCATCTGTTTTATAAGAATGCTGACCATCCTCCGATGAATATGCACGCAACCTCCGAAAATCTTTACGGACCCTATGAGCATGACAAGGCTTTTGAAGAATATATGGAATCTCTCGGAAATCCCGGCTCATATGAAGGAGCAACAACTCTTGTTCTTCCCGACGGTCGATGGTGTCTGATGCTTGATTTTTTCGGCTGTGAAAAAGAAAAAATGGGTTATGTGCCGTTTGTTTCGGATAAACCCGGCAATGCCGATTTCAGAAGGTCAGACGAAAGCTTTTCATTCCCCTACGGCTTCAAGCACGGCGGCATAATCGAGATTACGGATGAAGAATACGATAAAATAGAAAAACACTACAACAAATAAAAAATGACCGTACAGGCAAAACGCTTGTACGGTCAATCGTTTATTCGCTTAAAAATGCGGTTACCTCGTCATACTTCGGTATTGACGGCGCTGCACCTTTTCTTGAAACTGTTATCGCAGATGCTGCACAAGCGGTTTTTATTGCATCGCAGGGAGCTTTTCCTCTGCTTATTTCGGCAACAAAATATCCGACAAAAGTATCACCTGCCGCAGTTGTGTCAACAGCTCTGACGGAATATGCAGACTGAATTATCTCATTATCCTTATCAATGTAAACACATCCGTCTTTTCCGAGAGTTATGACCGCCGTTAAATCCGGATAATTATTTCGTATAAAATCAGCAAACGGTTCGTAGCCTTCAGAGCCGACATAACCCGAACATTCCGTTTCGTTGGGAATAATGCAATAAAGCTTCGAAAGGTCAATATTTTCCGCAACCTCATTGAACGGCGCAGGATTGAAGAAAATCTTCATTCCCCTGTCATACGCCTTTTCAACAATATACTTGACATTATTGATTTCATTCTGAAGAACAAGAAAATCTCCGTCCGAAAAATCTGCCAAAACAGAATCGGCATATTCTTGCGTTATTTCGTGGTTTGCACCTTTATACAGAAATATTGCGTTTTCACCGTTTTTATCAACCTGAATGGTTGCCTGACCCGATTTTCCGTCGGTCACACGGAGATACTTTAGGTTAACACCTGCGTTTTCCATAAATGAACGGAGAATTTCACCGTCTTTGCCGATGCATCCCGCATGATAAACCTCTGCACCTGCGTTTGCAAGAGCAACAGACTGATTGAGGCCTTTACCGCCCACAAAATGTTCAACGCTTGCTGCGGATACGGTTTCGCCCGGTCTGACTATATGGTCAACACTGCAGACGATATCAATATTGCATGAACCGAAATTCAGTATTTTCATATTATTCTCTGTGCCACTTAACACCCTGAGCTGTATCTTCAAGAACAATGCCCATTGCCTTAAGTTCATCTCTGATTCTGTCAGCTTCTGCCCAGTTTTTATCTTTTCTTGCCTGAGTTCTTGCTTCAATCATGGCATCGATATCTTCGTCGAGAGCTTCTGTTTTACGGTTATAAACAAGACCGAGAACGCCTGTCAGCTCATCAAAAATCTTTGCGGCATATTCTGCGGTTGCCTTTGATTCACCCTTACCGATAACAAGGGAGTTGATATCTCTTACAAGCTCAAATACTGCGGCAATACCGTCGGCCGTGTTGAGGTCATCATCCATAGCGTCGATGAACTGTGTCACTCTCTTGTCAAGCTGTGCCTTGATTTCAGCGTTAAGCTCACCTTCCGCAGCATTCTTGATTTCAAAATCAATGCTGTCACGGCAGGTGTAAAGTCTTGAAAGAGAAGCCTTGCACTGCTCAATGATGTCAATACTGTAGTTAATGGGGCTTCTGTATGAAGATGAAATCATGAGATAACGGATGGGTTCATAGCCGTAAACATTTGCAACATCACGAACGGTCTTGAAGTTGCCGAGAGACTTTGACATCTTGACGTTATCAACATTGATATAGCCGTTATGCATCCAGTAATTTGCAAAGGGTTTGCCCGTGAAGCATTCGCTCTGCGCAACTTCGTTTTCATGGTGAGGGAAGATGAGGTCCTGACCGCCGCAGTGAATATCAATGCTTTCGCCGAGATATCTGCACACCATTGCAGAGCATTCGATATGCCAGCCGGGTCTGCCCTTTCCCCAGGGTGATTCCCAATAGGGTTCACCGGGCTTTGCCGATTTCCAGAGTGCAAAATCCATGGGTTCTTTCTTTATATCGCCAACCATGATTCTTGCGCCTGCCTCGAGTTCTTCAAGAGGCTGATGTGACAGCTTGCCGTATTCATCAAAGGTTTTGGGGCTGAAATAAACATCGCCGTCAACCTCGTATGCATGGCCGTTTTCTATAAGACCCGAAACGATTTCGATAATCTTATCGATGTTTTTGGTTGCCTTGGGATGAATTGTTGCAGGGCGGAAATTAAGACCCTTTGCATCGGTCCAGAATTCTTCGATATACTTTTCGGAAACTTCGGTGAATGTTGAGCCTTCTTCGTTTGCTCTCTTGATAATCTTATCATCGATATCGGTGAAGTTCTGAACAAAGGTTACGTTATAGCCTCTGTATTCGAGATATCTTCTCAGAACATCGAAAACACAGATGGGTCTTGCATTACCGATATGGATGAAGTTATAAACCGTGGGGCCGCAGGCATAGATTTTTGCCTCTCCCTCTTTTATGGGCTTGAATTCTTCTTTTTCTCTTGTTAATGTGTTGAAAATCTTCATTTATTTTACCTCCAATTGACTTTTGAGAATATTTATTTCATTTTCGAGCCTTGCGATTTCCTGGGCAACCGGATCGGGCACATGAACCTGATCGAGGTCGTCAACCCTGACGCCGTCACGCTTGACAACTCTTGCAGGAACGCCGACCGCCGTTGAATTCGGGGGTATATCCGCAAGAACAACCGCACCTGCCGCAATTCTTGAATTATCGCCTATTACCAAAGGACCGAGAACCTTTGCACCTGCGCCTATCATAACATTGTTGCCTATAGTAGGATGTCTTTTTCCCGTGTCTTTACCCGTACCGCCGAGGGTTACGCCCTGATAAATCGTAACATCATCCCCGATAACAGCCGTTTCACCGATAACAACACCCGTTCCGTGGTCAATGAAAAATCTTTTTCCCACTTCGACGGCAGGATGAATTTCAACGCCCGTTTTCTTTGATGCGCGCTGGGATAACCATCTTGCGGCAAAATACATCTTTGTGTTATAGAATTTATTGGCAAGTCTGTGAAGCCTTATCGCCTTGAGTCCGGGATAGAGAAACAGAATTTCAAGCGCCGAACGTGCTGCAGGGTCTCTGTCCTTGACGCAGGCAATGTCTTCTCTTAGTTGCTTGAACAATATATCACACCCTTAAAATCAAAAAACCTCCGCAGTCAGTCCATGACTACGGAGGCGTAATAAACGCGGTTCCACTCCTGTTTATAACTCGTTGGTCGGGAGAAAACTCCGAACCGAGCAGCTTTAACGCAGCCATACGCACAGAGATACTGTTTTTCCCCCTGTGTGCCGGCGGGTGCATTTCACCGAAATCAACATAAGAAGCATTTTCAGCTGCCTGCTTCCTCTCTGATATGTCCGAAAACGGTTACTCTCCCGACGATTGCATTTTCTGATATCTGAAATATTATATGTTTTTTATTTCGAAAAGTCAATCACTTTTTTGCCGTCAATAATATATTTTATTCCCGAAACAACAGTCAGAACGGCTGTTATCCAGAGGAGAATGTTTGAAATGAGCGAAAAAACTTCAAAATCAAACGGAACAAACTCGTTGATAAACAGACCGAGCATAATAAGAATTGAGAAAACCATCTGGCTTACGGTTTTGATTTTTCCGAGTAAGCCTGCAGGAATAACAACTCCCTGCGCCGACGAAACAAGGCGGAAAGATGTAACAAGGAATTCTCTTGTCAGAACAATCATAACAACCCAGATGCTGCAAAGACCGAGCTGCATGAAAGCGAGAAGCGCAGCGGTTGTCAGCATTTTATCGGCAACGGGGTCGCAAAGCTTTCCGAATGTTGTTACAATATTATGTTTTCTTGCAATATTGCCGTCAAGAAAATCGGTTATGGATGCAACCGAAAAAATAATGAGCGCAGCAAGATAATGATATCTGAATTCAATAAGCATTGCCGCAAGAAAAAACGGCGTAAGAATCATGCGGATAACCGTTAATTTATTGGGTAAATTCATTTTCAGCTTTTTATATCCTTTCCGATAAGGTCATAATCATTCATTCCGATAATTTCAACATCGGCAAACTCTCCGACCTCATAATGATTTTCAGTTGTGAACGAAATAACTCCGTCAATTTCGGGCGCATCCATATATGTTCTGCCGGAATAACTGTCTGAATAGCCGTCATAATCCTCAACGATAACACGGTATGTTTTTCCGATTCTCTCATGATTTTTGACGGTTACGATTTCAAGCTGGTCCTGCATGATAATCTCGCCTCTGCGAAGCTTCACATCTTCTTCAACCTGATTTTCAAAATCAAAGGCAGGTGTTCCCTCCTGAGGTGAGAATGAGAAACAGCCGAGACGGTCAAATTCAATTTCATTGACAAATTCGGCAAGATTTTCGAATTCCTTTTCGCCTTCTCCGGGGAAGCCGACGATGAATGTTGTTCTGATAACCGCATCGGGCATGGCTTCTCGGATTTTTGAAATGACGGAACGGATATGTGCACTGTCACCTCTTCTGTTCATGGCTCTGAGCATACCGTCATCGGAATGCTGAAGCGGAAGATCGATATAATGAAGAACCTTGGGCTGACGTGCCATGGTTTCAATGAGTTCATCGGTAATTTTATCGGGATAGCAATAGAGCATACGAATCCATTCAATACCGTCGATTTCGCAAAGAGCATCAAGCAGTTCGGGAAGACGGAGCTTTCCGTAAAGGTCGATACCGTAGCTTGTTGTATCCTGCGCTATAAGAATAAGCTCCTTTGTGCCTGCATCGGCAAGAGCCTTTGCTTCTTCGATAAGCGTTTCAAACTCAACACTTCTGAAATCACCCCTTATTGAGGGAATTGCGCAGTAAGTGCATCGGTTTGAACAGCCGTCGGCAATTTTAAGATATGCCCAATGCTCGGGAGTTGTGAGAAGTCTTTCTCCGACGAGGGGCAATTCGGTATTTGACGGCATTTCAAAAATCTTATCGCCTTCTATAACCTTTTTTGCGATATCTGCAATATTTCCGTTGGCACCTATTCCGATAATTGCATCGGTTTCGGGAATTTCGGCAAGAATTTCTTCTTTGTAACGCTGGGCAAGACAGCCCGTTACGATAATATTTTTAACAAGACCTTCTTCCTTGAGCTGTGCCATTTCGAGAATATTCTCAATTGCCTCCTGCTTTGCCGCATCGATGAATCCGCAGGTGTTGACTATAACAGCATCAACGCCGTCGTAGCAATCCGCAATCTCGAATCCGTTTTTATCAAGCTGAGCAAGCATTCTTTCGGCATCAACCTGATTTTTGGGGCAACCCAAAGAAATCATTCCTATTTTATACATCGCCAAAATCCTCCGTTTCAATTTCAATCTGCCGAAGTGCGCTGTTTATATCCGACCACTTATAGCCGAGGCGCTGGAGAGATGAAATCATTCTTTTCATCCCTTTTTCATCTGACAGACAGCGTGAATATTTGGTGTTTATTAAATCTATAATACGCAAAACGGGGTCAAAGTCAAGACCTTCGACAATATTTTCGGCAATTTCCCTTGAAATCCCCTTATGATAAAGCTCGTTTTTAACCCCTCTTATACTCAGACCTTTTCTTTCAACAAGGCTTTCGGCGAGGTTTTGCGCATAGCGTTCATCATTGATGTATCCGTAATCCTTCAGACTTGTGCAGGCTTTCTCGGCATATTCTCTTTTGTGCCCCTTCTGACAGAGCTTATTAATCAGCTCTTTTTCACTGTGGTCACGGTAGGATAATAGCCGGAGACCCGCTATGAAAGCGCAACGGGAGCCGACGGCTTCAAAAAAAGCCGCCAACTCCTCTTCATCTTCAATATTGCTTCTGCCGTGATACGGACTGCTGAACCAGTATTCGGCATCAACGGTAAACACATATTCTCCGTCGCAAAGAACATGAATTTTATTCTGTTTACCCTGATTTATGCTGATTTTCATAATTATTCGTCGTCGTCAACAACTATATCAAGCTTTGCTCTCGCGCCGGCTTTTGTTGTCGGTTCGGGAGCAGGAGGTGCGGGAATGGCAGGTCTTGCAGGTTTCTTGACCTTTGCTGCAGCTGCAGCTTCAAGCATGGCGGCATTGATTTTTGCTTCAATTTCCTGCGCAAGTTCAGGTGAATTTGAGAACAGCTCTCTTACATTATCTCTGCCCTGACCCAGACGCATATCGCCGTAGGAGAACCACGCACCGCTTTTCTGGATAACATCAAATTTGACTCCGAGGTCAACCATTTCGCCTTCCTTGGAAATTCCTCTGCCGTAAAGAATATCAAATTCGGCATCCTTGAACGGAGGAGCAACCTTGTTCTTTACGATTTTGCACTTTGTTCTGTTACCGATGATTTCGCTGCCTGCACCCTTGAGAGATTCAACACGGCGGACATCAATTCTCATTGTCGAATAGAATTTGAGCGCACGGCCGCCTGTTGTTACTTCGGGATTTCCGTAAACAACGCCGACCTTTTCACGAAGCTGATTAATAAAAATAATGATAGTGTTTGACTTTGCAACGGCACCTGCGATTTTTCTGAGAGCCTGCGACATGAGTCTTGCATGAGCACCGACATGGGAATCGCCCATTTCACCTTCGATTTCCGAACGGGGAACGAGAGCTGCAACAGAGTCAATAACAACAACATCAAGTGCGCCTGAACGGACAAGAGCCTCTGCGATTTCGAGAGCCTGCTCACCGTTATCGGGCTGAGAAACGAGGAGTGCATCAACATCAACGCCGAGATTTGCCGCATAAGCAGGGTCAAGAGCGTGTTCTGCATCGATAAATGCAGCTTCACCGCCGCCCTTCTGTGCCTGAGCAACAACAGTCAGGGCGAGAGTTGTTTTACCCGATGATTCGGGACCGTATATTTCTATGATTCTTCCCTTGGGCAGACCGCCGATACCCGTTGCGGCATCAAGAGCGATTGAACCCGTGGAAATTGCTTCAACATTCATACCGTTGTTTTCGCCCAGACGCATGATTGTTCCTTTGCCGTATGCCTTCTCAATCTGAGCAAGGGCTGTTTCAAGAGCTTTCTTCTTATCTGCCATTTTCATACCTCCAAAAAGTCCTGTCAAACAAATGTTCTGTATGCATTATATACCATTAATTCTGAAAATGCAAGAGGATTTTTAAATATTTTTTGCAAACTTTCGGTTTATTTAAAATTTAGTATAAAAAAATAAAAAAAACACTTGCAATTTGCTTTGCAATCTGTTAATATATCATCTGTTAATGAGTAAAACAAAGGAGGTGTGACACATGGCAAAATGCGATTTCTGCGGTAAAGATGTGTCATTCGGCATTCAGGTTTCCCACTCACACAGACGTTCAAACAGAACATGGAAGCCCAACGTAAAGAGAGTTAAGGCTGTTGTTAACGGTACTCCCAAGAGAGTTCACGCTTGCACAAGATGCCTTCGCTCCGGTAAGGTTACAAGAGCCGTTTGATTTTAAACGCAATGATTAAGAGACTGCTTCGGCAGTCTCTTTTTCTTCTCCCTATGTAACCGCCAAATAATCGATGTCACAATTCTCAACGGCTATTTTTCCGTCAGAAACATCAAAAAATGCAGGCAATACTTTGTGTATTAACGAGTATTTTTGGCGTTTCTGACAATAAACTATCTCGCTGATAATCGTAACCCGATTTATTCGGCGATTACCTTTTGTAACTTTTGCCGACATTATTGTGTCTGACGGTTTGTTAAAACACAATGTATTGTGATTTATTACATTATAATATAGAATATTCCGAAAACACATCTTTTTTGCTTTTTTCTTATTCCATTTCAATCGAAAAAATTGTATAATAGTATGTAATGCGAAAATTTTGAAACGGAGAATTGTTATGAGCTATTCTGTTAACCCCTCGGTTTTCAAGTCAATATTTGCCGTTCCCACGGATATTGTGGACAAGCATATCCGTCTTGCAAACGGCGACCAGCTTAAGGTGCTGCTCTGGATTCTCCGCAATTCAACGGATAATCCGGATATAACCGAAATGTGCAAGGCGTTGAAAATGAATCAGTCGGATGCTGCGGATTATCTTCAGTATTGGGTTCTGACAGGTGTTCTTTCTCAAAACGGCGAAACAGCCGCAGTCGCACCTGTTGAATCCGCAAAAGAAGAACATACCACAGAAAAAAAGATAATCGAGCTTGCGCCCGTTACTCCTTCAAAGCCTTCGAGCAGAGAAATCCTTGAAAGAATTGAGGAGTCTCCCGAAATCGGTCATCTTTTCAATGAAGCGCAGCAGCTTCTCGGTAAAACAATCGGCTACGACGGTCAATGCACACTTCTTCTTCTTCATGACCACTACGGTCTGCCCACGGAAGTTTTATTTATGATGATTGACTACTGCGTTTCAATCGGAAAATCAAATTATGCATATCTTGAAGCAGTCGGCAGAGATTGGGGTTCAAGAGAAATCGACACTCTCGAAAAAGCGGCGGAACAGATTGCAATTCTCAAAAAAGCAAATACAGTATGGAATGAATTCGCAAAAAACGCAGGCATAACCAATCCCCGTCCCACGGTCAAGCAGACGGAATATCTGCGCCGTTGGAGCAACGAATGGAAATTCAATATCAATATGATTTTGCTTGCTTACGAAGAAATGGCAAACCACACCTCAAAGCTCAGTATGCCTTACATAGACAAAATCCTTGCAAGCTGGCATGAAAAAGGCTTCAGAACTCCCGACGATGTTGAAAAGGCTGCGGAAGAACAAAAGGATAAAAAGTCCGTTTCCAAAGCACACACGGGCAACGAGGCGTCATATGACCTCGACAAATTCAAAGAGCAGTCGCTTCACGGCGAGCTGAAATACGAAAGGAAGAAGAAATAATGAGCTACAGCAATCAGACATACATAAAAGCTGCACAGACTCTTGAAAAAAGGCGAAAAAAAGCCGAGCGTATTCAGCTTGCAAGAAAGCTTGAAATTTCGGAGAGGATTCCCGAAATAACAAAGTATGAAGCAGAACTTGCACAGACGGGTCTTGCAGTTATAAAAGGAATCGGCATGGGTGAGAATGCCGAAGAATACATAAATCAGCTTTCAAAAATTAACCTTGCAATTCAGGACAACATCAAAAAACTTCTCACTTCAAACGGATATCCCGAGGATTATCTTGAAATCCCCTACACCTGCAAAAAATGCAGCGACACGGGATTCTCGGGCGGCTATGTGTGCGAATGCAGAAAAGAGCTGTTGAAAGAAACGGCAAAGCAGGAGCTTGCGGCGGTTTCGGCAAGTGCAAAATGCACCTTTGACAGTTTTGATATCAACTATTATCCCCTGCCCGTTGATCAGAATCTCGGTATATCGCCTCAGAACAGAATGAAAAGCGTTGCCGAATACTGCAGATGCTATGCGGAAGATTTTGACAGCGAATCCGAAAGTCTTTATATGCACGGTGCAACGGGTCTTGGAAAAACACATCTTTCCCTTGCTATTGCAAATGTTGTTACCGAAAAAGGATATAATGTTATTTACGACTCGGCACAGAATATTTTCACCTCTCTCGAAAGAGAAAAGTTCGGCTTTTCGGGCAACGGTGAAAGAGAAAAAGAGCTTCTCGACTGCGATTTGCTCATAATCGATGACCTCGGCTCGGAATTTGCCACAAGCTTCACCACATCGGCACTTTACAATATTATCAACACAAGAATAAACCGTTCAAAGCCCGTTATAATCAGCACGAACCTCACCGAATCGGAGCTTGAAGACAAATATACACAAAGAGTTACTTCCAGAATAATAGGCAATTACGTTTCTCTGTTATTCCTCGGAAAAGATATAAGACAGCTTAAAAAATAAGGAGAGAAATCAATGGATATTATTCAGGAACTTACCACTCATTTCGGTCTGCAGAAATGGCAGGTTGAAAACACGGTTAATCTTATCGATGAAGGAAACACCATTCCTTTTATTGCACGATACAGAAAAGAAGCTCACGGCACACTTGATGACCAGGTTATCAGAGAGCTTTCCGAAAAGCTCGAATACCTCAGAAACCTTGACAAACGCCGTGAAGAAGTCCGTTCTTCAATTGAAGCGCAGGAAAAGCTGACCGACGAAATTTCCGCAAAGCTTGATGCAGCTTCAACTCTTGCGGAAATCGAGGATATTTACAGACCTTTCCGTCCCAAGAGAAAAACAAGAGCATCCGTTGCAAGAGAAAAGGGTCTTGAGCCTCTTGCAGATGCGATTTATGCGCAGAATGCGGAGTCCCCTGCTCCCATTGAGCTTGCGGAAGGCTTCATCGACCCCGAAAAAGGAGTTGAAACGGCAGAGGATGCACTCAAAGGCGCACTTGATATTATTGCGGAAAACATTTCCGATGATGCGGATATCCGTCGCAGGCTCCGCAATCTTTTCAGCGTTATCGGCGTTGTCACTTCAACTGCGACAGATAACAATGCGGACAGCGTATATACAATGTATTATGACTATTCCGAACCCGTCAAAACAATCGCAGGTCACAGAGTTCTTGCAATCGACAGAGGCGAAAAGGAAAAATTCCTCAAAGTCAGCGTTACTCTCGATGCAGTCAAAGCGTCGAATGTTATCATAAGCGCAACTCTCAATCCCGAGGGTTCACCCTGCACGGAAGCTGTTCGTGAAGCAGGCGAAGATGCATATAACAGACTGATTTATCCCTCAATCGAGCGTGAAATCAGAAATATGCTTACTGAAAATGCTGCCGCAAGCGCAATCAAAGTTTTTGCGCTCAACACAAAAGAGCTTCTTCTTGCACCTCCCGTCAAGGGCAAGGTTGTTATCGGTCTTGACCCCGGCTACAGAACAGGCTGTAAGGTTGCCGTTGTTGCACCCACGGGAAAAGTTCTCGACACAGGCGTTATCTATGTCACCCATTCCGATGCACAGAGAAATCAGGCAAAGGAGCTTACCAAAAAGCTTATTGCAAAGCACAATGTAAACTGCATTTCAATCGGAAACGGTACCGCTTCAAAGGAAACAGAAATCTTTGCAGCCGAAGTTCTCCGTGAAATTGATGCTGAGGTTTCATATATGGTAGTCAGCGAAGCAGGTGCTTCGGTTTATTCGGCATCAAAGCTTGCTGCTCAGGAATTTCCGCAGTATGACGTTTCACTCAGAAGCGCCGTTTCAATTGCAAGACGTCTTCAGGACCCCCTTGCAGAGCTTGTTAAGATTGACCCCAAGGCAATCGGCGTTGGTCAGTATCAGCACGATATGCCCCCGAAAGAGCTTGATGCCGCACTTGACGGCGTTATCGAAGATGCGGTTAACTCTGTCGGCGTTGACCTCAACACGGCATCTGCCCCCCTTCTTTCAAGAGTTTCGGGCATCAATTCAACGGTTGCAAAAAACATCGTTGATTTCAGAGATGAAAACGGCGAATTCAAAGAGCGCTCACAGCTCAAAAAAGTTCCGAAGCTCGGTGCAAAGGCGTTTGAGCAGTGTGCAGGCTTCCTGAGAGTTCCCGAAAGCAAGAATGTTCTTGATAATACGGGCGTTCATCCCGAAAGCTATTCAGCCGCAAAGGATTTGCTCAAGCTTTTTTCATATTCGCTTGACGATATCGGAACAGAAAAAATCAAGGATATAACATCAGCTGTTGAATCTCTCGGCGAAGAAAAAGTTGCGGAAAAGCTCGGTATCGGCGTTCCGACTCTCAAGGATATCGTCAAGGAGCTTGTTCAGCCTGCAAGAGACCCCAGAGATGAGCTTCCCCCTCCGATGCTCAGAACAGATGTTATGGATATCAAGGACCTTGTTCCCGGCATGGAGCTCAAAGGCACAGTCAGAAATGTTATCGATTTCGGTGCATTCATTGATATCGGCGTTCACCAGGATGGTCTTGTTCATATTTCACAGATAACGAACAAATATATAAAACACCCCTCAGAAGTTCTCAAAGTCGGACAGATTGTTACCGTCTGGGTCATTGCGGCAGATGCCGCCAAAAAGAGAATTTCTCTTACGATGAAAGAACCCAAAACGGAGGACAAAAAATAATGGCAGACAAATTCAGACAGGACCTGACACAAGGAAGTGTCGGTAAACAGCTTATCAAATTTTCAATTCCCTTTTTGCTTTCGAATCTTCTTCAGGCATTCTATTCCGTTGCCGATATGATTATCGTAGGCAGACTCTGCGGCACTCACGGCATTACGGGCGTCAACATAGGCAGTCAGATAAATATTCTCGTTACGGGCGCGGCATTCGGTCTTGCCGTTGGCGGAACGGTGCTTATCGCACAGTACGGCGGTGCAAAGAAATTCGAAGAACAGAGAAAAACCATAGGAACACTTTTCACTGCATACATGATTCTTGCGATTATCTGCACAGCGGTTATGCTTCTTCTGGGTGACACACTGTTAAGACTTCTCAATACCCCCGAGGTTGCATACACAGAAGCATTCAATTATTATATGATATGCATGACCGGCATGGTTTTCATGTTTGCATATAACGTTATAAGTGCTATTCTCAGAGGCATGGGTGACTCGAAAAGACCCCTTTACTTTGTGCTTATCGCAACGGTAGTCAATATTATTTTTGACATTATTCTTGTCGGTCCGTTCAAAATGGGTGCGGCAGGTGCAGCAATCGCAACGGTCGGTGCGCAGGCACTCAGCGTTGTTCTTTCGGTTATTTATCTTGCAAAAAACCATTTCTTTGTCGGCTACAAAAAGAGCGATTTTAAAATCGACGGAGCAAAAATGAAGATGCTTTTAAAGCTCGGACTCCCCTCATCTGTTCAGCAGGTTGTTGTTTCATTTTCGTTCCTTACCCTTACGGCTCTTGTAAACTCTCTCCCCAATGCGGACATAGCATCCGCTTGTCAGGGCATCGGCGGCAAGGTCAACTCATTCGCAATCCTCCCCGCACTTGCAATGAGCAGCGCCGTTTCATCAATGGCGGGTCAGAATATCGGCGCAGGAGATGCAAAAAGAGCAAAGAAAACAATGATGACAGGCATGGGAATCGCTTTTGCAATATCGATGGTTGTTTTTGTTATCGTTCAGCTTTTCCCGCAGCAGATTATTTCACTTTTCGATACCAACGAGGAAGTTCTTGAAGTCGGCGCAGAATACATGAGATATATTGCTCTCGACTACATTTTTGTTCCGTTTGTTTTCTGCATGAACGGTCTTGCAATCGGTGCGGGCTACACAAATTTTGCTTTGTTCAACGCCTGCTTCAGCTCGATTCTTGTCAGAGTTCCGTTTGCATATCTTATTGTTAATCTCACGGATCTCGGCTTCAACGGAATCGGTCTTGCAACAGGTCTTGCATCTGCAGCCTCCATAATTGTCGGCGCAATTTTCGTTGCAAGCGGCAAATGGAAAAATCCCAAAATCAAGATTTAATTTTATTGACAAATATTGTATTATATAATAAAATTATTGTATATGTTATTTGAAAGGAAGATATAAATGGGCATTTACGAAATCAACAACATGGGCGAGCTTATCAAGGATAACACATATGTCGGCAGAGGCATTGTTATCGGTAAGAGTGCAGACGCAAAGAAAGCTGTAACAGCTTATTTCATCATGGGCAGAAGCGAAAACAGCAGAAACAGAGTTTTCATTGAAAACGGTGACGAAATCGTTATCCATCCCTTTGATGCTTCAAAGGTTGAAGACCCTTCACTCATTATCTATTCCCCCATCAGAATTTTTGAAAACAATCTTATTGTTACCAACGGCGACCAGACCGATACCGTTTATGACTTCCTTAAAGACGGAAAGACCTTTGAGCAGGCTCTTGAAACAAGAGAATTCGAGCCCGACTCACCCAACTGGACACCCAGAATCAGCGGCATGATGACATTTGCAGACGGCAATTTCTCATATAAGATGAGCATTCTCAAGAGCGCAGATGCAGAGGGTACAGCCTGCAACAGATACACCTTCTCATATCCCTCACTTGCAGGTCTCGGTCATTTCATCCACACATATAACCACGACGGAAATCCCATTCCCACATTCACGGGCGAGCCTGAAAGAGTTGCAATTCCCGACGATATCGATGAATTCACTTCTCTTATCTGGGAAAACCTCAATGAACAGAACAAGATTTCTCTCTATGTCCGTTATATCGACCTTGAAACAGGCAAATATGACAGCAGAATGATTAACAAGAATAAATAAGGAGAAGAACAATGAAAGAGTTTGAACTTAAATATGGCTGTAACCCCAATCAGAAGCCTTCAAAGATTTATA
>JAZSAH010000227.1:0-4585 GCA_045601745.1 Acutalibacteraceae bacterium
GGGTGAATCAGACGCATCGAGTTTTCCTTCGGGAGGACTCCGTGCAACCTTTGAAGCAAGAGGTTATACCGCATGGGACCCCACTTCCTATGCATTCATAAAAGAGGGGGTTCTCTGCATTCCCACCGTTTTCTGTTCCTATGGCGTTGAGGCTCTTGATATGAAAACTCCGCTTCTTCGCTCAATGGAGGTTATCAGCAAGCAGGCAGTCAGAATTCTCCGTCTTTTCGGACAGAATGATGTAACAACCGTTAAAACAACAGTCGGTGCAGAGCAGGAATATTTCCTTATCGATACCGATTTATATGATAAGAGAAAAGACCTTGTTTTCACGGGCAGAACTCTTTTCGGCTCAAAACCTCCGAAAAGTCAGGAGCTTGATGACCACTATTTCGGTTCAATCAAAACCCGTGTTGCGGCATATATGAAAGACCTTGACGAAGAACTCTGGAAACTTGGCATTCTTGCAAAAACAGAGCATAACGAACCCGCCCCTGCTCAGCATGAGCTTGCTCCCATTTTTACAACAACAAACATTGCAACCGACCATAATCAGCTCACAATGGAGATTATGCAGAAGGTTGCAAAAAGACATAACATGATTTGTCTGCTTCATGAAAAACCCTTTGAAGGCGTTAACGGAAGCGGTAAACACAACAACTGGTCGCTCTGCACGGGTGACGGCAAAAACCTGCTTGACCCCGGTGAAACGCCCTACGATAATGCTCAGTTCCTGCTTTTCCTCTGCGCCGTTATCAAGGCTGTTGACAACTATCAGGACTTGCTTCGTGCATCTGTTGCAAGTGCAGGCAATGACCACCGTCTGGGTGCAGGCGAAGCACCTCCTGCGGTTATTTCAATGTTCCTCGGCGATGAGCTCAATGAAATTCTCGAGTCAATTGAAAACGATACGGCTTATGACGCCAAGGAAAAGGTGCAGATGAAGGTCGGCGTTCATGTTCTTCCGAGATTCCCCAAGGATACAACGGACAGAAACAGAACATCTCCCTTTGCGTTTACGGGTAATAAGTTTGAATTCAGAATGCTCGGTTCTGCCCGTTCAATCGCAAGCGCAAATATCGTGCTGAATACCGCCGTTGCAGAGTCTCTGAAATCTTATGCTGACAGACTCGAAAGCGTTGATAATTTTGAGGATGCACTTCATGCTCTTATCCAAAAGACAATAAAAGACCATAAACGCATTATTTTCAACGGAAACGGCTATGATGACGAATGGATAAAAGAGGCTGAAAAGAGAGGACTTTTCAATCTCAGAACAACTCCCGATGCAATTCCTTCGCTTATTTCTGAAAAGAACGTTAAACTTTTTGAAGAACATAAGGTTTTCACAAGGGCAGAGCTTGAAGCAAGGCATGAGATTTATTTTGAGGGCTATTGCAAGACCGTCAATATCGAGGCGCTTACCGCAATTGAAATGGTCAACAAGGATATTCTTCCCGCAATCAGCAACTATACCGGCAAGCTTTGTGAAACCGCAAGCCGTAAAAAGAGCTTCAATGTTGATACTTCTTATGAAGATGAAATCATTGCAAAGCTTTCAAGGCTCACTTCCGTTATTTTTGCAAAAACAGGCGAGCTTGAAAAGGTTATTTCAACTATAAAGAATGCAAAGAATATCGTTGAAGAAGCAAACACCTTCAGAGATGTTGTTATTCCTCTTATGAACGAAATCAGAGCAGCGGTTGACGAAGCAGAAACCGTCACATCTGCAGAATGCTGGCCCTATCCCTCATACGGTGACCTTCTTTTCGGTGTTAAATAAAGTATACTTTATTTAAAACATTAATATAATAAGACCGAAAGGGTGTGTACTGATGGAACTCGGATTTGTTGAGATAATAAAAGTTATACTTATCGGAATTATTGAAGGAATAACCGAATGGCTTCCGATAAGCAGCACCGGACATATGCTTCTTTTTGATGCTTTTGTACCGCTTAAAATGAGCGAGGATTTCAAAGAAATGTTCTTTGTTGTTATCCAGCTCGGCGCAATTATGGCAGTTGTTGTCATGTTCTGGAAAAAGATGTTTCCGTTCGGATATGCCGATAAAAAATTGCAGATAAAGAAAAGCATCATTATGATGTGGGTCAAGGTTGTTGTCGGATGTCTTCCCGCCGCTGTTCTCGGACTTCTTTTTGATGATTTCCTTGAAGCGCATTTCGGTAACGCAATAACAATATCGATTATGCTGATTCTTTACGGCATAGCCTTTATTCTTATCGAAAACAGGAATAAAAACAGCAAGCCGAAGATAAACTCAATTGCAAAAATCGATTATAAAACAGCAATAATAATCGGACTTTTTCAGGCGCTTTCGATGATACCGGGCACTTCACGCTCGGGAGCAACGATAATCGGTGCACTTCTTATCGGTGTTTCAAGAACAGCCGCCGCAGAGTTCACATTTTTCCTTGCAGTTCCGACCATGCTCGGCGCAAGTGCATTGAAAATTCTGAAATTCGGATTTGATTTCAGCGGCGCTGAATTAACCGTTCTTTTAATCGGAATGGTTGTTGCGTTTGCAGTTTCGCTTTTTGCAATAAAATTTCTTATGGAATATGTCAAAAAGCATGATTTCAAAGTTTTCGGATATTACCGCATTGTTCTCGGTGCGCTGGTATTGCTTGTTTCACTTTTAACTGAAAATGTATAAAAAATCACCGCCAAGGTTTTAAACTTTGGCGGTGTAACTATTTATTTGGCTGAGTCGTTCTGACGGATTTCAACTCGTCTTACCTTGCCGCTGAAGGTTTTGGGAAGTTCGTCAACAAACTCAATGATTCTGGGATATTTATAAGGCGCTGTGTTGGTCTTGACATATGTCTGAAGCTCCTTGACAAGCTCATCGCTTCCTTCAAATCCGGGACGGAGAACAACAGTTGCCTTAACAATAAAGCCTCTTACTGCATCGGGTACGCCCGTAACGGCAACTTCAAGAACCGAGGGATGCTCAAGCATAACGCTTTCAATCTCAAAGGGTCCGATTCTGTAGCCCGATGATTTGATAACATCGTCATTTCTTCCGAAATAAACGAATCTGCCCTGCTCATCTCTGTATGCAAGGTCGCCCGTGTGGAAAAAGCCGTTTCTGTAAGCCTCTGCGGTATCTTCTTCGCTGAAATTATAGCTTGCAACAACGCCGCAGGGATGTTCCTCAGGTGAGGGTGATTTAATGCAAATCTCGCCGATTGTACCTCTCTGGCAGTGGTTACCGTCCTCGTCAAGGATATGAACTCTGAGACCGGGGGCAGGGAAGCCGATTGCACCGGGTACGGGCTTTGTCCAGGGATAAAGTGTGCAGATGCTGACGGGAGTTTCACTCATGCCGAAGCCTTCGTGGATTTCAAGACCCGTTGCTTCCTTCCACTTGTTGAAAATGTCTGCGTTGAGTGCTTCGCCTGCGGTACAGCAATGCGTGATTGATGAGAGGTCATATTTGCTCACATCATTCTGAAGCATGAGTCTATACATAGTGGGAGGCACGCAGAAGGTTGTGACTTTGTATTTTTCAAGCTTTGAAAGAATATCCGCACCGTCAAATTTATCGAAATCATAAACAAGGTTTGCGCTTTCGCCCATCCACTGACCGTAGTATTTGCCCCAGAGGGATTTTGCCCAGCCCGAGTCGGAAACCGTGAAATGCATTCCGCCGTCAACAACTCTGTGCCAGAAAACGCCCGTCATGATATGACCGAGGGGATATTTGAAGTCGTGAGCGATGATTTTGGGATAACCCGTTGTGCCCGATGAGAAGTTGATAATCATTGTGTCATCAACCGTTGTTGCATCTGCGCCTGTGGGTCTTGTCCATTCTTCGCTTGCAGCATCAAAGCCTTTTTCAAAGTCTATCCAGCCTTCAACAGCCTTATGCTTTGTAACAAACTTCTTTTCAATTGTTTCGTATTCGTCTTTTCTGTCGTCAAAATACTCTGTGCAGTTATCATCGCCCGTAATAACGGCATATTTTATCTTTGCCTTGTTGCAGCGATAAACATAATCCTTGCCCTTGAGCATATTTGATGCAGGTACCATGATTGCACCGATTTTGTTGAGTGCAAGAGTGATAACCCAGAAAAGATAGCTTCTTTTGAGGATAAGAAGAACGGGGTCGCCCTTCTTAACACCTTCGGAAACAAAATAGTTTGCCGCCTTATCAGAAAGTCGCTTCATATCGCCGAAGGTGAATCTCTTTTCTTCGCCTTCGTTGGAAACATAAAGAAGTGCAAGCTTATCGGGTTTTTCCGTGCCGAGAACATCAACAACATCATAAGCGTAGTTGAAATTGTTCTCATAAGTTATATTGAAGTTTTCCTGGCAGTCCTTGAGAGAAACAAACGAATCTCTCGACCTGCCGATGAATTTTTCATAAATAGGCATTATGTGTCTCCTGACTGATTATTTGAGTACGAGCGCAATAAACTCCGCCTGAGTATCGCCTACGTTTTTATGTGCGTGGGGAATGCTGGAATCGAAATATGCGCTGTCGCCTTCATTCAGCTCATAACAGATGTCGCCGATATAGAGCAGGAGACTGCCTGAAATAACATAATCAAATTCCTGACC
>JAZSAH010000228.1:0-2105 GCA_045601745.1 Acutalibacteraceae bacterium
GTTACGAATGCAACTACGGACAGCGCAATGGCATACATAAAGGTGCGTTCTTTGAAATCCAAAGCTACTCACTCCTAAATTCATAATGTATTAATAATATCATAGTGATGCACAATTAGTCAAGATTTTCCGCGAAATGAAATAAAAAGACGAAAGAAAAAATATTTTAAAAAAATTCAAAAAAAGGCTTGACTTGCAGGCTTTTTTATGATATATTAATCGAGCGTTCCACGCTGGTGTAGCTCAGTTGGTAGAGCAGCTGATTTGTAATCAGCAGGTCGGGGGTTCGAGTCCGTCCACCAGCTCCAGTCCTGTTTTAACAGGCAATTTAATAATCGGAAGAGTTCCCGAGCGGCCAAAGGGAGCAGACTGTAAATCTGCCGTCAACGACTTCGGTGGTTCGAATCCACCCTCTTCCACCAGATTAAGACTTATGCCATTTGGTATAAGTCTTAATTTTTTAGGGCGTGGGAACACTGCGCAATTCATTTAACAAACAAGCAGCACACAACAAGCTCTTGATAAATTATACCATTGATTCACCACCCTCTTCCACCAGAAAAAACCACTTCTTCGGAAGTGGTTTTTTCAATGAAATAAATCCCTTTCGGGATTTATGAAATGCACTTTGTGCGTGAAATGTTGCTTCACAACGTGAAATGCCTGCGAGCGTGAGGGGATTTATTTTATTTCACTTTCTGCTCTTCAGAAAATTTCACGATTCGCAAAATCATTTCATATTTTCCGCAGGGAAAATATTTTATTAAAATCTGATTTATAAATCTGTTATTATCATTCATACCATTTAAAGCCTACACCAAATGGTATAGGCTTTATTTTTCACAGGCAGATTTCAGTCCGTATCAACTAAATGACACAGGATTGACTTTTGTTTCAGAAAACGGGTTGTTATTCGGC
The DNA here is from genome assembly GCA_045601745.1 of Acutalibacteraceae bacterium. Classification (GTDB taxonomy): domain Bacteria; phylum Bacillota; class Clostridia; order Oscillospirales; family Acutalibacteraceae; genus CAG-177. Next base: position 919 of record JAZSAH010000228.1, read on the forward strand.
GAAGGTTCGGACATACTGAAATACATTTTGGCGGCTTTGGTTGTTCCGAAATCCTGATTTGAACCGCTGTTTTGCACCTTGTTGAATGCTTCACGGAACATTGCGTTGTGCGCTTCTTCTCTGTTGAGAAGAAAATCAATGGTTTCTCTTACCTTCTTATCGTCAATCTGTCGGTAGAGATACTCATAAACAACCTTTGCTCTCTGTTCAGATGCAATGTTTGAAAGCAAATCTGCACACAAGTCGCCCGTTACCGAAACATAATCGCCTGTCCACGAATAGCCCGAAGCATTAATCAGTCCGGGGTTAAGTCCTGTGAGAACGTGCGTCTGAATCTCGCCTGCGGGAACAGATTCGGCACATACATCGTGGCCGTTCAGAAGATTGATTGTTTGTGCAACCATTTCCATATGACCGAGTTCTTCTGCAGCAATGTCAAGAAACAAATCCTTGATTTCGGGGTCTTTGATACGAAAACTCTGTGACATATACTGCATTGCAGCTTTGAGCTCACCGTTTGCGCCGCCAAGCTGCTCCTGAAGAAGTGCCGCATACTGCGGATTTGGTTTTTCAACAGCAACGGGATGAAAAAGCATTTTTTCGTGTTTGAACATAGATTATCCTCCTTTTCTTGTTTTTAGTATGCACAGATTTACATAAAAATTGCCATACAAGTTGACATTGATCAGCTTGTATGGCTTGTTTTTTTCGGACTGTATGTCGATAAAATTTCGATTATGTTTTGCCTGTAAATATTTCCGCCGAGAACATCACCGTTTGCGCTGAAGCAGATTGCACGGATATCCGTCGGGTCCTCTTGATAGGGGTTTTTGATTTCTTCGCTTGAATCGAAATACTCACCAAGGTGTTTTAATGCGTTTCCGCTCGGAAATATAACGTTTCCTTCACTTGTTTCGATGCCCATTTTATTGAACACCGCAAGAACATCTCTTGTTTTGCCGTTATAAAAATTATCAGCATCCGTACTTACAAGCCACGCAGGGTGAACCTGCAATTTGACGTCGGGAACGTTAACGGCATCTGCGAACGCCTTGACGTATTCAAGCGGAATTGTTTCCTGATGAAAAGCATCAACCGAAAGCAGAATTTCATTGACTCCGCTTTCGATTATCGCCTTTGCAACAAGCTTTATTTTATCAATATCCCTGCTGAAATATCCGTTGGTT
>JAZSAH010000229.1:0-23684 GCA_045601745.1 Acutalibacteraceae bacterium
AATCTGAAGCGTGAAGCATCCGCCGAGAATTTTCTCTGCGGATTTTTTGTCGCCCTTACCCATATTTATTGATGCTCTCGGTGCACCGCCCGAGCTGATAAGAGCCGCAAAAGCCGAGATAATCATAATTATCGGCATACAAACGCCGACACCCGTCAGAGCAAGGCTGCCTTCTTCGGGGATATGACCGATATAAATGCGGTCAACGATGTTATAGAGCATATTTACGAGCTGGGCAATGACTGTCGGCACAGCGAGCTTGAAAAGCAGTTTGCCAACGGGCTCCGTGCCCAGAAATTCTTTGTTGTTATCCATACTTATCTCCTGAATTAAAATCTCAAAGTATTATACACCTGCATGAAATTAAATTCAAGACCGTCATAAATCTCAACAATTGTTGAACTTCAGTTGAAGTTTGGTTGAAGAAAGTGTTTTATACTTACGGCATAAAGTGATAAAGGGGTATTTTATGAACGAAGTTAAAACACCGAAAAAGCCGATGATGTTCTATTACGGCATTTTTCTTGCGGTAATCATTCTTTTCAATGCGATTGTTATGCCGCTTCTCAACAATATGAGAGTGAAAGAGGTTGATTACGGCACTTTTATACGAATGACAACGCAGCTGAATATTGACGAGGTTGAAATTCAGGATAATCAGATTGTTTTCAGCGACAAAAACGGCAACTTCTATAAAACAGGACTTATGGACGACCCTGCTTTAACTCAAAGACTTTACACCGCAGGAGCAAAATTCTCAACGGAAATAGTTCAGGAAATGTCGCCGATTCTCAGTATACTTTTGAGTTGGATTTTACCTATGGCTCTCATGGTCGGACTCGGTCAGCTTGTGATGAAAAAATTCACGGATAAAGCGGGCGGCGGAAATTCCATGATGTTCAATATGGGCAAGAGCAATGCCAAGATTTATGTTAAATCCTCAAGCGGAATAAAATTTGCTGATGTTGCAGGCGAAGATGAAGCAAAGGAAAACCTGACAGAGGTTGTTGACTATCTTCATAACCCCGATAAATATAAGGCTATCGGTGCTTCAATGCCCAAAGGCATTCTGCTTGTCGGACCTCCGGGTACGGGTAAAACAATGCTCGCAAAGGCTGTTGCAGGCGAAGCAAACGTTCCGTTTTTCTCGATTTCCGGCTCGGAATTTGTAGAAATGTTTGTTGGTATGGGTGCATCGAAGGTGCGTGACCTTTTCAAACAGGCAAAACAAAAAGCGCCGTGTATCGTGTTTATTGACGAGATTGATGCTATAGGCAAAAAGCGTGATAATCATATCGGCGGCAACGATGAAAGAGAGCAGACACTCAACCAGCTTCTGACCGAAATGGGCGGCTTTGAGGGCAATACGGGCGTTATTATCCTTGCCGCAACCAACAGACCCGAATCCCTTGACCCTGCTTTGACACGACCCGGCAGATTTGACCGACGGGTTCCCGTTGAACTGCCTGATTTGAAAGGCAGAGAAGAAATTCTCAAAGTTCACGCAAGAAAAATCTGCGTGGGACCGAATGTCGATTTTTCTGTTATTGCAAGAATGGCTTCGGGTGCATCGGGTGCAGAGCTTGCAAATATTGTTAATGAAGCTGCTTTGCGTGCAGTACGCAGAGGCAGCAGAGCAGCTATGCAGGCGGATTTTGAAGAAAGCATAGAGGTTGTTATTGCAGGCTATCAGAAGAAAAACTCTTTGCTGACCGATAAAGAAAAGATGATTGTTGCATATCACGAAATCGGTCATGCACTTGTTGCCGCAATGCAGACAAATTCCGCACCCGTTCAGAAAATCACGATTGTTCCGAGAACATCGGGTGCATTAGGATATACCATGCAGGTTGACGAAGGAAATCACTATTTAATGAGCAAGGAAGAGATTGAAAATAAAATTGCCACCTATACGGGAGGCAGGGCTGCAGAGCAGCTTGCGGTCGGCTCGGTGTCAACGGGTGCAGCAAATGACATTGAGCAGGCAACGAGACTTGCAAGAGCGATGATCACAAGATACGGCATGAGCGATGAATTCGGTATGGTTGCTCTTGAAACGGTTACAAATCAGTATCTCGGCGGTGATGCTTCGCTTGCCTGCTCGGCAGAAACACAGACGGAAATCGACCGCCAGGTTGTTTCACTTATCAAAAAACAGTATGACAAAGCAATTACGATACTTACCGAAAACAAACAAAAACTTGACAAATTGGCACAGTATCTCTACGAAAAAGAAACTATTACGGGCGAAGAGTTTATGAACATATTGAATTCTTAATCGAGGCGATATTAATGAACATCAGGCTGAAAGCAAAAGACTTTTTCTCTGTTCCGAATCTGATAAGCTACCTGCGTCTGATACTTATTCCGTTTATCATATGGGCATATTGCGAAAAGGAAAGCGGTTTGTTGACTGCAATTCTTGTTGCTGTGTCGGGATTTACAGATGTTCTTGACGGCAAAATTGCACGCCGTTTCAATATGGTAACGGATATCGGCAAGGTGCTTGATCCTATTGCAGATAAACTTACCCAAGCAGCAATGATGTATTGCCTGCTCACTAAATATGAGCTTATGCTGCCTGCACTTATTGTTCTTATTGTGAAAGAAATCTTTATGGCGGTAACTGCAATAATGGAAACAAAATATTCCGCAAAAATCAACAGTGCATTGTGGTACGGCAAGGCTTGCACGGTTATTCTTTATGCTGTTATGCTTATTCTTTTGTTTTTTACAAACATTCCGCTTTGGCTTGCAAACACACTTATTTTGATTTCAATAGCTGCAATGATTATTTCAACCGTACTTTACGGCATTCACAGAATAAAAGTTGTAATAAAAGCTAAAAAATGAGGAGTTTAAAATGGGAAATTCAAAAACGAAATTTCAGTCGCTCGGCACACGGCTTGCCGTTGCGGTTGTTTGGATTGCTGTCTGTCTGATAGTGCTGCTTAAATTGCCTATATGGGCAACGGGAATTCTTGAAACAATCGCCTGTTTTTTTATGGCGAAGGAACTTGTATGCAACACGGGACTTGTGAAAAACAGGCTGTTGCAGGCATTCTGTATTATTCAGGCAATGCTCATTCCGTGGGCAATATATTATGAATCAGATATTTTTATGTTCATTCTGATGATGTTTGTTTTCGTGTTTATTCTTTTTTATTCAGAAATGACAGTAAAAGAGAAAAGCGGAACAAACGGAATTTTTGCAGCTTTTTTCGGTGCATATGTATTCCCGTTTTTTATCTCACTTCTCGTTCCGATGATGAACCTTAACAACGGAAGAAATCTTGTTCTGATTCCGTTTATCTCGGCTTGGTGTGCCGATGCGGGAGCATATTTCATCGGCTCAAAATTCGGCAAACATAAGCTTGCTCCGTCAATCAGTCCGAAAAAGAGCGTTGAAGGTGCATTCGGTGGCGTTGCGGGCGGAATACTCGGTATGCTCATTTACGGAATTATCCTTCATTTCTGCAAAACCGATGTGCCTTGGATTGCTTTTATTGTTATCGGATTTTTGGGCTCATTTTTTGGCTTGCTCGGAGATTTGTTTCTTTCATATATCAAAAGAGATTGCAAAATCAAGGATTTCGGCAATTTTCTTCCCGGTCACGGCGGAGTGCTTGACCGATTCGACAGCGTGCTTTTTGTAGTGCCTGTTTGTTATTACTTATTTTTAATTGTTTAAGGAAGTAAAAAATGAATCACAAAATTGAAAAACCGCAAAAATTATTGAATTCCGACGGAGTTCTGACCGAACCCGGCTGGGCAACAAAGCTGATTATGGAATATAATCCGCTGGATATGAAGGCTGATAAAATCCGCCTGAAAGAATGGGATTATTACGTTATCGTTGACAGCGACGGTTACGCTTTCTCAATGACTGCTGCCGATAATCGCTATATGGGTCTTGCAAACTCAAATTTCTATGATTTCGCTAACAATAAAAAATATGCTTATATAACACCGCTTTTCTTCCCGATGGGCAGGCTTAATATGCCGACAGACAGCTCCGAAGGTGATATAAATATAAGCAAAAATTTCTGCTCTCTTTCCGTGACTCATGAAAACGGCGGCAGGCATCTTGTTGGGCACTACAAAAAATGTCCGCTTCACGGAGAAATGGATTTTGACATATTTCTTCATAATTACAGCGGTGATACAATGGTTATTGCCACTCCATGGAAAGAGGATGAAACAGCCTTTTATTATAACCAGAAAATCAACTGTATGCCCGCAGAAGGATGGGTTAAATATAACGGCAAAATGCATCATTTCAACCCCGAAAAAGATTTTGCTACCCTTGATTGGGGCAGAGGCGTGTGGACTTATGACAACACTTGGTACTGGAGTTCGGGAAACGGCATTATTGACGGTAAAAGCTTCGGATTCAACATAGGCTACGGCTTCGGAGATACTTCCGCCGCAAGTGAAAATATGATTTTCTATGACGGCAAATGCCATAAGCTCGACCGAATACTTTTTGAAATTCCCGATGATGTGATGAAGCCTTGGAAATTCATCAGCTCCGACGGCAGGCTTGATATGGATTTCGTACCGATTTATGATAATGTTCACTCTTTTGATATCGGAATAATAAGCCAGCACGGTCATCAGGTGTTCGGAAAGTTCTGCGGAACGGCAGTTCTTGATGACGGAAGGGTTCTTGAAATCAGAAATCTTCTCGGTTTTGCCGAAAAGGTTCGTAACAGATATTAAAACACCTATCTCCTCCAAACTTTCATATATGGTTCTTCCTCCACAGAACCGCAGAACGGACAGTTCCGCAACAATGGTGCTGTCCGTTTTGCACTCTCTTGATTTATTCACATATTAACTGTAAAATATATCCGTGAGGTGTTGCAGATGTTTAAAATACTTATCGCAGAAGATGATGTTGAGCTTCGCGAGCTTTTTACACACGTTCTTTTAAAAAACGGATATTCGGTAACGGGTGTGTCCAACGGAAAAGAAGCACTCGATGCCATGGATAACACATATTTTGACCTGATTATTTCCGATATAATGATGCCCGTTATGGATGGCTACGAGCTTGTTCACTCTCTGCGTGAAGCGGGCAACAACATACCCGTTCTTACAATTACCGCAAAGGATGCCTTTGACGATATGAGGCTCGGTTTCCTTTCGGGTATGGATGACTATATGGTCAAGCCCGTAAATGTCAATGAAATGGTGCTTCGTGTGGGTGCACTTCTCCGCAGAGCACAGGTTATGAATGAACGAAAATTGACCATCGGCTCAACCGTTATGGAATGCGATTCATTAACAGTAACCTGCAACGGAGAAAGCTCGATTCTGCCGCAGAAGGAGTTTATGCTTCTATATAAAATGGCATCCTATCCCGGCAAAATCTTTACCCGTCAGCAGATGATGGACGAGATATGGGGCTATGATGCCGTGAGCGATACTCATACGGTTGATGTTCATATCGGCAGACTGCGTGACCGCTTCAAGGATAACACCGATTTCAGAATCGTCACTATGCGTGGCGTAGGATATAAGGTGGAGAAGAAATGAAAAAGAATCCGAATTCAAAAAAGCTGTGGAGATATTTTATTGCTTCGGTCATTGTCGGCTTCGGTGTAACCATTCCGCTGGAGCTTTCGCTTGCATATATTGCAAAGTATTATTTTGATGTTCAGATAAGCATTCCTAATCTGATATGGATTGTGTTTGTAAGCATAATCGTTGGCGGAATTGTTATGTCTTTTATTTCAAAAAGATTTATTACTCCGCTGACAAATTTAAGCTCTGCAATGAACAAGGTTGCTGAAGGAGATTTTGAAACACAGATTGAAACCGAAAGCAGGCTTGAAGCAATTCAGGATATTTACACGAATTTCAATCTTATGGTAAAAGAGCTCGGCGCAACCGAAACCCTGCAAACTGACTTTGTTTCAAACGTTTCCCACGAAATCAATACGCCGATAACTGCTATTGACGGCTATGCAACCCTTTTGCAGAACACCGAAAACATTGACGAAGTAGAAAACGAATATATCGAAAAGATACTTTTCAATACAAAGCGTCTTTCGGAGCTTGTATCTAACATTCTTCTGCTTTCAAAGGTTGATAACAAGGCTATTCAGGCAAAGAAAACAACCTACCGTCTTGATGAGCAGATAAGGCAGTCAATCGTTCTTCTTGAACCGAAATGGAGTGCAAAGGAAATTGACTTTGATGTTGATTTGGATGAGATTGAATATACGGGCGATGAAAGTCTGATGTTCCATGTGTGGAACAATCTTATTGATAACGCAATAAAATTCAGCCCCGAAAACGGCTTGATAAGAATGAAGCTGGAAAGAGCCGATGATAAACTAACCTTCACTATTGAAGATGAAGGCTGCGGTATTAGCGACGAAGAAAAGAAGCATATTTTCAACAAATTCTATCAGAGCGACAGCTCCCATAAATCCGAAGGCAACGGCTTGGGTCTTGCACTCGTTAAAAATATTCTGATCCTATGTGGCGGCGAAATATCCGTGACCGATGCCCAAAACGGCGGCGCAAGGTTTGAAGTCATACTATAATTTAAACCCGAAGTGCAAAACAAATTGCATTTCGGGTTTTTGTGATTATCAACAAAAATTGATGTTGAGTTAATATGCAGTTGAACTTTGAGGAATATTATTTAAACATAAAATAAAAACGGAGTGTTAATCAATGAGCAAACCCGAACAAAACAAAAAAGGAATTGAGCAGCTTTTTGATGAAGATGCAATCAGGAATTCGCAGCCGTTTGTGCACGAATACGGAAAACTTATGGCGTATTACCGCTGTGCAATGATGGAGATTGAAACAAAGCTTAACGTTCTGAATGAAGAATTTTCATTGCAATATGACCGCAATCCAATCAGCAACATAAAAAGCCGCCTTAAAAGTCCTATCAGCATCAAAGAAAAACTTTCAAGGAGAAACCTTCCTTTCACTATTGAAGATATTGAAGAAAACCTTAACGATGTTGCGGGTATCCGAGTTATATGTTCGTTTCCGCACGATGTTTATATGATTGCGAATGCGTTATTAAAGCAAGATGACATAACTCTTATTGAGAAAAAGGATTATATAGATAATCCAAAGAAAAACGGATACCGCAGTCTGCATCTGATTGTTACCGTTCCCATTTTTCTTGCATCCGAGAAAAGGATAATGCGAGCAGAAATTCAGCTTCGTACCATTGCGATGGATTTCTGGGCAAGTCTTGAGCATCAGATGCGTTATAAAAAGGATTCGGAATTTACAGAAGAAATGGAAAATGAATTGTTTGAATGTGCAAGGTTAAGTGCCGCCTTGGACGAAAGAATGGATTGTCTTAATGAGAGAATAAATAAAAGGTAATTTTATAATTAATTAATATATTGCTGAAACACGGAAAGGAGAAACAAATGCAGGATTATTCAAAAACAATCCCCAATATTGCAAGCCGATTAAGGCACAACATTCTCGAGCTGCCAAAGGAAATCAGAAGGGCAAGCGGAATTGTTATTTACGGCAGGCGGATAAAAAGCCTTGTTTTTACAACCGACCTTGCAATCATCAAAAACTGCGATGCCGATGCGGTTTTTGCCGTTTATCCGTTTACTCCTCAACAGTCAATAAGTGATGCTATAATCAAGGCATCATATGTACCGGTATTCTGCGGTGTTGGCGGAGGAACAACACAAGGAATCCGCACGGTTTCTCTTGCGAGGGATGTAGAATGTCAGGGTGCAATGGGTGTTGTGTTGAATGCACCTATATCAAATCTGAATCTGCGTGCCGTTTCAGGTGCTGTAGATATTCCTGTAATCATTACTGTAACCGATATAAAAACAGATGTCGGCAAACGGATTGAAGCGGGAGCAACAATACTCAATGTTGCAGGCGGAACACAAACCGTTGAAATAATAAAGAGTATTAGAAAAAAGTTTCCCGATATTCCTATCATCGCAACCGGAGGAAACAAACCCGAAACCATTCTCGAAACTATAGAAGCAGGTGCGAACGCCATAACCTACACACCGCCGACAACGCAGGAACTATTTAAAAATATGATGAATAAATACAGAGAAAAGAATGATTAAAAAACATTCTGATAAATAAGAATATCAGATTATTATTTTAAATAAAATATGAGATTGCATTTTTTAGCTGTTCGGGAAATACCTAAAAGCTTGCTCACAGTATAAGTGACGCCTGTTGTGTTACCGCAGCAGTATCCATTTACCAACTCATAAAAGAATTCCCAACTTTACTATAGAAAAAACTGAAAACATTCAGGCAGTTTGATTAATTTGTAATTATTACAACTGATTATTTACAATAGATGCAGGTAACAAACGGTGTCTGTTATTTCTTCTGGCGGAGAGTTAGGGATTCGACTCGCGCGACTGCGGTCGCTTGGTCGCTCGCGGTCACAACAGTCCACCGGACTGTTGCTCTGTGCCGCTCGTCCTTCAAATCCCATCTTGAATTCTGCAAACAAAAATAACAGACACCGTAAAGGCATCTGTTATTTCTTCTGGCGGAGAGTTAGGGATTCGAACCCTAGGTGAGTTTCCCCACACAGCATTTCGAGTGCTGCACCTTCGACCTCTCGGACAACTCTCCGTATATCTGAATTTGTAACTCAAATATATTAACAGATAAAATTGTCTTTGTCAATCAGTTTTTATGATTTTATCTTATTACCAGCCAAAGTGCAACATTGAAAACAAGAAAAACAATGTTGACAGCGGTGAAAACAAGGATATATCTGCCTGCAGACACGCCTTCCTTTGCGATGAGCTTGAACGAAATGAGGCTTGCCATGGATGCAATCAATGTGCCGAGACCTCCGAGATTGACGCCGATGAGCAGGCTTTTTATGTTATCGGTGAAGCCTGAAAGAAGTATGGCGGCGGGTACATTTGAAAAAATCTGACTTGCCGCAATACCGACAGCCACCTCGTTGTCCATGACGGTTTTACCGAGAAAATCGCTGACCGAAGGTATGTTTTTAAGGTTTCCTATAAATATGAAAAGGAAAACAAAGGTGAGCAGGAGAGAGTAGTCGGCTTTTGCGAGAGACTTGCGGTCGAAAACAAGTATTGATATAACGGTAACAGCAAGGGTTATTCCGTAGGGGATAACCCTGAAAACCGTAAGAATGGATAAAGCGAAAAGAACGGCATATATAGCGCAGTGTTTTCCTTTGATTTTATCCGATTCACCGTCGGCGTTGACGGTGATTTTTTCTTTTTTGATGAAGATTGCCGAAATGACAATCAAAGCAAGAGAAAGCGCCGCATAGGGGAGCACAGTGATAAAAAAATCGCCGACTGTCATGTTGAAAGCCGAGAAAAGATAGAGATTCTGCGGATTCCCGACGGGAGTGAGCATACTCCCGAGGTTTGCGGCAACGGTTTCGAGGGTGACGAGGGGGATGAGGAGCTTTTCACTTCCCGAGAGTTTCAAAGCAACGATTGAAAACGGAACGAAGGTTATGAGCGCAACATCGTTTGTTATTATCATTGACGAGAAGAAACAGAGCAGACAGAGCCAGAGGGTCAGACTCCGTGTTGTTGACGCAAAACGGAGAAGCTTTGCGGCAAGAAGGCGGAAAACTCCGAGACCTCCGAGGCCTGCCATAACTGCCATGAGGCAGAGAAGCAGAGCAAGGGTGCGGAAATCAATATAATCAATATATCCTGCATCCGGTGTGACGATAAATGCCGATACCAATGCAAGGACAAATGAAATAATAAGAACAATTTCATTTTTTATAAAGGCTTTGAGGGTTGACATGATATCACCTGTTTTGTCGGTCTTTTATCCGGGTTTCGATTGTTATGCAAGAGGATGTCAGCATTCTCTGTATTCTTCCGCAGAGATTACGGTGTTTTTTAAATGTTGTTTCGTCAATAACATTGGTGGAATACAGCAGTTTCAGCCAGCTTTCGGTTTCGCAGCATTCTTTTCGGGCGATTTTAAATTTGGAAAGCATATCGGCTAAACCCTGAGGATACTGAGCTTCTGAAATATTGGCGAAAACACTTGACGAAGATTTGCGTATCTGAAAAATTGTGTTTGAATTATCTTTTTTATCAAGGGTTCTGCACAGGATTTCTATATCAACCGCCAATTGTTCGGAGCATTTCATCAAAGGGTTATCCCGCATAAAATCACCTCTTATATGATTATATCAACCGGTATGCAAAAAATCAAGGCGTGAGCCTTGGATGTTATCAATACCGTGTAGTGGATGTAATCCGAAAACGGTATGTAATCAATCGCGGAATTTAGTCGGTTTCAAAAATACAGTTTATGATTACATACGCCTGACGGCGATTACATATCAATCCTCCGGATTGAATAAAATCAAAGCACCTCCGAAGAAGTGCTTTGATTTTTGGAGCTACTGGTCGGACTCGAACCGACGGCCTGCGCATTACGAATGCGCTGCTCTACCAACTGAGCCACAGTAGCACGGATATCCAATTGAGCTGCTTGCATGATATTATAGAATAGTTTTAATGAATTTGCAAGTATTTTTTGATAAAAAATCCGGTTTATGTCCCGATTTTCTTCAAGGTAACAGTTTGTCAATAAAAGCTTTACAAATTTGTTAACATTTATTACATTTCCGTACTTGATTTAATGTGAAAAATAGGTTATTCTATATGAGAAGCATGACCCCTCGGGTGTCTGTGACATAAATCAGGATAGTTGCGGAAGCTTGATTTCCGCAAACGGAGGAGAACATATGAAAAGAAATATAATTGCAATTGGTCTGGTTTTCGCGGTGCTTATGAGCTTCGCTTCATGCAAGAAGCTTCCGCAGGATAGCGAATTTGTTGTTGAAAGCCAGTTTTATGTTGTTGATGACCAGGGTGTTAAGCATGAACTCAAAACCGAACCCGCTTTTGACTATAACGACAGTTTCATAAACGCCGATAACGGCTCGGAAGATAATCAGGGCGGCATCGGCGGCAATAATAACGCAAACAAGACCAACAAACCCAACAACAGCATCGTTTATTATTATGAAGACAGCAACGGAAACAAAGTTACCGTTAAGCATGAAGACGTTGTTGTTGAAACAACAAAGGTTCGCAAAACAACAACCGAGGCTTTCTCTTTTGAACAGGAGCTTACTCCCGAAGAAGAATCCTTCCTCAATTCATTCAATGACCCCGAGGTTTTTGAAAATCTCGTTGACGAATCATTAACGGTGCCCGAGCTTGAAATTTCTGACCAGCTCATTCCCGAAGATAATTTCGAAAGGATTGAGGTCGAAGTTGATAACAAGGGCAATCCCAAGCATGATGACATCGAACAGAGATATACCGATATACTTGAAAGCGGAAAGTTTACCATCGATATGGTTCTCAAGAGCAACCAGAACGGTCAGGAAACCGTTATTCCCATGCATGTTGTCCGTGACGGCGAAAAAATGTATTTTGAAACAGCTATGCCCGTTGAAGGCAGCGGTTCAATGAAGATGGCATTCCTTCTCCGTGACAAGACCTGCTATCTTATCGTTCCCGGCATGAGAGCTTATATGACAATGCCTGCAGATGAACTCGGTAAGATTTTCAACAAGGATATGGTTGAATCAGATGTTGAAGCAAACTATATCTCCAGCAACGAAGTTGAAATTAACGGCAAAAAATACATCTGCGATGTTTATGAAAGCGAAGGCACAACCGTTAAATATTACTATGCAGATAACGAAATAAAGAGAATGGAAGCAATCGACCCCGAAGGAACAACAACAATTATGGAATTCAACGGCGTTTCCGATAAGGTAGACTCCTCAAAACTCAAGGTTCCTTCAGGCTATATCGACATGACAAAGTTCATGGGCAACGATCTTTCGATTCTTTCCGGAACTACTCCCTCAACAACAAAGAAGAAATGAGAAAATGCGCATTGATAACGGGTGCATCGGGCGGTATAGGCAGCGCAATTGCTCTGCGGCTTGCAAATGACGGCTTCAATATTGCCGCCTGCTATCATTCCGATGAAAAAGGCATAAAAGAGCTTGAAAAAAAGCTTGAGGCTGTCGGAGTTGAATACCGTATATATAAAACCGATGTTTCCGATATGAATTCAGTCAGAAAAACATTTGCAGACGCCACCGATTATTTCGGCGGCGTTTCTGTGCTTGTGAATAACGCAGGCATGGCTCAGCAAAAGCTTTTTACGGATATTACCGAAGATGAATTTGACAGGATAACCGATGTCAACTTCAAGGGAGTTTTCAATTGCTGTCAGTGTGCCGTGCCGTATATGGTCAGATGCAAAAGCGGAAAAATCATAAATATTTCGTCGATGTGGGGAGTTTGCGGCGCATCGTGTGAAACGGTGTATTCCGCAACAAAGGCTGCCGTTATCGGTCTGACAAAAGCACTTGCAAGGGAGCTTGCTCCGAGCAATGTTCAGGTGAACTGTGTTGCGCCGGGTGCGATTGACACAAAGATGAATTCCAACCTCTCCGATGATGATAAAAAGGCTTTTGCAGGAGAAATTCCCATGGGCAGATTCGGAACACCCGAAGAAATTGCCGGGGTTGTTTCGTTCCTTTCGGGCAAGGATTCGGATTATGTTACGGCTCAGGTTATAACGGCAGACGGAGGATTGACATGAATCAATAGTCAATATGCCAAAAAAACTCATGGCTTTTTAGTTATAGTTCACAATTGATTTAATATCGCTGATATGTTAAAATATACTATACTATGATAATAACTCTGTTTGGAGGAAAGATTATGGCAAAGTGTCCTAAGTGCGGCAGAAAGCTTACATTATTTGATTGGAAACCCAACTGTCCCGGTTGCGGTGTTAACCTTGTATATTACGGCATGGAAGAAAGACTTCTCGATGAAGCGGATGCTGCCGAAGCCGAGCACGCTAAACTTCAGAAGAGAATAGACAGACTCAAAGCTTCGTTCATCGGTTCAAAGCTTACCATTGTCAGAATAGTTCTTTCTATTCTTCCCATAGCAACCCTGTTGCTTCCTCTCTGCTCAATTACATACAGCGGTCCGTTCATTGAAGAAGTTTCAAAGAATGTCGGACTTATCGAGCTTATCGATATTATATCAAATCTCGATATTGATGCTCTCCTCACCATGATTGGTTCAGGCATCGTAGGCACAAGCTTCATAGGCTATGCAGGCGCTCTTGTGTTCCTTCTTCTTTCGGTGGTGTTCATCATCGTCAGCCTTCTTATGCTCATGCTTGCCTGCTCACCCAAGGGCAACCCCAGAAACATAACTCTCAACATCATAACCATTGCTCTTGCAGTTGCATCACCCGTTATGTTTAATATTTTTGCAACCAATATTGCAACTGTATTCCCCGATTTCATCAGCGCAAAAATCAGCTTCGGCATTTTTGTTTATATCGGCGCACTCGCTCTTCTCCTTGCAATCAATATCATTATCGCTGTCAAGGGCGTTGATGTTAAGTATAAGCAGTGCTATGTCGGCGGTATTCCTGCTGAAGAATATTTCGAGCTTGTTGAAAAAGGAACAGAAAAGGAAGTTATCCGTCAAATGATGGCTGAAGCTCTTGAAACAAAGGCTGCAGAAAAAGCAAAAGAAGAAGCAAAGGCATAAAAACAGAACAGATAATCAAAGAGGCTGTAAAAAACACAAGTTTTTTACAGCCTCTTTTTGATGCCTTTCACAAAATAAAAAAGGTCTGTGCAACACAGACCTTTTTGTTGACTTATGCGGGATAGAAGTAACCCTTAAGGAATTCTTCAACCATTTCCCAGATGGGATTCCAGATAGGATGGAAGAAGTCAAGAATCTGTCCGAGATAATCAAAGTTGATTGTTTTGAGGTCGATGCTTGCGATTCCTTCAAAAATTGTTGTCAAAAGCTCTGCAAGTCCGGTAACATCCATTGTTTTGTCCCCCTTAATTTTTAAAATATCCGAATTATGTAGAGTGAACAGATTTATATTCTGTTCACGGATATTATACATTAACGCAATTTACTTGTCAAGCAGTCAAGTGTAAAAAAACAGTGAACGGATTTTGACTGAATTGTCAGATGCAGTATTTCTGATAACGGTCAATCATCGCAACATCTGCAACAAGTTCAAAATAAAGACCGTCTGCTCTGTATTCCTCAACATTTATAATGCTGTCTTTGCGCAGAATTGCGGCGGCTGAACCGTCGGAATAGGGGATGAGCATCTTTGCCTTTGCTCTTGTGGGCGGCAGAGCCTTGGCGATTGCATCGAGGAGTTTGTCGAGACCCTTTTCTTCGAGAGCCGAAATCATAACGGAATTCGGCTCGAAAAGAAGATTTTCCTTTGCCTCGGGTTTGTCACATTTATTGAAAACGGGAATAACGGGCTTCCCTGCGCAGCCGAGTTCTTCAAGAAGGTCGTTTGTGACCTTGATATGCTCGGAGCATTCGGGGTCGGATGCATCGCAGACATTGAGAATAACCTTTGCGCAGGCAGCTTCCTCAAGCGTTGATTTGAACGCTTCAACAAGGTGATGCGGCAGACGGCGGATAAATCCAACCGTATCGATAAGCATAACCTTTCTGCCGTCGGGGAGAGTCAGGGCTCTTGAAGTGGGATCAAGAGTTGCGAAAAGCTTATCCTGAGCAAGAACACCGGCCTCTGTGAGTGCGTTCATGAGGGTTGATTTGCCTGCGTTGGTGTAGCCGACGATAACAACGGTTTCAATGCCGTCTTTTTCACGCCTTGCTCTTGCAAGAGTTCTTCTTTTTTCGAGAGCTTCAAATTCATCCTCGAGCGATTTTATTCTGCGTCTGATGTGGCGCTTGTCGCTTTCAAGCTTTGTTTCGCCGGGACCTCTTGTGCCGATACCGCCGCCGAGTCTTGAAAGCTTTGTTCCCTGACCCGTGAGCCTCGGAAGGGAATAGCGAAGCTGGGCAAGCTCAACCTGAAGTTTGCCTTCGTTGCTTCTTGCTCTTTCGGCAAAGATATCGAGAATGAGGGTTGTTCTGTCGATTACTCTCACTTTTGTTTCTTTCTCGATGTTGCGCAGCTGTGACGGAGAAAGCTCGCTGTCTGCGATAACAAGGTCGATTTCATTATTTTCGCAGAAATCGGCTAATTCTTCAAGTCTGCCGCTTCCGAGAAATGTTGCTGAATCGGGCTTGTCACGCTTCTGCCAGAGCTTTCCGATAACCTCTGCGCCTGCTGTTTTTGCGAGTTCTTCAAGTTCGTCAAGAGAGAGCTCGCAGTCATATTCACCCGTATCAACGGCGATAAGCACCGCTTTTTCGGGTTCTTGCTTGTTTTCGTAAAAATCCATGGAAACACCTTCAATTTAATAAAACGGGACGGCACAGAGGCCGTCCCCTACAATTTTTATCAGTTGAGTTTGATTGAATTTGCATCAATGATTGCGCCTTCGCCTGAGTAGGTTACGGTTACGCTGTCACCCTTGTTGAGAATAACAACGGTTTCATTCTTTGATGCTGCAATTGAGAAATAAGCTGCGTTTGAATCGAGCTTGATATAATAGTAGCTGTTGCCGCCGATAACTGCCGTTCTGATGTCGGAGATTGTGCCCGAAACGGTGAGAACATCCTTTGCGGGTTCGTCGGAGGGCTTTGCCGAGGGGTCAACAACTGCGTCGGGGTCAATATCAACTTTGATGCCGCTTTCTTCAAGTGCTGCAACATAGCTTGCAAGGCACTTTGAAAGGTCGGTGCCTGTTGCGCCCATCTTGTTGTTGTTATACTGAGCAACATTGATGAGAGCATACTGCTGAACGATGTTGCTGTCATCCTTAAGAGAAAGGAAGTAAGTGGGTTCGCCGCCGATGTTGAGAAGAAGCGGGAAGGTTGCATCGTAGCCAAGGTCCTTGACTCTGCCTTCTGCAGCCTGCTGTGCGGAATATTCTGTACCGCCCGTAACTCTGTAATAGATAGCTTCCTTTGTTCTCTGATTAACAAGAACAAAGCCTGTGATTGACTGGTCGGAGGTTACGGAAGTAACGCCTGTATACATCCATACGTCGTCATCCTTGGCGATGTAGTTATAGTTTGCGGTTGTTGTGATAACATCTCTCTGACCGAGGATGGAGTTCCAGAAGCCGTTCTGATATTTACCGTAGAAGTTATACTGCTGAACGATAAGGTCCGAATCATAGATTCTGTCAAGCCACTGGAGAGTGTTTTCGTTCTTGATTTCGTCGATTGTGTAGTATGCACTTTCACCTGTTGCGCTGTCTGCCTTGACAACAACCGCACCGATAACGTCAGTGCCGCCGAAAAGACCGATTGTTTTGTCAAGACGTGCACAAATCCAATAGGGATTGCCTTCGTCGTCGATTTCGAATGTTGCATCCGCAAACATGAATGTGGGATATTCAAAGCGGAGATGACGCTTGAGGAGCTTGTTGAAATGCTCTGCAGGTGAATATCTGATGCTGTTTTCGGTTTCGATGAATTCGGTTGATTCGTTAGCCATGTCGATAACAACATAGCCGGGGAAACCGTTCTTTGTGTTTGTGAACCACTTGATTATATTTGCATACTGAAGGGGAGCAACTCTTACGGGAGTTTCCTTGTAGTTAATCTGAGTGTATTCGGGATAAACTGTGAACTGTGAAACATAACCCTTTTCTTCGAGAACGCCGAGAGCTCTTGTTGCAAGCTGTGCGGCGGCTTCTTCGTCGAGCTTGGGAATCTGACTGAAGCTTTCTGCATCCTGCTCCTCAATTTCTTCGGAGAAATTGGAGTCTGTTCTCACGTCAATAATCTGACTGTAGCTTGAAGCTCTGAAAAATTCGCTTGAAACGAGATATCCTACGCCGACCGTCACGATAAGAAGACCGATGATGATACCGGGAACAATCGCCTTTTTCTTAACATACGGAATATACTCGGGTTTATTCATGACATTTGTGAAAATGCCGTTGAAAATAACGAATGATGCAGCAACAAGTCCGAGATAAATGTAGAAGTCATATGATTTGAAGTTTATTGCGGGAAGCATCACATAGAATGCAACAGCAGCAAAAACTATCATGCAGAGAATGCTGAGGATAATTTTGAGGGCGGCTTTTTCGGGAGGGATGACTATATCCTTTTTGCCTCCGCCGTCTTTCTTTGAAAAATCAACTTTAATAGGGTCCATTGATTCATCTCCTTTTAAGTGATATCATACAGTATAACCTATTTATTAAAATAATACAAGTCTTTTTTGTTAAGAATGCAGTTTGACATATTTCCGTGTTTTGTGGTATTATAACAAAGTAAGATTTAAAATGACAAAAGAGGTGCTTATCAGATGTTTTCCGATTACATTGACACAATAACTCCCCTTATCGCTTATGATGAAGAAGTAGGCAAGGCAATGGAAGCCGAGCTTAAAAGGCAAAAAAGAAATCTTGAACTCATCGCATCCGAAAACATCGTTTCTCCCGCAGTTATGGCGGCTATGGGAAGCGTGCTGACAAACAAATATGCCGAAGGTTATCCCGGAAAGAGATATTACGGCGGCTGCGAATGCGTTGATGTTGTTGAAACAATCGCAATTGAAAGAGCCAAGAAGCTTTTCGGCGCAGAAGCTGCAAATGTTCAGCCTCATTCGGGCGCACAGGCAAATATGGCGGCATATTCGGCAATTCTTGAACCCGGCGATGTTGTTATGGGCATGAATCTTGCCCACGGCGGACATCTTACCCACGGTTCACCCGTTAACGCAAGCGGCAAGCTTTATAAGTTTGTTCCTTACGGCGTAAACGACGACGGATTTATCGATTATGATGAATTTGAAAAGACCGCAAACGAAATCAAGCCCAAGCTCATTGTTGCAGGTGCATCGGCATATCCCAGAGTCATTGACTTTGAACGCATCGGTAAGATTGCAAAGGCAGTCGGCGCATATTTTATGGTTGATATGGCACATATCGCAGGTCTTGTTGCCGCAGGTCTTCATCCCTCACCCGTACCCTATGCCGATATTGTAACAACCACAACCCATAAGACCCTCAGAGGCCCCAGAGGCGGACTTATCCTCTGCAAGGAAGAACTTGCCGCAGCCATCAACAAGGCTATCTTCCCCGGAAATCAGGGCGGTCCTCTTATGCATATCATTGCTGCAAAAGCAGTTTGCTTCGGCGAAGCACTTGACCCCTCATTCAAGATTTATCAGGAAAACATCATAAAGAATGCTGCAGCACTCGCAAAGGGTCTCATGTCAAGAGGTATCAACCTTGTTTCGGGCGGTACGGATAATCATCTCATGCTCGTTGACCTTCGTTCACTCGGTATCACGGGCAAGGAGCTTGAAAAGAGACTCGACGAGGTGTATATCACCGCAAACAAGAACGCAATTCCCAACGACCCCGAGAAGCCCTTCGTAACAAGCGGTATCAGACTCGGCACTGCCGCAGTTACATCGAGAGGTCTTAACGAGGAAGATATGGATAAAATTGCAGAGTTCATTTATCTCTGCGCAACGGATTTTGAAAACAGCGCTGAAAAAATCAAGCAGGGCGTTGAAGAAATCTGCAAGAGATATCCCATTTATGAATAATATCAGATAACCGTAACCCCCGAAAAATGATTTCATTTTTCGGGGGTTATTCACATTCATTATTTTTTCTGATAAATCTTTACATAGTCCACAATGAACTCTGTTTTGAAGGTTTCCTTGTCAAAGCCTTCAAGCTTGTCGCCGTCGGGGATTTCAAGAGAAACAATAACATCCTCGGGCACCTGAGAAACGCCTTCGCCGAAGGTTGAACGGGTTGTTTCAACGCCGTTTACATAGAAGATATATTCATCCTCTGTCCATTCAAGACCGTAGGTGTTATATTTCTTCTCAATGTCATTGCCGTAGAATTTTCCAAGCATTGCGGACTGGAAGCCTTCTTCAACGCCGCCGACACCTGCGCAATGGATGGCGTGAGTTACGGCATATTTGCCCTCGCTGTATTCCGTGGATTCGAAAATATCGATTTCCGCACCGCCCGGACCTCCCTGCGAAATTGATGAGGTATAGGGACCGTCAGCCTGAATCCAGAATGCGCTCCAATAACCGGGGCTGTCGTTGACGATGCAGCGGATTTCATAATAACCCTGCTTATATCTTTCTCTGAGCTTGACTGCGGCGGTATACCAGCCTTCGCCGTATTCGCCGTCGGTAAGATATTCGCCCGTTATAACGAGATTTCCGTCACGCAGAGAAACCTGGCTGTCTGCGTTGAAGCCGCATCTTCTCGGTCCGTTTCCTCTTGTTTCCCAGATATCAGAGAGGGTATCACCGTGGAATTCGTCATATACCACGATGTCGTAGCCGGAAAGGTCAAGAGTCTGTCCTCTCGGAGTTACGGGAAGTCCGAAAATGAGCATTCCGATAAGCTCGGCAATTGCAACGATGGTTGAAATGAAGCCTTTTACCGAGAAGGTCGTGAAAAGCTTTCCGAAATAATCAAAGAGCTTTTCAACTGCCCAGACTTCACGGATGCTTAAACCGAGCAATTCAATAATTTTTTCCCAAAGCATGAAGTTCATCCTCTCTTTTTATTTACTGTCGAGAAATGATGACGGATGGCGTTTTTCTCGCCTGTAGGCGTATCGGGTATACGTCAAAGGCGAAAAAACGACAAGTAAACATCTGTTATTGCGGGCGACCAATGGTCGCCCCTACAATTTTATGTTTACGTTCCGTCGCATTTAACGGCAGATAAATCATTTCTGTGATGCTTCGAGAGCTTGTTTTACATCGGCGATGATATCGTCAACGTGTTCAATACCGACGGAAAGACGGATAAGGTCATCCGAAATGCCGCAATTGATAAGCTCCTGAGCTGTGAGCTGACGGTGAGTTGTGCTTGCGGGGTGGAGACAGCAGGTGCGTGCGTCTGCAACATGGGTTGCGATTTCGGCAATCTTGAGGCTGTCCATGAATTTTGTTGCAGCATCTCTGCCGCCTTTGATTCTGAATGAAATAACGCCGCTTGTGCCGTCGGGCATATATTTCTGTGCAAGCTCATAGCCCTTGCTTCCCTTCATGCCGGGATAGGTAACCTCAACTGCATATCCGCTGTCACGGATGAATTTCGCAACCGCAAGAGCATTTGAGCAATGTCTTTCAACACGCAGGGGGAGAGTTTCAAGTCCGAGATTGAGAAGAAATGCGTTGAAGGGCGAGGGGATTGAGCCGAGGTCACGCATGAGCTGTGCCATACATTTTGTAATATAAGCGGCATTGCCGAAACGCTCGGTGTATGTGATGCCGTGATATGAATCGTCGGGAGTGGTAAGACCGGGGAATTTGTCATTCTGTGTCCAGTCAAACTTGCCGCCGTCAACGATAACGCCGCCAACGCTTGTTGCATGACCGTCCATATATTTTGTTGTTGAGTGGATAACAATATCCGCACCGAGTTCAAAGGGACGGCAGTTTACGGGGGTGGGGAAGGTGTTATCAATGATGAGGGGGATACCGTGCGAATGAGCAGCGTTTGCGAATTTTTCAAAATCGAGCACTTCAAGCGCAGGGTTTGAAAGCGATTCTGCAAAGAGAGCCTTTGTGTTGGGTCTGATAGCGGCGTTGAGTTCTTCTTCCGTTGCTTGAGGGCTGACGAAAGTGAAATCAATTCCGAGCTTTCTCATGGTAACATTGAAAAGGTTGAAGGTGCCGCCGTAGATTGTTGATGCGCTTACAACATGGTCGCCTGCACCTGCAATGTTGAAAATTGAATAGAACGAAGCAGCCTGACCCGATGAGGTGAGCATTGCGCCTACGCCGCCTTCAAGGTCAGCGATTTTTGCGGCAACTGCATCGTTGGTGGGGTTTGCAAGACGGGTGTAGAAATAACCCGAAGCTTCAAGGTCGAAAAGCTTGCCCATTTCAACGCTTGAATCATATTTATAGGTTGTGCTCTGATAAACGGGAACCTGTCTGGGTTCGCCGTTTTTGGGCGAATAACCGCTTAAAATGCATTTTGTATTAATCTTGTAGCTCATTTTTATGCCTCCAGAAATTCTTTCATAAGTCCGCAGCCGATTTCAACGAAGTCGCCCGTTGCCTTGGCTGTGTTTTCATTTATTGTTTCAACGCCGTCAACCTCACCGTTCTTATGGTAAATCATAAAGGGAACGGGATCGGAAGCGTGAGTTTTTGTGACGATGGGTGTGGGATGATCGGGGAGAATCATGATTTTGTAATCCTCTCCGCAATTATCGAGATAATCGAGAACAATGGGGAGAACTCTCTCATCAATAAGCTCGATTGCACGGATTTTATTTTCGGGTTCGTTTCTGTGACCGCATTCATCGGGAGCTTCGATGTGGATATAAACAAGGTCTTTGCCGTTTTTCCATTCATCAACAGCCGCCTGAGCCTTGCCCTCAAAGTTTGTATCAATATAACCCGTTGCGCCCTCAACCTCGGGAACGCCCATGCCTGCGCAGATTGCGATGCCCTTGAGAAGGTCAACTGCCGAAACGATGCTGCCCTTTACGCCGTAGGTTTCTTCAAAATCGGAAAGAGCAGGCTTGCTTCCCTCGCCCCAGAGCCAGATTGAGTTTGCGGGAGCCTTGCCCTCTGCGATTCTCTTTTTGTTAACGGGGTGGTCCTTGAGAAGCTCATAGCTTTCTTTCATCATGGCGATAAGCTTTTCTGCATTGGGTGCGGTTGAAAGATATTCGCCGACAACTCTGCCCGAAATATCATGGGGAGGGGTCATTTTTCCGAGGTCTGTTGTGCCGTTGTTCCAGATAAGGCAGTGACGGTAGCTTACGCCGTTGTAATATCTGAATTCGTCATTGCCGAAATGCTCCTGAACGGTTTTGATGATTTCCGCCGCATCTTCGCTTGAAATATCGCCTGCGGAATAGTCAATCATGGTTTTGTCTTCGTAGTTTTCCTCGTCGCTGAGTGTAACAACATTGCAGCGCAGAGCAACATCGGTGTCCTTCATTTTAACGCCGATGCTCACAGCCTCGAGGGGTGAACGACCCGTGTAGCAAATTTTGGGGTCATATCCGAGAACGCTTAAGTTTGCAACGTCGCTGCCGGGCTTAAGACCGTCTGCAACCGTCTTAACAAGACCTACTCTGCCTTTTTTTGCAAGAGCATCAAAATTCGGCTTTTTTGCAAGCTCCATGGGAGTTTTGCCGCCGAGTGCGGGAACGGGATAATCCGCCATTCCGTCATAAAGTATAACTGCGTATTTCATTTATATCATCCTTCCGTGGGGTTTATTTTCTGAACATTAATACTTTTGTTTTGTCTGAATTGAAATCATCGGGATTATAATACGGAGGTTCGTTTTTCCAAACCTGATGAAATCTGATTATCATTGATTCGCCGATATCAACCGTCACAAACACGCAAAACTCTTTGTCGGGATATTTAGATTTGAGTGCATTCAGCTGAGTTTCGCCTAAAATCTTTCCGATTTCAATTGCTTCATTATAGTTGCTGTTATTTATATTATCCGATAAATGAACATGATTTTCAAGAGCTTCAAACCGGGTTTTATCCTCAACTTCAAAATTTATTTCATTTATCGTGGAATTTGCAAAAAGTATGTATTTATTGCTGTTTTTATCGGCTACGGTTTTGAAATTGAAGATGTCGGATATTTGTTTTATAAAGCTCAGTTTCATGAAATATCCTCCTTGAATCTGTAGGGGTCGCCGTCCCCTACAATTCTGCCCAATACACACTTGTTATCCTTGGTGCATACAGTTAAAAAATAAATACCGTTTTGAGAATAATTATAGCCTTTCAGTCTGTTTCGTTTCCTTATGGGCAAGTCGCTCATTTTATTTCTTTATCCTGGAATACTCTTGAGCCTGTTGCGCCTCTTTGTCCCTGATATTTTCCGCAGTAGGGGTTGAGTGCTTTTTCGTCCATCTTTGCGAAAACAAGCTGACCTACTCTGCGACCTGCTTTGAGTTCGATTGCGCATCGGTTTGCGTTGAAAAGCTCAAGTGTGATTTCACCCTTGAATCCGGGGTCAACCCAGCCTGCATTCTGAATGAAAAGACCCATTCTGCCGAGAGAGCTTCTGCCTTCAACGAATGCGGTCAAATCGTCGGGAAGCTCAAAATATTCCATGGTTGTTGCAAGAACAAACTGACCGGGAAGAAGAACGTAGGTGTCGGTTTCAAGAGTTTCATATTCGATTTTATCTGCAAGGTTGATTATTCCGGTTGAGGAATCCTTGACGATGCTGAAGGTGTTGCCGAGTCTGATATCAATGCTTGCAGGCTGAATCTGTGCAGGCTCTATAGGCTCTGCAACGAGTGTTCCTTCTTCAAGCATTTTCATGAGTGTTTTATCTGAAAGTATCATAATTTACTCCTTAATAACCGTTGATTTCTTTCCTCTGCATTGCGCCGAGGATTTTTTCACGGACATTGCCGTATTTCTTTTCGAGGGAATTGAGGAATTCCTTGACCTCCTGCCTTTCGGTTGTGCCGTCGGCGGGGCATTTGCTTTTGACCGTCGGCAGGTTTTCCTTGCGGCAGACCCTTGCGCAGTCGCTTTCCCTTGCAAAAATCATCGGTCTTATCATGTAGATATCTTTTCGTGAAAGGTAGGTTACGGGCATGAAGCAGTCAAGCGTGCCGCCGTTGAAAAGATTCATTATGAAGGTTTCGGCAACGTCATCGAGATGATGACCGAGTGCAATTTTATTGCAGCCTGCCGCTTTTGCCGCATCGTGGAGA
>JAZSAH010000230.1:0-5401 GCA_045601745.1 Acutalibacteraceae bacterium
TCGTTAACGAGAACTGCGTCTTCGTAGTTATAGCCTTCCCATGTCATGAAGCCTACGAGAGCGTTCTTTCCGAGGCTGATTTCGCCGTGGTCCGTTGCGGGACCGTCTGCGATAACCTCATTCTTTTCAACTCTCTGACCAACCTCAACGATGGGACGCTGGTTGATGCAAGTGCCCTGGTTGGAGCGCATGAATTTGATGAGTTCGTAATATCTGCTTGTACCGCTGTCGCCCATAACGGTAATACCGTCTGCGCAGACCTTTGTTACGGTACCGCCTTCTGCTGCAAGGATTGTTACACCCGAGTCAACAGCGGCTTTATATTCCATACCTGTACCAACGATGGGAGCATCGGTCTTGAGAAGAGGAACAGCCTGCTTCTGCATGTTCGAACCCATGAGAGCGCGGTTTGCGTCGTCGTTCTCAAGGAAGGGAATCATTGCGGTTGCAACCGAAACAACCATCTTGGGTGAAACGTCCATGTAGTCAACGGCGGTGTTGTCTACTTCCATGAATTCGTCTCTGTATCTTGCGGTAATCTTATCCTTGGCGAAGCGGTTTTCGCTGTCAAGCGGTGCGTTTGCCTGAGCAACAACAAACTCGTCTTCTTCATCGGCGGTCATATAGATAACATCATCGAGAACCTTGCCGGTTTCCTTGTCAATCTTTCTGAAGGGAGCTTCGATAAAGCCGTATTCATTGATTCTTGCAAAGGTTGCAAGGTAAGAAATAAGACCGATGTTGGGACCTTCGGGGGTCTCAATGGGGCACATTCTGCCGTAGTGTGTATAGTGAACGTCACGAACCTCGAAACCTGCTCTGTCTCGTGAAAGACCGCCGGGACCGAGAGCCGAAAGACGGCGCTTATGAGTAAGTTCTGCAAGGGGGTTTGACTGGTCCATGAACTGTGAAAGCGGTGATGAACCGAAGAACTCCTTGATTGCAACCATTACGGGGCGGATGTTGATAAGAGTCTGCGGAGTTATCTTATCTTCATCTTCCTGAGCCTGGATTGCCATTCTTTCACGGACAACTCTTTCCATTCTTGCGAGACCGATTCTGAACTGATTCTGAAGAAGCTCGCCTACGGAACGGATGCGTCTGTTGCCGAGATGGTCGATATCGTCAACATTGCCTACATGCTTGGTCAGGCAGTTGACATAGTTGACAGATGCAAAGATATCGTCAACAATGATGTGCTTGGGAATAAGGTCATCGCAGCGTTCTGCCATTTCGGCAAGAAGAGCTGCTTTGTCTTCGCCGCACTTTTCAACGATTTCGTGAAGAACGGAGAAGCGTACTTTTTCGTTGATGGCTATTGCATCAAGTTCATCTTTTGTAATGTCTGCGGGGAGAAGTGCTGCAGGGTCGGTCATGCCGTTGGAGATAACGAACAGTTCACTGCCGTCCTCACAGGCAACAACAACCTTCATAACGCCTGCCTGCTCTATTTCGAGAGCCTTCTGCTTTGTCAGAATTTCACCGGGTTCGGCAAGAAGCTCGCCTGTGTATTCGGAAATAACGGGCTGTGCAACCTTGCAGCCGGGAAGACGGTTGAGCAGAGAAAGCTTTTTGTTGTATTTATAACGGCCTACTCTGGAAATATCATATCTGTGGGGATCGAAGAAAAGATTATCGATGTGCTGCTGTGCGGATTCAAGGGTTACGGGTTCGCCGGGACGAAGCTTCTTGAAAACTTCCATGAGAGCTTCTTCGGTGTTTCTCGTTTCATCCTTTTCCATGGTTGCTTCAAGCTTTGCATCCTCACCGAAGAAACGGCGGATATCATCGTTTGAGCTTAAACCGAGAGCACGGATAAATGCGGTGATATAAATCTTTCTGTTCTTGTCGATACGGACATAGAAAATATCGTTGATATCGGTTTCATATTCAAGCCATGCACCTCTGTTGGGGTTGATGGTGCTTGTATAAAGCTCGATACCTGTCTTATCGTGGGTCATTCCGTAGTAAACACCGGGAGAACGAACAAGCTGTGAAACGATAACACGTTCAGCACCGTTGATAACGAATGTGCCACTCTCGGTCATGATGGGGAAATCACCCATGAAGACTTCCGATTCTTTGATAATTCCTGTTTCTTTGTTTTGCAGACGCACTGTTACTCTCATGGGAGCCGCATATGTGGCATCGCGCTCTTTGCATTCGCGAACCGTATATTTGGGCTTGTCATCCATGCGATAATCAATGAAGCTGAGAACCCAGTTTCCTGTGTAGTCCGTGATGTCCGCCATATCACGGAAAACCTCCTTGAGACCGGTTTCGATGAACCACTGGTAGGAGGACTTCTGGATCTCAATCAGGTTAGGCATATCCATAACCTCATTGATTTTGCCGAAGCTCATGCGTGTGCAGCTTCCTCGTTTAACGGGATTAACTTTCAGCATCAGGCTAAATTCACTCCGTTTCTTTGAAATTTCCATTTGGTGGAAAGCCGTAATTTTGCTCGGGAATTTTCCTATATAAATAATTATTTATACGCAAAATAATCATAAATTATAGGGTATTAAATTCCAGTATAATATGCAGTTTAGCATTATATGTCAATAACTCTGCAAAGTCAAGCTTTTTATAATAAAAATATTCTTTAAAAATAATGTTTGTGCAATCATACGAAATTTTAATTGTTTAAAAAATTATTTTTGTGCATATTTTTCTTGATTTTGTTGATTCTGACAGACAAAAAAACGGTCAACGGAATATCCTGTGATATCCGAAGACCGATTTTTTCTTATATGACAATTATATAGATTTGTCTATAAATATTAGTAATATTATATTATTAATTACTATAAAGTATTATCTGTTCATTACGGGACGCAGACTTTTTTCCAATCCGCAGACAGATGGAGTTTGGGCACACAGAGCGTAGATATCCCCTGCCCTGCACTCAAGAGAAAATAATCTTTGTGCCGTTTCGCCAAGCTGCTGAAGGTCGGCAGGCTTTGAAATAAGCGGCAGTTTTGCCGTTTCTTTTGCAGCTTTTATAAGCTCCGCACCGCTGCTGTTGAAGCCTGTAATTCTAATATACGGAACGCTTTTTTCAAGGTCATCGGCAGTTATGCCGAGAAGGCAGTTCCAGATAATCCTTCTTATTCTTGCGTGGGAATATCGCTTCGTTTTCGAAAGAGAATAAAGCTCATCAAGGCTTCTCGCCTGCTTTGCGGCGGAAATAATTCTGTTTTCTATTCCCTCACTGATGTCGGGAGCTTTTGAAAGCTCGTCGGCAGAAACGGTACGGATTTTATAAAGAACAGCATTTTCCATTCTGCGTATATCGGCAGTTTCGGCATCAGAATAATCTTCAGCCGCATTTTCGGGAACAAGATTTTTCCACTCGTCGTCTTTAACGATTTTTTCTCTTATCAGTGATGCGCCTGCAATATTTCCGTCGGTTTCATCGGAATCATGCGCCGCACCCGTTCTTTCAAAAGTGACGGGCTTCATACAGCTTCCGAGTCTTTTCGTGGCAGCAATATATTCGACTCCGAGGATATTATTGGGGCTTTTTATTGCATCGGCATAATCGGGATTTATTTTTCTCAGAGCATTTTCTCTTGCAGAAGCAAACGAAATCCCTTTTTCAAGTTCATCGGAAAGCAGGGGTTTAATGTCCTCACCGTAAATTGCATCGGCAGTTTCCGAAAGCAAAGAGACATCGCCGCTTTCGCTTCCGAAAACAAGGGAATCAACAATACCGAGAGAATCAAGAATTTCAACTCCTGCTCTTGCAAAACTCTGCGCACCCGACATTGCATAAACGCAGGGAAGCTGCAAAATAAGGTCAACACCGTTTTTGAGAGCCGCTTTTGTTCTTACGGAATGATGAAAAATTGCAGGCTCTCCCCTCTGCACAAAATTGCCACTCATAATCGCTATGACATGGGTATACCCCGCCTCCCGTGCTTTCTGCACAAGAAACGCATGACCGTTATGAAACGGATTGAATTCCGCAATTATTCCGGCAACCTTCATTTTCGGCATCCTTTCATGATATTTAATGTAATAAAGACTTGAAAAAAAGGAAATATAAGTATATAATATAACAGTTATGAGCTTAAATCAAGCAAATATTCACTATTAGGAGTGTTAAAATTGAAAATTCTTGTAATCAACTGCGGCAGTTCATCCCTTAAATATCAGCTTTTTGATATGGAAAACGAATCCGTTCTTGCAAAGGGCAACTGCGAAAAAATCGGTCAGGAAACAAGCTTCATAGGCGGCAGTGCAAACGGTGAAAAGTTTGAAACACCCGTTTTCATGGCAAACCACACAGAAGCATTCCTTCAGGTCAAGAAGGCTCTTACCGAAGGCGCATCAAAGGTTATTGATGACCTCAGCGAAATTTCGGCAATCGGCCACAGAATAGTTCAGGGCGGCGCTCTCTTCAAGGAAAGCACCCTTGTTACAGAGGATGTTATCGCAGGCATCGAAAGCCTTTGCGACCTCGCTCCTCTCCACAATCCCGCACACATTCAGGGCATCAGAGCCTGCATTGACGTTTTCGGAAAAGAACTTCCCCAGGTTGTTGTTTTCGACAACGCATTCCATTCAACAATGCCCCCCGAAGCATATATCTTCCCCATTCCTTATGAATACTACGAGAAGTATCAGGTTCGCCGCTACGGCTTCCACGGCACATCTCACCGTTTCGTAAGCGCAAGATGCGCAGAAGTTATGGGCAAAAACATCGAGGACCTCAAGATTGTTACCTGCCACCTCGGCAACGGTTCTTCAATCACTGCTGTCAAGGGCGGCAAGTGCATCGACACAAGCATGGGTCTTACTCCCCTCGACGGTTTCATCATGGGCACACGCTGCGGCGCTGTTGACCCCTCGGTTATCACCTACCTTCAGCAGAAGGAAGGCTGGACACCTGCCGAAACAGACACAATCCTCAACAAGAAGTCGGGCGTTCTCGGCATTTCGGGCGTTGGCAGTGACGACAGAGACGTTTCCGCTGCAGAAGCAGAAGGCAACGAAAGAGCTCATCTTGCAAGAAGCATCCAGAAATATCAGGTCCGCAAGCTCATCGGCAGCTATGTTGCAGCCATGAACGGTGTTGACGCCATCGTATTCACAGGCGGTATCGGCGAAAACACAATCGACCTTCGTGCAGACGTTTGCAACAATCTTGCATATCTCGGCGTTGAGCTTGATGCAGAAGCAAACGAAATCATGCGCAGAGGCAAGGAAGGCGAAATTTCAACCGCAAACTCAAAGGTTAAGGTTTATGTTCTTCCCACAAACGAAGAGCTTGTTATCGCAAGAGATACAAAAGCTATCGTTGAAGCTATGTAATTGCAAAATTTTAACGGGTACGGTTTTCCGTGCCCGTTTTTTATTTGTTGACTAATTTCACGCACTATAGTATAATGTTTTG
>JAZSAH010000231.1:0-12685 GCA_045601745.1 Acutalibacteraceae bacterium
TTGGGGTTCCATCTTCTGGTCTGGTGTCCGAAATGAACACCTGCTTCAAGCAATTGCTTCATTGATACTACTGACATTTGTTTTTCCTCCTAAGTTAAATTTTGTATCCTAATGTCAGATACGAACCGCCGCAAAGCCTGATATTACAACGGATTTTCACTTCCGCACTCATAATAAAAATAGCTTTGCGTGTGATTTGCTATGGAATTATATCACAACACATTCTGAAATGCAAGAACTTTTTTAATTTTTTATAATAAATTTATAAAATATAAGAAATCATGGTGTTGAATAGAATTACTTTCGGATATATAACGGCTGTTCATTCATCTTTCAATCACTGAATAAGCGTTCTTAACATCGGATTTTAATAAATTACAAACAAAACTTTATTGTTAGATAAACAACCGTAATTTATCATTAATCCATGCAAAGGAGATGACAGTTTATCCATGGATAACAAAAAAGCAACATATTATTATTCTTCGGAGGATTCGATTGACTCAATCAAAAGAATCAGAGAAAAATACGAACCTGTCCGGGAAGAAGAAGAAACAATCCGTAAAATCAGAAAGCTCGACAAAAAGGTTAGCAGCACCGCACTGACAGTTTCTCTTATTGCAGGAATTGTCGGAACGCTTATTTTCGGAGCAGGTCTGAGCATTTTGCTTCTGAATTCCGAAGAAAAATTCATCGGAGGTCTTGTTTCGGGAATCATCGGAATAATCATCATGATTTCCGCCTATCCGCTGAACAGATTGACATTCAAACATATGCAGAAGAAAATTGCTCCGCATATTATCAGACTGACCGACAAAATCTTAAATAATCCCTGAAAAGTTCATCAGATTTCCTCAAAAAAGTCCCCCTTAAATAAGGAGGACTTTTTTATTATTTTGTACCGAATATTCTGTCGCCTGCATCTCCGAGACCGGGAACAATATAACCGTGGTCATTAAGATGAGAATCAAGTGCACCGACAAAAATGTCAACATCGGGATGAGCATTTTTAAGAGCATCAAGTCCTTCGGGTGCAGCAATAATACACATGAACTTGATTTCTCTGGGATTACGCTTCTTTATCTGAGAAATAGCATCGATTGCAGAACCGCCCGTTGCAAGCATGGGGTCAACAACAATAACTTCTCTTTCTTCAATGTCGGCGGGAAGCTTGCAATAATATTCAACAGGCTGAAGTGTTTCGGGGTCTCTGTAAAGACCGATATGACCGACTCTTGCAGAAGGAACAAGCGCAAGAACACCGTCAACCATACCGAGGCCTGCACGGAGAATAGGAACAAAAGCGAGTTTTTTTCCTGCAATAACCTTTGTTTTTGCAACTGCAACAGGTGTTTCCGTTTCAACTTCTTCAAGAGGAAGGTCTCTTGTTGCTTCATAGCACATGAGCATTGCTATTTCGCTGACAAGATTGCGGAATTCCATTGAACCCGTGTTTTTATCTCTGAGGAAGGTAAGCTTATGCTGAATAAGCGGGTGATCCATTATAACAACTTTTGCCATGACAAAATCCTCCGTTAATTAAAATCTATCTTCAAGATCAGTTATCTGGGCAATTCTTCTTGCATGACGCTCTTCACCGCTGAACGGTGTATCAATGAATAAATCTACAAGTTCAACAGCCTGCTCGGGAGTTACGACTCTGCCTCCGAGACAAAGCATATTTGCATCGTTGTGAAGTCTTGTCATTTCTGCTGAAAATTTATCCGAACAGCAGCAGGCGCGGATGCCTCTTACTTTGTTTGCGGCAATTGAAATACCGACACCTGTTCCGCAGCAGAGAATGCCGAGTTCACATTCGCCGCCGACAACACCCTTGGCTGTTTTTTCGGCATAAACGGCATAGTCAACAGAATCTGCTGAATAAGGACCATAATCCTTGTATTCTGTATTTCTTTCTTCAAGATGCTTTATTATTGCCTGCTTGAGTTCATAACCTGCGTGGTCGCTTCCTAATGCTATCATATCTTATTTCTCCTTATTAATTCTCAGTTTAAGTTCTCGTTCTGCCTGGGGAAGTCTCAAATAAACGGGTGCAAGCTCTGCTGAAGGAGCAAAAGAGGCTTCGTTATTTACTGCCGCAAGAGCTGCGCCGTAAGCTCTCTGATATCTTCTGTTTTCTCCGGAAAGGGCAATGTTTTCAAGTTTATCGCCGAATGATTTATAACAGATTTCAGCGCCGTCTCCGGCAAGATAAATCTTTTCGTCATATGTTGAAAGTTCTTCAAAGAGTTCATCGATTGATACCGCTTTATCATCGCAAAGGCGGATAACCTGCGAATTTTCACATCTGAAAAGTGCGGTATAAACCTGATTGCATCTTGCATCCATAGAAACAGAAACAAGACAGTTTTCATCAATAAAATTATATGCCGCAGATTCAAGAGTCGAAATGCCTGCACAGGGCTTGTCCTGACACAAAGCAAGACCTTTTATTGCTGCAACACCAATGCGTATTCCCGTAAAAGAACCGGGTCCTGCATTGACGCAGAAAGCATCAATTTCATCAATTATCATATCCGCCTGAGAAAGGGCGTTGTCAACCATCGGCATGAGGGTACGGCTGTGGGTAAGACCGGCATTGACAAAGCATTCGCTTATCAGAGTTTTGCCGTCGGTTACCGCAACGCTTGCCGTTTTTGCCGAGGAATCAACCGCAAGAATTTTCAATGAGTTCAGCTCCAATTATTTCTATATTTCTTTCGTCGGGATTATCCGTTTTCGTTATCGTAACTCTGACACAGTCATCGGGAAGGATCGCTTCTATATTTTCGCTCCATTCTATAATAAGCGTTGCGCCCTCGTCGAGATAATCGAAATATCCCGTTGAATAGAGGTCATCCCACCCCGATATACGATACATATCAAAATGATAAAGCGTTTTTCCGCCGCCTCTGTATTCATTGACAAGCGCAAAAGTCGGACTGCTGACATCGGCACTGATGTCCATTCCCTTTGCGAAGCCCCTGGTAAACGCCGTTTTTCCGGCACCGAGGTCGCCGAACATCGCTATCACCGAACCGTATGCAACGGATTTGGCAAGTCGGAAACCTATGTTTTCAGTCTGCCTGGATGATTCTGTTTTATAAATCGCCATAATTATTTAACCTTTGAAATTTTTAATAAGACCGTTGACCATTATCGGGTCGTTGGTGATAATACCGTCAACGCCGAGTTTAAGAAGTTTTTTTGCAATCTTTTCTTTATCGACGGTCCACACATTTATGCCGATTCCGTTTTTATGAAGTCTGCGCACATATCTTCTGTTAACACAAAGGAAATGGGGATGAAAATAATCAGCTTTGATTTTTTTGGCAAATCCTACATATCCGAACAGCATATGGGTGTAATAATGCTTTTTGTTCGGAGCATAAAGATATCCCGTTTTGCATTTCGGGTCAATTTTTTTGCATTCAACAAGCACGTCCGGGCTGAAGCTTGAAATGAGCAGCTTATCAAAAAGACCGTGAGCCTTGACGGCATCGATTGTTTTGGCAACAATAGTCATATCACCGTCAAGAGGCGGCTTTATTTCGATGTTCATTATTTCAATATCGGCTTTTTCGCAAAGAGTCAGGAATTCTTCAACGGAAGGAAGCTTTGTTCCCTTGAATTTTTCATTGAACCATGAACCAAAATCGTAACTGCGCAGTTCATCATATGTCATGCTCTTTACTTCGCCTTTGCCGTCTGACGTTTCATCGATTGTATAGTTATGGCAAATTACGGGAACTCCGTCGGAAGAAAGATGAATGTCGGTTTCAAAACCGTCAACACCGATTTCAAGCGAGCGTTCAAATGCGGGGAGAGTATTCTGAGGAGCATCAAGATTTGCGCCTCTGTGGGAAATAACCTTACACTTTGCCATTTTAATCACCCTTTGTTTTTGTTCTTTTTATAGTTTAACAGAATATCTTCCTCTTTTCAAGGGTGAATGCACAAAAAAATCGGTACAGCCTGAACTGCACCGATTTTTTGAAACTTAAAGAGCAATATCTCCAAGAATTGAAGCAAGAGCGTTCTTTACGATTTCAACAACCGCCGCTGCATCCGCTTCCTTGAAGTAAGCAAGAATCTGCTCAACCATTGCGAGGATTTCTGTTACAAATTCCATTAAAGTGTCCTCCTTATTATTTTCAGCTTTGCTGTTGTAGTTATTATACTATATTTCAGAAGGACCGTCAACCGCAATGTATTATGCAATTTCTCTGATTTGTCTAAAAAGATACATTATCATTCAAGCATATCCATTATTGCTTTTTTGCCTGTCACGCCTATACTTCTGTTTCTGACCTTACCGTTTTTCATGACAACAAGCGTGGGTATGCTCATGACGCCGAATCTTTCCGCAAGCTCTTTTTCATTCTCAACATTTATTTTGCAGACTTTTACCCTTCCGCCTGTTTTCCATGCAACATCCTCTATTATCGGAGATAACATTTTGCAGGGAGTGCACCAATCAGCAAAAAAATCTATAAGAACCGTTCCTTTATAATTCTCAACCTCATTAGTGAAGCTGTCACCAGTAATGTCAAATATTTTCATAACCGTTTCCTTTCTTATCGAATGTCACGGTTATATTTTTTCACAGCAGATAAAATTTATACTCCCGGAATAAGCATCATTCCTGCCTTTTCGGTTATTTCACCGTTCAGATTGTTTTCTGTCATAACGGCATCAACGGTTGTTGAATACTTCTTTGCTATATCCCAGATTTTTTCACCTTTATCACAGAAATAAATCGTAAGCGCACAGGTTTTTTCTTTTTTATTGATATCCCCTGCCGTTTCAATTGAACCGATATATTTGTGTATTGAGCTTGAAAGAATAATCCCCGAAAGAATAAGTTCGGTTTTGAGTTCAAGTCTGCTTTCACCCGTTAAGGCACATGAGCAAGCGGAAATCTGCACATTTCCGTAGCAGAAAATTCTTTCGCATCTGTTATTCATATTTACGGAATAATCGAAATCAACGGGTTTCTGAATAACTCCGTACTGATTTTCGGAATCTCTGTATACTATTGTTGCAAGATATGTTCCGGAAATGACGCACTTATCATCCTTTGCCGAAAAACTATAGCGAAGATCAGAACACCAGACAGCAAGAACGCAGTCAACGCAGACACCGATGCTTTCGAGAACAACCTTGTTTGTGAATGATGTGTCAAAATTTCCGTTATATGAAAAAATTTCCATGCTTTTGGGTGTATTACGGATTTCACATTCTGTGGAATATGCATCTTTAATAAGTGTAATCGGTATTTCTGAAAATGCCGAAAGATTTGCCGAAAGTCTGACATTGAGTTCAATGAGTCTCATGTCTCCGGATGAATCCGTTCTGAGAATTCCCTCGCAGGAAGAAATACCGATTTTCAGAGAATGGATGTTATCCTCGTTAATGCCCTCAAGCTCGGTTATCTGACTTATCGGCATTGAATGTTCAACGCTTTCGATTGCACCGCCGTCTTCACCGATATAATATATCTTAAGTATACACTCTCCTTTTATGAGTGCTTTGTTATTGATAATTTTTGTTTCGGAACAAATTGCACAGGCTGAAACATTGATAATCTGCGATGCCGCTGTTTTATCTGAAGGAATTTCAACAACCTCTCCGATTGAGAATGGTCTTTCACAAACACCGACAAGAGAAGTGAAATCATAATCCTCTGTCATCGTCTGGATTCCTGCACCCTCAGATGCACAAATAATTTCTTCATCCCTCTTTTTCACAGCTTTGAAGCAAAAGCTCAGCATCGCTCTCAGGTCAATTCTTCTCGGATTAACGGCTCTGCAGTTAACATAATCGGTTTTTACATTTACATTGACGGCTGAATCGGGTGTTATCTTTGACGATTCGATGAATTTCTGCAAAGGATAGCTCTGTTCATAGCCCGAAATCTTCCCGTTATCTCCGACATACAGAATTCTTGCAACCGCATTCACATCTGCCGTTACTCTGCCTGAGTTATTCTGTACTCCCGTTAAGCAGGGAGTTACCGTGCATTTGAGAATGCGCTGTATTTCGGGACAGTAATCCGGCAGACTGATATCGGCATCAAGCGACTGTTCCGCAACGGATTCATAGGCGGTTTCAAAAAAACCGAGCTTTGTGGTTTCGCAATTAAGGTTCATAATGTTCTCCCCTCGTTTTATTATCATTTAATCTATATTCATAACCTGTCCGCAATATGACTTGCCGAAAAAAATTTCTTTATTTTTAAAATATTTTTAAAAATATATTTACTTTTTAAATTTTATATATTATAATAAAGCTGTATAAAACATGAAAGGAGCACCGTCATGCCCGAATTTACTTATGAAATCGTTGAATCCGTAGCTGTTCTTTCCGAAAACCCCAAGGGTTGGACAAAGGAACTCAACCTCATCAGCTGGAACGGAAGAGACCCCAAGTATGATATCCGTGAATGGGCACCCGACCATGAAAAAATGGGCAAGGGCGTAACCCTCAGCAAGGAAGAAATGGCAGCACTCAAAGATGCAGTCAAAAACCTTTAATGAATCAACTGGCTTTGCGGTCTGACTGCAAAGCCATTGTTCTTTTTACTTTTTGATAAAGGAGGCGTATTCTTGAATTCCGGAACAGAAAAAAAGCCTGAAAGACAGGTTTCCGAGTTTAAAGTTTATGACAGACGGTATGTCGGCGCCAAAGAAACCTTCGCCTATCTTCTGAACGACTTTTCAAATGCGTTCAACATCGGACAATATACAGACCGTTTTATCTGGGATGTTGTTAAAATTGATTTTAAAACAAATGCGCTTGTCAGTCTGTTTACCGGTGCATGGGATATCATCAACGACCCGATTATCGCAACTCTTGTTGACAAAACAAGAACCCGTTGGGGCAAATTCAGACCTTATCTTGTTGCGTTTCAGATTCCGATGACCCTTCTCGGTGCTCTTTATTGGCTTATACCTTTTGTTTTTCCCGGAACATCCGGCACTCATCTGCCCAAACTAATTTATTATTTTGCATTCAACGTTGTCAACGAAACAGCAGGAACGTTCACGAGCATTGCAAAATCCGGATATATGACAACCGTAACACCTCACCCTAACGACCGAGCGAGGCTGATAACCCTTGCAGAGCTGTTGACGGGCTTTATGGGAGAGGATATGCCGAACTACATAATGGGTGTTCTCATCGACCTTATCAACAACGGCATACTCAAATGGAAACTTGAAAATGTATTCCTTGCAATGGGACTTGGAACAAGCATAATTTCCTGCGCATTCACTCTTTATTTCTTCTTTGTTTCAAGAGAAAGAGTCATGCAGTCAGTCGAAGCGCCGAGCGTTAAACAAGGACTTAAGGCGGTTATTAACAACTACCCTGTTCTGCTTATCACCATATCCGATTTTCTCGGGGGCTTCAGCGTAGGCTCAAGCAACACGAACTATTTTATTGACGTTCTCGGCTCGGCATCGCTTCTGACAATACTCAATCTCCCCTCCGGAATCAACGGCACCCTCAGCTACGGCTTCGTAAAGCCGATCAGAGAGCGTTTCTCAACAAAGGCAATCTGGGTGTTCGAAGACCTTTACACACGTTTCTGGGTTATCCTGCTGTTCATTATAGGCTCATTCAACAAGAACTATGAAAAGCGGCTGCTAATGTGCATCCTTTTCGGCATTCAGGCGTGGTTTGACAAATGGGCATTCGGCATCAGAAAAGTTGTCAAAGCAGAGCTTTACAATGAAGCTATGGACTACTGTGAATGGAAAAACGGCTACAGAGTTGAGGCAACAATCGGCGTTGCACGAAATCTGATAACTAAAATACAGAATGTTGCAATGACTTCGATAAAGAGCCTGATTCTCGACGGAATCGGCTATACTCAGGGAATCACCGTAGGTACACAGTCTGACAAAACAAAATGGTGGCTTTTCGCCCTTTGTACGGGTATTCCCCAGATAACGGGCATTCTTGCGGTTATCCCCAAATTCCTCTATCCTCTTTCCGGCAGTCTGCGTGACAGAATGTATTCAGACCTTATGCAGAGAAGACACGAGATGAATGAAATAATGACTCAAAAAAGCAATGAAATAATAATATCTGTAAATGAAAGCGTATAATCTATGGAACAAAAACCACTGAAAACGATAATAGTCGGCGGCGGTCACAGAAGTCTGACCTATGCCAATCTCGCAAATATTGAAAGCGACAAAATGGAAATCGTCGGAGTTGCAGACCCCGACGAAAACAGAAGAAATTCAATTGCAAAGCTCTATAATATTCCTCCCGAAAGATGTTTTGAAACAGCGCAAGAGCTTGCAGAAGTGCCAAAATTTGCCGATGCTGTTATAAACGGCACAATGGACCATGTTCATGTAAAAACAACAATTCCCTTGCTCAAAGCCGGATATGACGTGCTTCTCGAAAAACCTTTTTCCGTTAACGAAGAAGAAGCCAGAGAGCTTGTTGAGGCTGCTGAAAAATACGGCAGAAAGGTTATGGTCTGCTTTGTTCTGCGCTATGCACCGTTTTACAGAAAAATCAAGGATTTAATTCTGGCAGGTGAAATCGGCGAAATAATCAGCATTCAGATGAGCGAATTCGTAAGCTATCATCATATGTCGACAAGCCATGTCAGAGGAAAATGGAACAATTCTGAAAAATGCCACAGCTCAATGCTTCTTGCCAAATGCTGTCACGATATCGACATCATGATGTGGCTTATGAGCGAAACAAAACCGATGCTTGTTTCGAGCTTCGGATGCAACAAACAATTCGTCAAAGAAAATGCACCCTTAAATTCGGGTACAAGATGTCTTGTTGACTGTCCTCTCGTTGATGAATGTCTTTATTCGGCAAAAAGAATTTATATTGATCACCCTGACAGATGGTCTTTCTATGTATGGGATGCTCTTGAACATCTCGAAAATCCGACGATCGAGGATAAAATCGAGCTCCTTAAAACAAGTCCGTACGGCGTTTGCGCTTATAAAAGCGATAACAACGTTGTTGACCATCAGACAGTCAGCGTTATGTTTGAAAACGGAGCAACGGGCACTCATAATATGGTTGGCGGTACAAGCAGCGGCACAAGAACAATCCATATAACGGGCACAAAGGGTGTTATCAAGGGCGATTTTGAAAAGGCAAAATTCACCCTTTCAAAGATTGACCCCCGACCCGGCTGCGAGCATGAAGACACTGTTTTTGATTTAAAAATCGGCGACGATACTCACGGAGGAGGCGACCTTGATCTTGTGAGAGATTTTGTTGCCTACGCAAGAGGCGAAGAACCTTCCGTTTCATGCACTTCAATCACCGATTCGCTCTCAGGACATCTTGTTGTTTTCCTTGCGGACAAATCAAGAGAGAACAACGGTATTCCCGAAAAAGTAATCCTTTAATAACTGCAAATATCCCGGGTTTTATATCAGCATAAAACCCGGGATATTATTATTTACTGTCAATATATCTGCACGCTGCAAGAGCTGCAACGGAGCCGTCTGCGGCTGCGGTGGTTATCTGTCTTATCTGTTTTTTGCGGCAGTCACCTGCAACAAAAACACCTTCTGTTTTTGTAAGACAGCTTTCGTCTGAATCGATATATCCCCATTCATCAAGACCTGCGATATCTGCAAACATTGAGTTGTTGGGAATAAGACCTATTGCAACAAAAAGACCGTTGACCTTGAGAATGCTTTCAGTGCCGTCGGATTCCTTGCGGAGAGTAAGGCTTTCAAGAGAACCGTTACCGTTGAGAGAAGAAATAACCGTTCCCATTATGAACTCAACGTTATCCTTTTCTTTGAGTTTCTCAACAAGTCTTGCTTCACCCGTGAAATAATCGAGATTCTGGATAACATAAACCTTTTCGCAGCCTTCGGAGAGAAGAACAGCTTCCTGCAAAGCAGAATTTCCGCCGCCTAAAACAGCTACGGTCTGTCCTTTGAAGAAAGCACCGTCGCACACGGCACAGTATGAGATGCCCTCACCGACAAGCTCGTTTTCGTTGGGGAGTCCCGTCTGTCTGTGCTTTACACCTGTTGCAATGATAACAGCCTTTGCTTCATGCTCACCGTCTTCGGTTATAACGGTTTTGGTATCGCCGTTGTCACGGATACCCGTTACGGTTTCCATTTCAATATCAGCACCCTGATTTATAACCTGGTCAACAAGCTTGTCGGCAAATTCATTGCCACTCATTGTTGCAAATCCGGGATAATTCTCAATCTGCGGTGAAAAAGTTATCTGACCGCCGAATGTTGCTTTTTCAAGAACAAGAACTGTTTTATCTGCACGCAGTGCATAGAGCGCTGCGGTTAATCCCGCAGGCCCTGCACCGATAACAATTATATCATACATTATTGTTTCACCTTAAACTGCTGCACCCTTTGCAGCTTCAATGAATTTTTTAATTTCGGAAACACCTGCATACTTGACTGCCTCACCGTTTGAAACAACAACAAGTGTGGGAGCCTGCTTAACTCCGAGCTGCATTGCAAGAGCTTCGTTTTCATATGCCATGAGTTCCTGAACAGCGATACCTGCTTTACCGAGAAGCGAAAGAGCTACCTTGCAATTGGGGCAGGTTGCTGTTTTGAAGAGATAAAGACCGTCTGCAAGTCCGCAGCCGAAATCATCAAAATCATCAAGATTTGCCTTGAGAGCAGATGCTGATTTCTTATGCTTTGAAATATCAGACGTTGCAATATTATAAACCTTGCGTTCCTTATATTCCTGCGACTTGCCGTCGTTCCAGTTCTGAACAGGTCTGTAGTAGCCTGTGATACGGCTGTAAACTTCTGTTGTTTCACCGCATTCGGGGCAGGTATAAACTTCGCCTGCAAGATAGCCGTGGTTCTTACATACGGAATATGTGGGTGAAAGAGTATAGTAGGGAAGCTTGTAGTTTTCCGCAATCTTTCTGACGAGATTTGCAGCTGACTTCCAGTCGGGAAGCTTTTCGCCGAGGAATGCATGGAAAACTGTGCCCGAGGTGTAGAGAGTCTGGAGCTCATCCTGGATATCGAGAGCTTCGAAGATATCTTCTGTGTAGCCAACGGGAAGATGTGAGCTGTTGGTGTAGTAGGGAGTTTCTTCGGAGGCTGTGATGATGCCGGGATAACGCTTAACATCATGCTTTGCAAGACGGTAGGATGTTGACTCTGCGGGAGTTGCTTCGAGGTTATAGAGATCGCCGTATTCTTCCTGATAATCGGAAAGGCGCTCTCTCATATGGTTAAGAACATCCTTTGCAAACTTCTGGGTCTTTTCGTTTGTCATATCTGCACGCAGCCAGTTTGCGTTGAGACCTACTTCGTTCATACCGACAAGACCGATTGTTGAGAAGTGGTTATTGAATGTTCCGAGATATCTCTTTGTGTAGGGATAAAGACCTTCATCAAGGAGCTTTGTGATGATGGTACGCTTGATTTTGAGTGAACGGGCTGCGATATCCATCATCTTGTTGAGGCGTCTGTAGAAATCTGCTTCACTTTCTGCA
This sequence comes from Acutalibacteraceae bacterium, assembly GCA_045601745.1. Lineage (GTDB taxonomy): Bacteria > Bacillota > Clostridia > Oscillospirales > Acutalibacteraceae > CAG-177. Next base: position 11,498 of record JAZSAH010000231.1, read on the forward strand.
AGATATGCAATTCTGGGAAGGTTGATTGTTACAACGCCGACTGAACCTGTGCTTTCACCGCTTCCGAAGAAACCGCCGCTCTTCTTGCGGAGTTCACGAAGGTCAAGACGAAGACGGCAGCACATTGAACGGACATCGCTGGGTTCCATATCGCTGTTAACATAGTTTGAGAAATAGGGTGTGCCGTATTTTGAGGTCATTTCAAAGAGAAGCTTATTGTTCTCTGTTTCTGACCAGTCAAAATCTGCTGTGATTGAATATGTGGGAATGGGATACTGGAAGCCTCTGCCGTTGGCATCGCCTTCAATCATAATTTCAATGAAAGCCTTGTTAATCATATCCATTTCGGCTTTGCAGTCTTTATATTTGAAATCCATTTCCTTGCCGCCTACGATAGCATTCTGCTCTGCAAGGTCAGCAGGAACTGTCCAGTCGAGGGTGATGTTTGAGAAGGGAGCCTGAGTACCCCAACGGCTGGGTGTGTTGACACCGAAAACGAAGGATTCGATGCACTTCTTGACCTGGTCATATGTGAGGTTGTCAACCTTGACGAAGGGTGCAAGATATGTGTCGAATGATGAGAAAGCCTGAGCGCCTGCCCATTCATTCTGCATGATACCGAGGAAATTGACCATCTGGTTGCAAAGAGTTGCAAGATGGCTTGCGGGAGCAGAGGTAATCTTGCCTGTTACGCCGCCGAGGCCTTCCTGAATGAGCTGTCTGAGAGACCAGCCTGCACAGTAGCCTGTGAGCATGGAAAGGTCATGAAGATGGATATCTGCGTTTCTGTGAGCATTGGCAATTTCGTCATCATAGATTTCAGAAAGCCAATAGTTTGCAGTGATTGCACCCGAGTTGCTGAGGATAAGACCACCAACAGAATATGTAACTGTTGAGTTTTCCTTAACACGCCAGTCATTAATGTTCAAGTAGTTATCTACAATAGCTTTGTAGTCAACCATAGTCGCATTAATGTTACGAATCTTTTCTCTCTGGCGACGGTAAATGATGTAAGCCTTAGCCACATCGTCGTAACCTGCCTTGATAAGAACAGATTCAACACAGTCCTGAATTTTTTCAACCTCAATTTTTGAATCTTTAATCTGTGGTTCAAATTCCGCTGTAACCTTTAATGCAAGAAAATCTATAATGTCATCATTATACTGTCTGTCACAAGCGTCAAATGCC
>JAZSAH010000232.1:0-4135 GCA_045601745.1 Acutalibacteraceae bacterium
GCCTCCGGCATTTTTGCAAGCCGTTTGACACCGACGCAGGAATCGCTGGATACCGCTGCTTAAAGGGTCGGCGCAGGGAATACCAGCTCCGATTGCACAAATTTCCAACTTGCAAAAAAGAGAATTAACCGCGATATCCAATCGAATACGCGGAAAAAAGGCAGATAACGGTGTTTAGCGTGTCACAAAATGCGAATTCTTTTTGCTGTTTAATAGCTGGAATTTATTGACAATTTTACCAAAATATGGTAATATCTCGCTGTACTAAATCACACGGAGGTAAAACCATGAGAAAAATGTTGAAAGCAATGATAACGGAAGACGGCAGCGAAACAACACATGAGCTTGCGGGAATTCTCCGCACAAACGGCTTTGAGGTTTCAACCGTTATAAAAGACGGTATGCAGATAGTTGACAGACTTGTTTCGGGAGAAAGACCCGATGTGCTTCTGATAGACGGCTTTATGCCGAGAATGGATGCGCTCGGAGTGCTCAGAGAAATTGAGAATATGCATCTTGAAAAAAGACCGCTTGTGATGGTGCTTTCAAGCACTGATAACCAGAGATTTGAAAGCGAAGTTCTCAAAGCAGGTGCGGATTATTATTTTCTCAAGCCCTATAACCCTGCAATGCTTGCCGAAAGAATAACGCAGTTTTCATCAATCCACAATTCAAACGCAAATTCAAACGGGGTCAAGGATTTGGAGGTTGTTGTGTCGCAGATAATGCATCAGATAGGCGTGCCTGCTCACATAAGAGGATATCAATACTTAAGAGAGGCGATAATTCTTTCGGTCAACAACAGCGAAATGATAAGCTCTGTTACAAAAATCCTCTATCCCACGGTTGCAAAAACCTTCAAAACAACTCCGTCAAGAGTTGAAAGAGCGATAAGACACGCAATTGAGGTTGCATGGGACAGAGGGGATGTTGATATATTAAGCTCCTATTTCGGATATACAATCCAGAATGAAAGAGGCAAACCCACCAACAGCGAATTCATCGCCATGATAAGCGATAACCTTAAACTGAGAATGAAGACGGTATGAAAAAACGGCAGAGAGCCAAAACTCTCTGCCGTGCTTATTTAATAAGAAATAAAACGACTTAAATTAATTGCGAAGAACGGTCGTATGAAAATCAGGTCATTAACCGAATTGCTTATTTCATTTATATACACCAATGAACGGAAATCTTCGGTGCATGATTCGATGAAAACCAACTCGTCATTTTCTATACCATAGCTTATGGTAACATCTTCATACTCATATATATCCACATAATATGTTTTTCCGTCAAGACTTTTGGTGCCGCTTCCGATATACATACAGTCTTCGGAATCAGCCAGAATATCTTCATCCAATTCGCCTTCTATATCTTCTTTGTCAAATTCAAAATAAACAAACGGGAACTTCGGGAAAAACATATACGCATTTTCGCCATCCATAATCACTCTTACTTTTGCGGTAAGTCCTGCTGCTATCGGAAAATCGGAATCAAATGCAAACTTATCACTTTTTTTGCAAACAATACAATTGATTTTTTCCCCGTTTTGGTCAATTGTCATATCTATGAATAATTCTTCACCTGAATATTTTTCTGCTATTTCCGGCACCTTCGGCAATTCGGCAGCATAGGCATTTGCCGAAAACATCAGAACTGCAAATACAAGTGAAATAAAAATAACAGAAATTGCCTTCTTCATCGCAGTCACTCCTTTTTATTATGCAGCTATCATTGCAAGAAAAATACCTTTGAGAATGGGCGATAAATCAAACGCGAGAAGCGGTGCTTCAAAAACGCTGTCATCAACATCAAATGAAATATCATCAAAATATGTGCGCTGAACCGAACCTGTTGATGAATCGGTAACGATGAGCATTCTGAGTTCATCGCCTTCATAATAAAACTTGCTTGTCACAAACTCTCTGTCGTTATATTCTTCAACATAATATGTCTTGCCGTCAACGGGTTCGTTATAGCTCTTGATATACTGAATAAAGCCCTGGGTTATGTTTGCGGCATCAAGCACAAGCTGCCAGATATCCGCACCCTTAAGAGGATTGCTGTCCATCTTGACATAGAAGAAAGGGAGTTTTGGCATATAGCCGTATATTCCGTCTTCATTTGCAACAACTCTTGCGCCGAGAATGCCTGCGTTATATTCATAGCATATGCTGTTGCCCTTGACCGCAACGGTGTTTGTGATTGTTGCGGGAAGAACACCGAAAAGCAGGGTTTCTCCCGAACGGATTGTTACAGAAACCTCGGTTGCCGTTTCAAGCTTATCAAGAAGTGCATCGGTTTTCGGAGTTGATGCAAACGCATTGAACGAGAATACCGAAATAATGAGAATTGCGGACATGATAATGCTTAATGTTTTTTTCATGCTTTTGTCCTCCTTTTTCTTTATATTATCATAATTATTCTGATATTTCAAGAAAATCCTTTGCCGCCTTGCATGACACATTATACAAATCTTCACGGCAGCTTTTTATAATTTCATCAAACGGTTTTTCGGTTTCACATGAAAAATAAAGCTCTGTTACTCCGAGGGACATAATATTTTCCGCACCCTCTCCCCTGCTTCCGCAGATTGCGATTACGGTGTTGCCGTGTTTTGCGGCTCTTTTTGCAATTCCCGAAATCACCTTGCCGTTGATGCTCTGATAATCGAGTCTGCCTTCGCCCGTTATTATCAAATCGGCATCGGCGGCTTTTTTATCAAAATCGGCGGCATCGAGAAGAATATCTATTCCTCTTTTAAGCTCAGCATCAAGAAAAGCAAGCGCACCTGCGCCCATTCCGCCTGCCGCACCCGAGCCTTTCCCGTCGGAAACGGAAAACTTCATGTCACGGCTTATGATTTCCGATGCATGGCGGAGTCCGATATCAAGGCGTTTCACCATTTCCTCATCTGCACCTTTCTGCGGAGCAAAAATATATGCCGCACCGTTTTCTCCGTAAAGCGGATTTTCAACATCACAAGCTGCAATTACAGGAATATTTATTGCATTTTCAGGCTTTGTTATATGCTTCACTTTGCATAAGGTTTCGCCCGTCGGAATGAAATCATTGCCGTTTTCATCGGTGAAAACATAACCCAGCGCAGATGCCATGCCGAAGCCGCAATCATTGGTTGCGCTTCCTCCGAGACCGAGAAGAATTCTCCTGGCACCGATACTGACGGCATGATTTATTAGCTCACCGACTCCGTATGTTGTTGCTTTTTCGGGATTTTTATTATCCCCGGCAAGAGGTAAGCCTGCACAGGATGCCGTTTCAATAACGGCTGTTTTGTCATTCAGCATGAGATATTCCGCAGTCATTTTTTTAAAGAAAACTCCGCAAGCCTCGGTTTTCACCGTTTCGCCGCCGATAATTCCCTTCAAACAGGCGCAAAGCCCCTCGCCGCCGTCGGCAGCAGGGAGCTTTGTTATTTCTGCGGTTTTAATTGTATCGGCGAAAGCCTGCCCGATTATGTCGCAAACTTCATTGGCAGTCAGAGTGCCTTTGAAGCTGTCGGGCGCAATTAAGATTTTCATATTATTCGGCAGAAGCCTTTCTGATATATCTCTTGAAGAATGAAACTGCGGGTGCAACAGCATCAACGGGAATTCTTTCGTTTGTGCCGTGGGTGCATCGGAGAAGTCCGACGCTGACTTTATAGGGTGCATAGCGATAGATGTTTTCGCATATGGGTTCATAATAGCAGGCATCCGTGCCGCCCATAACAAGATAGGGAGCAACAATGCTGTCTTTATTATCCTGCATACAGATTTCTTTTATGATATTGAACGCTCTGGAATCTGTGGGTGAGAATTTCGAGGCTTCCTTTGCCTTGAGAACATTGATTTCAATATCCTTGTTTCTGCAAACCTTGCGGATATGCTTCACAACATCATCAACGGTTACACCCGGCATCTGTCTGAAGTTTACAATAACGCTCGACTTCTGAGGAAGAACATTTGCCGCAGGGCTGCCCTGTGCCATGGTAACTGCCGTTGTTGTTCTTACAAGACAAGCCGAAACGGGAATCTGTGTCATACCGAATTTGAGCGCAGGATAAAGAAGGTTGAGGTTACACATAAGAAGTCTTGCAGGATAAGTGCAGTTCTTTCCGATGTTTGTGAAA
>JAZSAH010000233.1:0-3498 GCA_045601745.1 Acutalibacteraceae bacterium
CACTCAACAACATGGTTTTCCAGTATTTCTTCAGAGATACCGATAAAATCAGCATTGCCATGATAGGCAGTTATGCACCCATGGTTATCTTTATGGTTCTTATCGGAAAGCTCACAAGGAAGTTCGGCAAGAAGAATGTTATTGTAACAACAATGTTGATAGGTGCAATTGCGGGCATCATTTCGCTTTTCGTGCCCATTTCTCCCGATTCAAAGGGCATGATTATTTATGTTGTATGTCTTATGGGTCTTAATCTCGGCAATGCGGGATTCCAGATTTCCGTCTGGGCAATCGTTGCGGACTGCATCGAAATGAGCTACAGAAAAACAGGCAAGAGCGAAGAAGGTTCGCTTTACGCTCTCTATTCCTTCTTCCGTAAGCTTGCTCAGGGTATCGGTCAGGCGGTTGTTGCTCTCGGACTTTCGGCAATCGGCTTTGTTGAAGGCGATAATGCCGTGCAGCCTGCAGATTTCGGCGAGAATGTAAAATCACTTTATTTCATCGTTCTTGCAGTCGGTTCTCTCATAGCCTTCCTTTCAATGAAGTTTATTTATAACATCGGCAAGAAGGAAGAAATCGAGTTTGCAAAGGAAATTGAAAAATAATCAATAAATCAAAACGGAGTGGCTTGCAAATGCAAATCACTCCGTTTTTCTCTGTCTGAAATAAAAAATCGGGGTTTCTTTAAACCCCAACAGTTTAATGATATCATATTATATTTTCAATGTCAATAAAAAAGCAAAAATAAATTCGTCATATTAACCAAAATCTCTGTTTTACACAATTGAAAAAGGTGAAATTTATACAAAATTCCATCTTGAAAACAGCAGAAATTCATGCTATATTATAGTCAAGGAAAGGGTGATACCAATGAGAAGGTAAAAACCTTAAGACATGAAGATTTCAGATAAATAAAACAAAAAGAGAAATCAGAAAGTCTTAACCGACAGTCTTAAAGGAAACGAAAATAATCAATCGGATAATTTAAGATTGGACAATACCGCAGAAAGAGAGGTTAACCAAAGATGTTAGATAACAAGAATTCACAGAAATAACCCTTGACAGGTTGTGTAAAGAAACACTTGTCAAGGGTTATTTCCATTTTTAAATAGTTTTTTGGTGCGTTGGAACCGTGGGTTCCGGCGTTTTTTTATTCTTTAGGGGGAAAATATGTTGCTCCGCAAAAGATGAAATCTTTCCTTCAGTCCTGCGGACAGCTTCCTCGTCAGAGGAAGCTGGGTCATGGACCCTGAAGGAGAGAAATCATAACCCTAAAATTTGTTTTTTCTTTGCATCAAATTCTTCTTGCGTGATGACGTTCAAGTCAAGAAGTTTTTTGAGTTTTATTAAATCATCCGGAGCGTCAGCTTTATCCGAAGAAATATTAGAAGGTGCTTCTTTTTTCTGCCTTTCAATTAAAAGTTTGTTTATTTCATTATAGACTTCGTTGGCATTTTTGATAAGCAAAAATTTGATTCTTCCTGAAGCGGATGAAACGGAAACACCTTTAAACATACGCAATGTGGAGGTGGCTGAAACTGAGTCAAAAGGCAGGTCGACTCTTTTTCCCCATGCAACTCTGCCGTATATTCTTTTATCAGTTACAACCATTTCGTATGATGACAGCCATAACTTAATTAAAAATGCTAAAAGAGCCAATAGCGCAAAAGGACAAAAACCTACAACAAAGAATTCTAAAAAATTAAATCTTGGCGGATTCATATACATACAATCAAGTTTTTCGAATGAATCTACTATCTTTCTTGTAATATAACCATTTTCTATTGGAAAATCATAAATATATTCAGTTTCGTAACAGTATGAGTTATGTGTGTGTTCTTCATAAATATCGTATCTTCTGTTTAAATCTGATATTTCGTAAACAAGAACTATCAATAATAATAATGAACCTACAGCAACCAAAGATATTAATAGCTTTTTTACACGGTACTGTTCACTTTTGATTATAATGTTTTCTTCCACAAATAAACCTCCTTGTTTTGACATTCACAGAATGTCATTGTTTTTCTGATTATAACATATAATTTTCTTGTTGACAAGCACTAAATGTCAAAAAGAAAGAGGAAAATTTATGTTTATAAACAAATCAAAAGAAGGGCTTAACAATGTTTGCGGCAAAAACATCGCAAGACTTCGCATGGAAATGAAGATTTCTCAAAGGGCACTTGCCGATATGATGCAGCTTGTGGGAATTGATATTGATAAAAATGCCGTGCAGAGAATTGAATGCGGAAAAAGATTTGTTACCGATATTGAGATTATCGCCTTTGCAGAAATTTTTAAGGTGACATATGATGAGCTTTTATCAAAATAAAAACGGAGTGATTCACTGTTGTGAGTCACTCCGTAATTTTTGTTTAAAATCCGTTGCCGACGGTTATTATGTAATCAATTTCCGCTTCTGCGGTGTGAACATTGATTCCGCTGATTTTAACATTGCTTATATCGGGGTCGCAGGTATATTTCCATGTTCCTTTTTCGATAATGCCGTCTTTGTTGATTTTGACCTTTACGGTTGCGTTGACATAGTGAATGTCTATTTTTGCATTGCTCAGGTCAACGTCAAACTGCGGAAACTGCTCAATAACTTTTGATATATCACCGAGAACCGATACAGCATGACCAACGGTTCCTTCATGTTCATTGGCGTGAATATCATCGGTCTGATTCTTCATTGTCATTTCAATGACGGTATATTCACCGCTTTTGTATGCCTTGATATTCTTTGCATCATTTACGGAAAGATTGCGAAAACCGCCCGTTATGCCGTCGAATTCAAGGGCGTTCTTTTTGACAACCGACCTTATCGCAGGTTCAAGAATTTTCGTGAAAAATCCGAGTGCGCCCTCGCCGTTGTTGATAATCAGTTTGTTGAGCACCATAACCTGGCTTGATTTTGCAGTGGGGTTTGATTTTTCGGCGGCTTTTTTATAGAAATCAATGATTTCTTCCTTTGTCCATTGAGAGGGGTCAGTCGAAGTCTGAACAGCGGTTGTTTCCGCAGCAGCGGTCGTTTCGGTTGTTTCGGCTGAAAGCTCTGAGGTTTCGGTGTCTGTTATTTCGGTAATTTCAGTTTTTGTTGTTTCTTCGGGGATATTGGATTCTGTGATTTGTGAATATGAAGGCGAATCGGGAACGGTTGTTGTTTCTTCTTCCGTTTTTTCGCCGCACGCCGTGAATGAAATGAGCATTATCAATGCAGAAAGCAGGGCAAGTGTTTTTTTCATGATAACACCTCTTTATTTTATAAGGTCGTTCTTTTTGATGAAATCAATTGTTTCGTCAACGGTTGTGAATGCCATTGCAACGCTTGTGTCAGCAGCACCGTAATAAATTGCGATTCTTCCCGTTTCGCTGTCTGCAAGAGCTGCGCAGGGAAAAACAACATTCGGAACATCGCCCACGCATTCGTAAAGCTCATGAGGAGCAAGCAGGAAGCAGTCTGCTCTGTGGAGAACCTTCCAGGGTTCATCTTTA
>JAZSAH010000234.1:0-9823 GCA_045601745.1 Acutalibacteraceae bacterium
GTTTCTCCCTCGTTGACCTTCGAAATAAAATCGGCAACTGCATCGCACATATCGGCAATTGCAAAAGTGAACCTCATCAGGTCAACCGATGAACCGCCCGTTGTTTTTGCCTTCAGAACAGCATTGCCGTACATTCTTTTAACGGCAATCTCGGCAATATTGGCAAAATCAAGGCTGATGAAGCCCTCGTCAAAACCGTCACCGACAGCAACAATGCGATTTTCGGTAACATACACCGCACCCTCGCCGTAACGGCTGTCAACGGCAAGGTCACCGACAACAGCGAAAAGAGGTTTTTCTTTTCCCTTGAATTCCTTTTCGGCAATTGCGGTTATTCTCGCACTTGCAGGTTTGTTGATTAACAAATCCTTCGGTATCATTTTGCTCACTCCTTTAAAACATACTATTATTTATAAGGAATTTCGACTTCATTGTATGACCAAAAAAATCATAAGTCAACATCATTTTCCAATTTTTTTACATTTCGTTGAATTGCATAAAAAACAACCTCATATCAGCAACAAAATGCCGATATGAGGTAAAAATCTTACATGAAACAATCAATATTTTCCTTGAGATAAGCGCCTGCGGCACGGCAGATTTCTTCGGATGAAACAAGCTGTGAAAAATCCTTATCAAGCGCAGAAATTTCTTCGGGTATCATCGAAACTTCTTCATTATCCGAATCGAATGCGTTATATTCTTTTTCGAAAATTCCGCAAACTTTTTCATCGAAAACTTTTTTGACGGCACTTAATGCCGCACCCGTAAGAGGCTGACCGTTGGCTCTGAAAAATCCGCTGAGCGCAGCTTCGCCGTCTTCAACAATAAATGAAAGAGCATAGATATCCCTCTGTGCTTCATTGAGTGAGTTGAATTCGGATTCCATATCGGGTGCATCGGATATCTTTTTCTGCAGATTGAGTGCAACTCCCCTGAAAAGACGGACCTCATCGGCTGCACCGACAAGTTTTTCGGTAAGAACGGAGAATTCGTTGCGAAGCGCATTTTCTTCCTTGAGCTTTTTTATTATTGCTTCGTTTGCCTTTGACCTTTTTGCACTCGCCTGACCTGCTTTTACGCATACAAACAGCGTAAGCAGAATAACCGCAATCATTATTGCGATGAGATATGGTCTTTCAAGAAAATACTGTATCATGGTTTACTCCTCTAATAAAAGTTTATAGATATCGCCTTTTTTGAAACCGCTTTCCTTTGCGGCAAGCTTTGCCGCCTGAGTTTTGCTCTCGCCCTTTTCAACAAGCTTCACGGCATATTCCGCCGCCTGCTCAAGGGTCATTTCTCCTTTTTCTTCAGGCTCCGCACCTCTGACTATCAGAACAATTTCACCCTTTATCGGCTCTTCGGAATATTTCAGCGAAGCCTCGGAAAGCGTTGTTTTTATAACCTGCTCATGGATTTTGGTAAGCTCTCTGACAATTGCGATTTCTCTGTCACCGAGCGCATCATAAAGGTCGGTAAGAGTCTGGGAAAGCTTATGAGGCGCTTCATAAAATATCATGGTACGCATTTCGCCGATAAGCCATGAAATATGTTCTTTTCTTTCGGATTTCTGCGTCGGAAGAAATCCTTCAAAAGTAAATCTTTTTGACGGCATACCCGAAACGGCAAGCGCAGTTGCAAATGCACACGGTCCGGGCACCGATTCGATTTTTATACCCTTTTCCATGCAGAGCTTCACCAGATCTTCGCCCGGGTCGGAAATTGCAGGCATACCTGCATCCGTAACAAGAGCACAGTTTTCGCCCGACAGAATTCTTTCTGCAATAACAGGTCCTCTTTCAAAACGGTTATGTTCAAAATAGCTTACCATCGGTTTTTTGATTTCAAAACGGTTGAGAAGCTTGAGAGTTACTCTTGTGTCCTCTGCGGCAATAAAATCGCAGTTTTCAAGCGTTTCAAGGGCTCTCGGAGAAATATCGCCGAGATTTCCTATCGGCGTACCCACAACATATAAAGTTCCGTTCAAGCTATTCACCCCTGTTTTCCAAAAGATAGTCACCGTAAATCTTTTTCATTTCATCGGAATATCCGCCGTCAGGCGAATGAACAAAAAGCTCGGGTTCAACGGTCATTCCTGTTTTTCCGCCTCTCCTGCCCTCAATAAGCACGAGCCACGGTGCTTTACCCGGACATTTTGAAACGAACTTCATTCTTTTCGGTTCAATGCCTGCTGAATGCATTTCGCAGATTAATTCCGCCGTTCTTTCGGGTCGGATACACATACAAAGCCTGCCGCCGAAATTGAGAAGCTTTTTTGCCGTCCGGCATATATCGCCGAGAAGGCACATCGTTTCATGCCTTGCGATTTTATCCGCACCGCTTCTGCTTTCAATTCCCGCACCGTTTGCTTTATAAGGCGGATTCATCGTTACGACATCAAAACAACCGAAAGGAACAACTCCTTTGAGCTCTTTGAGGTCTGCATTGACTGCCGTGAGTCTTTCCGAAAGGTTATTATATTCTATTGCGGCATTTATCTGTTCTGCGCCGAGAGGCTGAATTTCAACGGCGGGTATATTTCCCGTTTCTTTTTTGCACCAGAGAAGGGGTATTATTCCGCATCCTGAACCGAGATCGCAGCACATTGCCCTCTTTGAAGGATTTGCAAAGTCTGCAAGCAACACCGCATCCGTTCCGAATGAATGAGCATCCGAAACAAAAGCAGTCACACCTGAGCCGAGATATTCCTTTCTGAAATCGTTCATGGCAATTCTCCGAAAATTTTAGTCATAATATTATATCATTATCTTATAAAAAAGTAAAGAGCAGTATCAACTGCCCTTTTTGCCTGCAAATGTAATTATAAATATTGTTGAAATAATCATTATAAATCCGATGATATCGGCAAAAGTAAATTCCGTGCCGAGCCATAAAGCGGAAATAACGGTTGCGGAAACAGGCTCAATGCTTGAAACTATGCTTGCTTTTGTTGCACCGATAATGTGAATTCCTTCAAGATAGAAAGTATACGCAATAACCGTTCCGAAAATGATAATCCCAGAAAGTGCGCCGATAAGCGAAAGATTGATTTCGGGCATTATTTCCCACGGTCTGAAAACGGGAAGGAGCGCAATTCCGCCTGCAAGCATTCCCCATCCGAGAACGGTCGGAGTGTCAGAATCTTTCAGAAGGGGCACGGGAATGAGCGAATAGCACGCAAGAAAAACAGCCGCCGCTATTCCCCAGAATAACGCCGGTGCGGAAACGGCAAATGAACCGAAATCCCCGCCCGTTGCAATAACAAAAGTTCCTCCGACCGCAAGAACAATTGCGATTATTTCAGCCAAAACGGGAGGCTTTTTGTTTTTGAAGCAAACAAAAATCAATATCATAACGGGCGAAAGATATTGAAGAACAGTTGCCGTGCCTGCATTTGAATGGGCTATTGCGGTAAAATAAGAATACTGACACAAAATAAGACCGAACAAAGTGAACGCCGACATACAGAGAAGATTTTTCTTTCCCTTCAACACGCCGAATATTTTTGATTTATGCCTTGCAAAGCTTATTATCAGCAGAATTATTCCCGTTGAAATCATTCTTACCGGCACTATCCACTTTGAGTCAACTCCGTGATATGTGAAAAGATACTGACCGCATGAGCCGGAAAATCCCCAGAATATTCCTCCGAGAAGCGAAAGAATAATTCCCAAAGCGGTTTTTGATTTGTTATCCATGCAAAACACCTCTGAATCTATGGAATAATAACATATATAACAAATAAAATCAATATTAATATGAATAAACAAAAGTCAGAAAGTCAAAAATAGCATTTGATTTTCAGCAAATTAAAAAATCGAGAAAACAGAAGAAAAACGGAGAAACAGCAAGATAATCTCAGATATCACGACACAACAATCAGATTTGACCTTTTTTGACCTTTGACCTTTTGATCTTTCCTGACTATAATGTGATTAAAGTCAAAGAAAGTCAAAGTCAGATTTGATATAAACGAAAAGAGATGATGTTATGAGTTTAAGCAATCAGATAGCGAGAATGCTCCTTGAAATGCTCGAGGATGACGGCATGGCGGAAATTCAGCGCAACGAATTTGCGCAGTCAATCGGCTGTGTGCCAAGTCAGATAAACTATGTTATATCCTCAAGATTCACACCCGAGCAGGGATATATCGTTGAAAGCAGACGGGGCGGCGGAGGTTATATCAAAATAACGAGAGTCAACCTCGATAAGCCCTCGCTGATAATGCACACGGTAAATTGCATCGGCGAATCGCTCGACTATGCAACCTGCCACGCAAATGTTATGAATCTTCTTCATAACGGTGCGATTGATTCATACAGCGCAAGACTGCTTCTTGCGGCAACGGGCGAAAGTTCGCTCCGCACACTCCCCTCACCCGTCAGAGAAAGAGTGAGAGCATCAATATTCAAACAAATGTTAATTACTATACACAGAAAGGATGATTGATTTATGGTATGTCAGAATTGCGGAAAGAATGAAGCAACAACCCACATCAAACAGATTATAAACGGCGACATGGCGGAAAGTCATCTTTGCTCCGACTGCGCATCACACCTCGGCTATTCGGATATGTTTTCGGGATTCGGACTTAATCTTTCCGAGCTTTTCGGAGGATTTCTCGGCGACATGATGCCGTCGCTTTCCTCGGGGAAAACGCAGAGATGCACAAAATGCGGAACTTCATTTGAAGAAATCGTGCGAAGCGGCAGAGTCGGCTGTGCGGATTGTTACACAACCTTCTATGACCGTCTTCTCCCGTCAATTCAGAGAATTCACGGAAAAATCAAACACAGCGGCAAGGTAAGCGCCGCACCCGTTCAGACTCCAAAGGTTGAAACAACCGAAGAAAAAATCGAAAAGCTTAAAGCTCTTATGAACGAGGCTGTTTCAAAGCAGGAATTTGAAGAAGCGGCAAAAACCAGAGATGAAATCAAGGCTCTTGAAGGAGGCGAAGCATAATGAACAAATGGTATCTTGAAAAAGGCGACCAGGGCGATGTTGTTATCAGCACACGCATCCGTCTGGCAAGAAATCTCTATGATTTTCCCTTCCCTGCAAAGCTTGGCATTGACGGTAAAAACAAAGTGAATGAGCTTATCAAGGGAATACTTTTTGAAAACGACAGAAAAGATTTCAGCTACATCGAAATGAAGGATTTATCGAGAATTCAGGCTGTATCTCTTGCGGAAAGCCATCTTATCAGCCCCGAATTCGCATCAAAAAAAGACGGCAGTGCGCTTGTTCTTTCCTCAGATGAAAGTGTAAGCATCATGCTGTGCGAAGAAGACCACATCCGTCTGCAGGTTATGAAATCGGGTCTTGCGCTCGAAGAAGCATATGATATTGCCGATAAGCTCGACAGCATGATTGACGGCAAGGTCAAATATGCTTTCGATGAAAGAATCGGTTACCTCACACAGTGTCCGACAAATCTCGGCACGGCAATGAGAGCATCGGTTATGCTTCATCTGCCTGCACTCACACGCTGCGGTCAGATGACACGCCTTGCAAACACAGTTTCAAAGCTTGGTCTCACAATAAGAGGCGCAAACGGAGAAGGCTCACAGCCCGTGGGCGATATGTATCAGATAAGCAATCAGATAACTCTCGGAATCACCGAAGAAACAGCAATCGCAAATCTCAAGTCAATTGTTCTTCAGCTTGTTTCTCAGGAAAGAGCTGCGGCGGCAGAGCTTATCAAGAATCCCGCAGAAGAAGATAAAATCTTCCGTGCGCTCGGTATTCTCAAAAATGCAAGACTGCTGAATACAAATGAATTTATGGAAATGATTTCGGTTGTCAGACTCGGCTGTGCAAAGGGTGTTGTTGATGTGCCTGTTGAAAAAATCAATGAACTCATCGTCAGTATGCAGCCTGCAACAATAAGCGCTTCAAATCCCGATGCATCAACACCTGCATTGAGGGATGCTTACAGAGCTAAGGTTGTCAGGGAGACACTGGCATAACTGTTCACGAAGTGAACTATAGGGGGATGAAAATATGTATAGATTTACAGGCTTTACTCAGAAAGCCAACGATGCATTGAACAATGCAATTTCTTCGGCCGAAAACCTCGGTCACACATATGTGGGCAGTGAGCATATCCTGCTCGGTCTGCTCAAGGAAAGCGGCGGCATGGCATATACTGCTCTTTCCGCAAAAAAAATAAGCTACGGCGAAGTTGAGTCAATAATCAGAAGCAGCATGGGAACGGGTTCACCGACCGTTCTTTCACCCAACGACTTCACGCCGAGAGCAAAAAATATCATAGACACAGCTATTCTTCAGGGCAGAGGAATGGGACATTCATATATCGGAACGGAGCATATCCTTATGGGCATTATCCGTGAAGGAACGGGTGCCGCAACCGAAATTCTTGCGAGCATGGGAGTTCAGCCGCAGGAGCTTCTGCGTGATCTGACCAACGCTCTCGGGAGCAATCCTTCTCAATCGGGTCAGCAGAAGAACGGTTCAAAAGAAAAATCTGATACGCCCGTGCTCAGTCAGTTCGGCAGAGATCTGACAGTTCTTGCAACTCAGGGCAGAATTGACCCCGTTATCGGCAGAGCAAAAGAAATTGAAAGAGTTATTCAGATTTTAAGCCGCAGAACAAAGAATAACCCCTGCCTTATCGGTGAACCCGGTGTCGGTAAAACGGCAATCGCAGAGGGTCTTGCCCTTAAAATTGCAACGGGTGAAGTTCCCGATTTGTTGAGAAACAAAAGAATTATCACTCTCGACCTCACAGGTATGGTTGCAGGAACAAAATACAGGGGCGATTTTGAAGAACGAATCAGAAATGCCATAGAGGAAGTCAGAAAAGCGGGCGATATCATTCTTTTTATTGACGAAGTGCATACCCTTATCGGTGCAGGTTCTGCAGAAGGTGCGGTTGATGCCGCAAACATCTTAAAGCCCTCCCTTGCAAGAGGAGAACTCCAGGTTATCGGCGCAACAACGCTTGAGGAATACAGAAAACACATTGAAAAAGATTCTGCTCTCGAAAGAAGATTCCAGCCCGTTACCGTCGGCGAACCCTCGGAGGAGGAAGCGGTTGAAATTCTCATGGGGCTTCGTGATAAATATGAAGCTCATCATAAAGTCAGAATTTCCGACAGTGCCATTCATGCGGCGGTTAAAATGTCGTCACGCTATATCGGCGACAGATATCTGCCCGACAAAGCAATCGACCTTGTTGATGAAGCGGCGTCAAGAGTGCGTCTCAGGGCATTCACTGCTCCTCCCGATTTAAAGGCTCTTGAAGATAAAGTCAAATCTCTGACCGAAGAAATGCAGTCGGCTGTCAATTCACAGGATTTTGAGCACGCCGCAGCACTCAGAGATGAGAAAAACGAAATCGCCAAAGAGCTTGAAAATGAACGCCGTATCTGGAAAGAAAAGAGCAGCCATTCAACCGGCGAAGTGGGTGAGCAGGAAATTGCCGCCATCGTTTCGCAGTGGACAGGTATCCCCGTTGTTCAGCTCACGCAGGAAGAAAGTCAGCGGCTTCTCAACATGGAGGATGAACTTCATCAGAGAATAGTCGGTCAGGATGAGGCTGTAACTGCCGTTGCAAAGGCGATACGCAGAGGCAGGGCAGGTCTCAAGGACCCGAAAAGACCGACGGGTTCATTCATTTTTCTCGGTCCGACGGGTGTCGGCAAAACGGAGCTTTGTAAAACTCTTGCCGCATCAATGTTCGGTGATGAAAATGCAATGATAAAGTTCGATATGTCCGAATATATGGAAAAGCACACGGTTTCAAGGCTCGTCGGCTCTCCTCCCGGATATGTCGGCTATGAAGAAGGCGGTCAGCTTACGGAAAAGGTTCGCCGCAGACCGTATTCGGTTGTGCTTTTTGACGAAATAGAAAAAGCTCATCCCGATGTGTTCAATATGCTTCTGCAGATTCTTGAAGACGGTATTCTGACGGATTCTCAGGGCAGAAGGGTTGATTTTAAAAACTGCATTATCATAATGACATCGAATGTAGGCGCAAAGAAAATTTCTCAAAGCGGTCAGGGTACACTCGGTTTTGCACCCGATAAATCGGAAACTGCGGATGAAAAGAAAATCCGTGAAGCTGTCATGGGTGAACTCAAAAATGTTTTCAGACCCGAATTTCTCAACAGAGTTGACGATATCATTGTTTTCCGTCAGCTGAAACAGGATGATATCAATGAAATTGCACGCAGAATGCTCGGAAATCTTTCAAAGCGTGTCAGAGAGCTTGATTTTGAGCTTGAATTTTCCGATGATGCTGTCAATGAAATAGGCAAGGCGGGGTTTGACCCCGTTTACGGTGCAAGACCCCTCCGCAGAGCAATTCAGCAGCGCATTGAGGATAAGCTTTCCGAAGAAATGCTTGAAGGAAAGCTTGCTGCGGGCAAAAAATATATCTGTTCCGTCGAAAACGGAAGCTACTTCTTCAAAGAAACATCATAATAAGAAAGGATGCGTTTGTTGTTTTTCAAATGCATCCTTTTTAAACAATATGTTAATTATTTGTTATTTTAATTTATAACTATTGTAATTTATGCAAAAATCTGTCATAATGCATATATGTCAAAAAACACATACCGAAACGGAGGACAAAATCATGAAAAAAGTTATTATCGCAATAGTTGTTATCGCAGTTGCCGCTGCAGCCGCAGTCGGAATTTATTTTGCAACCGGAAACAACGACAACACTCCCGTATCCGAACTTGTTGTTACCAAAGATGCCATCGAAGAAAGAGTTTCCATTCTTGAAGCTCTCACAAAGAATCCCGACAGATACAAGAGTCATCTTGCGGAAAACTACGGTCTCGGCGCAGAAAAGGCTGAAGAATTCTTTGCTGCTCCCGAAAACTGGCTTGCATTCGAACAGATTATCGTTCTCGAAAACACCGGCGACACAAGCGTTACTGTTTATGGTTTTGAAGTTAAGGATAACGGCAAAAACGGTGTATATATCAACACTTCCGCAGGCGGCGAAATAGGAATCGCTCCCGGCAGCTCCGCAACAACAAGCTTCACCGTTCTCTGCTCGGACATTGAGCTTTCAAGCGAAGATGCTATGGCTCTTGCCGATGAAATGGAAGTCAGTGTTGTTTATACAAACAGCCCCACTGAATATGCAGACGGCTCAATGAGCGTTGAAGAAACCAAGACTGCCGCAATCGTAAAGGAAGAAAACAAATGAGTTTTTTCTCGAGAAACAAAACCCCTTCGGGTCCTCCCGAATTTATTATTGTCGGGCTCGGTAATCCCGGAAAAAAATACGAACTTACCCGTCATAATGCAGGCTTTCTGTTTGCAGACCTGCTTGCGGATAAGAACAATGAAAAAATAAGTAAAATTCAATTCAAATCTGTGACCGCCAACATAACCCTTGGCGGTCACAGGTGCTTGCTTATGAAGCCGCAGACCTTTATGAACAACAGCGGTGAAGCGGTAAAGCAGGCGGCGGCTTTTTATAAAATTCCGCCTGAAAATATCATCGTTGTTTTTGATGACATCTCTCTCCCCTGCGGTAAAATGCGGATAAGACGCAAAGGAAGCGACGGCGGACACAACGGAATAAAGAGCATTATCTATCTTCTTTGCTCCGATAAATTCCCGAGAATAAAGCTCGGCGTAGGCGAAAAACCTCATCCCGACTATGACCTTGCAGACTGGGTGCTTTCATCATTCAAAAAGCCTGAGCTTGTCGAATTGAGAATCGCTGCCGAAAACGCCTGCAAAGCAGTTGAAATGATGGTTGAGGGCAACATTGACGGCGCAATGAGCAACTTCAACAGCTGATTATTTTGTCATTGCCACAATTCCGTCCATC
>JAZSAH010000235.1:0-6901 GCA_045601745.1 Acutalibacteraceae bacterium
TTACGGACATACGGTAACATTCACCGAAAACAGCAGTATCGCTCAGACCGAAAAAGGTGAGCATGACCTTGGAGAAAAGGTTTTCAGAGGCAACGAAGGTCAGCTTTATATGCCCGTTGACGGTGCATGCAAGGCTTTCAGGATGAAATGGGCGTATGCAAAAAGAAATAATTTCATAACCATTGAACATGTCAGCGAGGATCACCCCGTACCTGTTCAGCCTTAATTTTCAGATAAACAAACACGGCTTGCAGTGCAACAACTGCAAGCCGTGTTTTTATGTTCAGCGTCGGGAATTGGTTAATAAATCTACTATCGGCTGAATAAATGTTTCTGTAAAGAATTTTGCGATTGATTCAAAGAATTTTGCGATTAAGTACGGTATTTTTGCGGCTCCCGTGGGCACCTGATTTTCGGCTCGGTAGTGAATCAGTATTTTATAATAGCCCACCAATTCATCATCGTAATATATCTCCTCTGATGTAATTGTAAAGGAGCCGTCAAATGTGCCCGCTTCACGGATAACGGTATATTTTACATTGATATTCTGGGTGTTACTCGGAAGAATATAGCCTTCTTCGGGGTAAATGTAAAGAATGGATGAATAGCTTCTGTCTTCTTCAAACACTTCAGCTTCCTTGACGCCGCTGTTGAAATGACCGTCAATGTAGGTTGCCTTGAAAGTGCTGTAATCAAACTTAACGCCCTCTCCGCTGACCGTAAGGAAATCGGCACATTCCGAAGGAGTTTTACCTGCGATTCTTGTGTCAACGGTAATTTCTATATTCTCAACAAGCTTATCGGGTTCAAACGCAAATGCGTTCAGCGGTGCAACTGCAAAAATCATAATAAATGCGAGAATCAATGAGACTGTCTTTTTCATATGCATTGCCTCCATGTTTTAATACCATAAAAATCCTAAAAGAAGGATGTTTATTATCCACTGTATTTTGCGCTTACTGTGCATGTATCCTTTGCTCAGCAGCCGCTCTCACGCCACAACACTTTCCGATTGTGTTATTTTGGTAAAGAAATTTAATATTGAATTATAAAATTCAAAAAAGAAATAAACTATCATATCAAAAATTGTTTTGTGCTTAACAACATCAATGTGGCAGGTAACGGAAATATAATCGTGGTCTATTGAAGAGTCATATTTTTTCAGCCGGAGAGAATAATCTGCAGGTTCACCATTTATCGTTACTTTATTCATACTGTCGGCAAGCACATAATAATTTACATCATCGGCTTTCAAAAAAACTGTAAGTGTATATCCGTTGCCCTCTTGAAATTCATTTACACTGTAATAACCGTCTTTTATTGCAAAAACAGCATATGGACCTCCGTTGTAATCATCAAAAACCAAGCCCTTTGTTTTTATTTTTACAAATTTTTTGTATTCGCTTAACCTCATTCCGTCAATATCGTTTTTGATGGTTATTTCAACTGTGTCAACCTCTTTCAAATGAACCGCATTGGCGTTTGGCATAGCAAACGAGCAAAAAAGAAGAACAACCGTAATAATTATACTTAACGTTTTTTTCATTTGCTTCGCCTCCCTTTTAATTTATTCAATCAAAAATATCAATAATCAGATTAATGAAATTGTTAAACCACGCAGAAATCATATTGAAAATGTTCATTGTGCAAACAACTTGGAAGGTTTGCTCAACAAAGGTGCCGTCTTCACGTATAAGGGGCATACCGCTGGCTTCAACAACAGAAACGGTTATGTTTACAACGCCCTTGCCCACTGCGGTTACTTTGCCGTTACTGTCAACCGTTGCGATATCTTCATTGCTTGATTTATAGCCGAGAATCCGCCCTGCGGGGATTTCGCTTTCAACTGTTATCTGAGCAGTCTTTTTATATTTAAGCTCTGTTTCGGTAATACTCGCATCAATGGGAAACTGTCTTTCATAAACGGCATTTATAACAATATTTTCTGCAGGCATACCCGCTGAAAAATCCTTATCCCAGCCTTTGAATATCCATCCCTTGGGATGCGAAAAACCTGTTGGCGGAAAAATTTTTGAGCCTTCAAGATAGTTATTTTCTCTGAGCAGTTTTCCGTCCGAATACCACTTAATATTATAAGTTTCGCAGTTTAACTTTGAAACGTCAACACTCACAACGGGTCTGACACCGCTGCAATTACAATATGACCTTGCAGAGTTTGGCAAACTACCCGATGAGTCTATATAATTTGTGAAATCGGAATAGTTGCTTGCCGTGCGGAGAAGCCAATCACCCGTTGCGCCCTGAATCAGAGCATAATCAGTCGGATAAGCAACTCTTTTTGAGTTTGATGAAAGGTTACCATAATACTCCCACGGATAAAAATCAAACTGATATGCGGCATCCTTGTCATCTGCCAGATAAACCTTGTCATAGGTTGTTTCGCTTGCATATTTTTGCGAGTCCAAGGGACCTGCACCGACAAAATATGCGTGATTAGAAACCTCGGTTGTTTTTATGATTGCTTTTTCTTCCTCAGAGAATGCCGTGTTATAAAAATCGCTGTTAAGCCATTCTCTCATATAGCTTTCTGCATAGTTATTGGCGTAAAAGCTGAATTCGGTATCGCAATAGTAGTAGTTGCCGTTTTTATAAACTCTTTTTGCAAATTGCTGAGCATCAATAATGCTGCTGCAGAGCAGATTGCCGAGACCGGCATCGCCTATTTTCCATTTAAGAGGCTCAAACTTAAACCAATAAACCTCGCCGGGTTTAAAGTTTTCGTAATAATAATCACTTATATATGAGCTTTTGTTTGCTTCGTCAAAAATGTAATACGGCTTATATTCCGTGAATGTGACTCCGCGGTATTTTTCACCGTTATATGTAACATCGGCATAGCTCATATAGTCGCCCTGCTGTTCTGAACTGAGCTCGCCGTTTCCGCTCATATAACCGAAAGAAACAAAATCATCCTCTGAAACCAGACCGTTAAGCTCGGCTGTCAGCCTTTCGTCGGTAACTTCACTCTGAGGGTAGCTGCCGAAGGTTACTGTGTCACCTCTGGAATAACCGTTATCCAAAGTTTCTGCACTTGAAAAAACAAAGGTAGAAAACGCTATTACAAGAGCAAGTGCAAAAGAAATTGTTTTTCTCATTAAAATCATCCTTTCTGTAAATCTGTTTTGTCTTTCGGTAAAATCGGCGAAGCGTTCAGAAATCCTGCCGTATTACTGTTTTTTTCACTATTACTTAAGAGCTTATCGGCATTGGCTTCAAGCGCCTCTCTTGCAAATTTTTCAACATTTTCTTCACCTATATAAAATGTGCAGATACTTCCGCCCATAATATCCGTTTGCAAATAACCGTTTCTTGAAACAGATATGGTTTTTTTGTTCATTCCGATTACATCACAGCTTACGGGAATCGTGAATATCGGATCAATACTTATTTCTCCGAGATTTTCAGCTTCCGAATCTGAAATAAGATAGCTGTAAATATAGTTTTCATCAACAGCCATTTTTCTTTCAATAGGCAAAGCCAAAGAATCATATGTAAAACTTACTTCGCCGAAAGAGAAATTTTCTTTTGGAGAAGCATATCCACAAAGCGTTTTTAACGTTATGATTTCAGCACTGTCGTTGATATATGGGTATATTCTGCTGTCTGATTCAAACTTAATTCCTATTGCAAACTCGGAGCTTATACCTTTTATTTCATAAATCTCAGCATCAGCTTCAAAGGTTTTTTGCGAATTATAATCATATGTATATGCCTTTTGTGATGCGATTTTTCGGGTTACCCTGCCGTTATCAATGTCCTGAATAAGGCTGCCTTTTACCGAATAAGCATCTGAGTTATAAATAACAACGGGAAACTGCGCAGTAATCGGCAGATCTCTGATATCTCGAATATCATAATTAACAACCATTGGAGAAACAATTTCTTTATCAGGTGTTTTGGGAACCTCAGTTTCATCTTCTGCTGCTATTACCGTTGTTTCTTCACTTTTATTTTGCACCTGCGTTGTTTGTTCGTTTGTTGTAACGATATTGGTTGCGTCGGGAATTTTCGGAATATCGGTTTTGAAAAAACCGTTTGATAAAAAAAGAGCTGTAAATAAAATTGCAATCATGGCGGCGGCAACTATTGCAGGCCTTGCTCTGAAATACTTCACGTCTTTTTTTATTTCATATTCCGCTGATTCTTCTATCAGTTCGTCATCAATATCGTTTATCAATTCAAGAAAATTCATATTGCTTTTTTTCATATAGACCAGCCCTCCTTTTCAAGAAATTTTTTCAGTTCTTTTCTAAGTCTGAAAAGCGTAGTTTTAACCTTACTTTCGCCGATACCCATTTTTTTTGATATATCCGAAACCGAATCAAGATACCAATATCTTCTGATAAATATTATTCTTTTTTCTTTTGAAACCGATTTGAGATATTTACCTATTGAATCAACAAGCAATTTTTCATCAAGAGAAACGTCAGCATCTTCCGAAATTGGTAAACAGTATTGAATTTCGTTTGTTATATCGGTAAGTTTAGCCGAGCGTTTAATTCTGTTTCGATCTCTTATTGCATTTAATGAAAGATTTTTTGTTATTCTTGCCAAAAACGCATAAAAATGCTCTCTCGGTTCATTTGGAGGGATTGAATTCCACGCTTGGATATATGTATCATTTTCACATTCCTCTGCCGTAAAATTGTCCTCGGTTATTGAGTAAGAAAGTTTTCTTAATCTATCACCATATTTGAAAGAGGTTTCTTTAATGGCGGATTCATCACGTGCAAGATATAATTCGATTATTTCTTCATCATTCAAGATTTCAACCCCTTTCTCAAAATTTCCCTCTCATATCTATAAACACCCTTTTTACTGAAAAGGTTACATTTATTATATCTTTTAAACTTATCCTTGTAAACCAAATCGGATATGTTCGTCTCTCTGATGTTTCTGATTATCGGAAGATTGCATTTATAACTAACGAAATCCCCTTGGAGCAGTCCAAGGGGATTTTTGTATCCGTTGCAAAACAAGTTGCTTGATTATGCGGAGAGAGTGTGCTAAAATACGGATAAAACGAAAGTGTTATCCAAGGAGAAACATATGAAGCATACGTTAATTTCTAAAGACAAAAACCAATATATCGCTAACCTGCACTGCCACACCACGCTCTCTGACGGCAGAAAATCGCCCGAAGAAATCCGTGATGCATACAAAGCGCAGGGCTACAGCATAGTGGCATTTTCTGACCACGATAATTATTTTGACCACAGCGATTTCTGCACGGATGATTTTGTTGCCATCAACTCCTTTGAGGCGGATATCAGCGATAACGTTGTGCGCAGCAGCCAGTTCCGCAGATGCTACCACCTTAACGCATTCAACATCAACGGCGACAAAGAGGTTGCTCTGCCCGAAACACCTGATTATAGAGATATGCAGGCGGTCAACGAATACATACAGAAGCTCAAAGAGCTTGGCTTTATCGTTGCATATAACCACCCCTACTGGTCAATGCAGTGCCTTGACGATTACCGTGATTTAGAAGGCTGCAGCATCGTTGAAATATATAACAACTCTGTTTTTATTGAAGGCGGCGATGACGGTCAGGAGCAGGTTTATGACGAAATGCTCCGCAGCGGCAAACGCCTGTTTTGCACAATGGCAGACGATAACCACAATGAGTTTCCCTTCGGCGACGTGCGCTGTGACAGCTTCGGCGGCAAAACCGTTTTTCTCTGTGATTCGCTCAGTTATGAGTCGGTTATATCTGCTATGCAGAGCGGTTCGTTCTATTGCACCCGTGAGCCGAGGATTTTTGAGCTGACTTTAGAAAACGGCAAGGTTCACGTTGAGTGCTCGCAGGCGCAGCGCATTGCGCTCTCAACTGCAGGCAGACGCTCAAAGGCGTTGCACGCCCCTGAGGGTGAATACGTAACCGAAGCCGACTTTTTGCTGGAGGATGAAGACGTTTATTTCCGCATTGAGGTCATAGGTCCTACAGGCAAAAAAGCAAACACCAACGCATATTTTATTGAGGATTATGAATAAACAAAACCCACCTTGTATTCGGCTGTCCGTTACAAGGTGGTCTTTTTATGTTCAGTTTTCAGAAATCTCAACCTTAAACATCGCCTTGTTTTTCGAAACGGAGAGATTGCCGAAAAACAGGTTGCTGAAATTGCTGACGGTTATTTCCTGCGGAGGAACAACCGGATACGCCGCATCATATGAATCGGACTTATGCTTGGGATTAACGTTGCTGAAAAGATAATTGCTGCCGATTCTGTGAACGTATAAGCCGTCAACCGTTACTTTTTGCGGCAGATAGCAGGTGTAGCCGAAGTCGTGGTCCTCCGAATTCTCCGCATTTATGATGTGGCTCGAAATGCCCGTGGGATAAAACCTGCAGTTGCGGATAATCATTTCGCCGTTCCAGGTTGAGCCGTAATCCGGGCGCAGGTCAACAAAATCCTCTGCCAGAACGGTTGTGTTCTCAATCAGTACCGTTCCGTGTCCGATAAGCTTTATTCCGTGATGGCCGAGAACGGAGTTTTTAACCGTTGCATTAAGAACGCCCTGATGCGCATCAAAACGAGAAAGCGCACAGCCGTCATACACCAGATTTTTGCAGTAGTTCGTGCCTGCGATTCCCCAATAGTCAATATCGGTGATATCGTTTGTCTGGTTGCAGTTGATAAACTTTGCGTTAACCGCCGTTGCGGCACCGATATCATAAGTGCCCATTGTTACGCTCGTGCCTGCCGAGCCCGTTGTTGAATACTTCTTATGACCCGTAAACGTTGAGTTTTTCACCGTCACGTCTGCACAGCACGAAAGGCTCACGAAAGCCGAATACGGCGCACCCGTTTTGCCCTCGTTTTTAATATCGTGATAAAGTCCGTCAATAACGGTGTTCGAGCGTCTGACCTGA
>JAZSAH010000236.1:0-13202 GCA_045601745.1 Acutalibacteraceae bacterium
TGCACCGAAGGCACAAAAGAACGCATAAAACGAAAAATGAGCGAATCACCTATAAAGTGAAACGCTCTTTTTTATTGCTCAAAAATGCCGATTTTCAGGGGCTTGGTGTACAAATAGTGTACAAATGCCCGTTTTTGCCCCATTTTCGGAGCTTAATGCAGGGTAAAGAAAAAGCTCCAAACCGTTGATATACAACGATTTGAAGCTTGGCGCGCTGCAAGGGATTCGAACCCCTGACCTTTTGGTTCGTAGCCAAACACTCTATCCAACTGAGCTAGCAGCGCATATTCAGTTTTTGCCGGTTCTTTCCGACTGCCAAAGTATATTATCACATTCATTCAAAAAAATCAACACTTAATTTGAAATTTTTTTAATTTTTATTAATTATTTTTTATCAAATCATAAAAACTGCGGAAAACAGGGTGCTGACCATGCTTTCCGCAGCTGAATTTTGTCTGATTATGCAGCTTTCTTTGCCTTTTTGTTTTTGATTGCGTTTTCGATTTTGGGATAAACAACATCATAAAGCTTTGCAAAAATTGCGTAACCGATGAGTGCATAAACAATACCTACGAATGCGCCGACGATAACATCTGTGGGATAATGAACGCCTACATAGATTCTTGAAAGACCCATGAGGAATGCAAAAACAAATGCGGGAATCGCAACGCTCTTCTTTTTAAGTACCATGGTGATTGCCATTGCAAAGGTGAAAGCCGATGAAGTATGACCCGAGGGGAATGAAAGAGATTTTGATGACATATAATCAACAACTGCAGGCCATTCATAGCCGGCGTTCCATTTTTCGGCAAAACCGGGGAATCTGTCGATAGTCCAGTCAACCTTGCCGAAAAGACCTACCCAGTCAAATTCTTTGCCGTATTCTTCAAATGCTTTCTGTGCAGCCTGGGGAAGAATTGTGAGATTATAGGGTCTGGGGCGTTCCATGATGGGCTTTATAAGTTCATTGTTGAGCAGGGTCATAACAAGAAGTGAACCGAGACATACAAGACCTGCTTTTCTTGTTTTCTTGAAGAAAAGCATGAGAACACCGAGAATGATGAAGAAAATGCCGTCATCTCCGAGAGTTGTGATAACCTTCATTATCACATCCATTACGCTGTTGCTGAGGTTATTGAAAACAAACTCAAAAACGGATAAGTCAAAATTAAGTATCGCTTCCAAAAAAATCTTCCTTTCTTATTCTGGTTTTTATCTATTATGACTTTTATCGCCGGAAATTGCAAGAGAAAAATTAAATATTTTAAAAATTCTTTTTTCATAAATTAAAAGACTGTAAACTAAACACCCGTCACTATTGCAATTTATAAAGAAAAAGTATATAATAATAAACAATATCAAATACTTCGGCAAGGAGATTGAATATGATTAATGTTACCGTATGGAACGAAGGCGTTCACGAAAAGCTCAGCAATGAAGTTGCAGGCGTATATCCTGCAGGCATTCACGGCTGCATAAAAAATTTCCTGGTTTCGCAGGACGATTTTTCGGTTAAAACCGCAACTCTTGCTCAGCGTAAATGCGGTCTTTCCGATGAGGTTCTTGAAAACACGGATGTTCTTATCTGGTGGGGACACATGGCTCACGATAAAGTTCCCGATAAAATAGTTGAAAAGATTCATAAGCGAGTTCTTGCAGGCATGGGTCTTGTTGTTCTCCATTCAGGTCACCATTCAAAGATTTTCAGAGCTTTGATGGGCACAACCTGCAATCTGCGTTGGAGAGACGGCGACAGAGAAAGAATCTGGACAGTCAATCCGTCACATCCCATTGCAAGAGGAATCCCCGCACATTTCAGCATCGATGTTGAAGAAATGTACGGCGAATGCTTTGATATTCCCGAACCCGACGAGCTTGTTTTCCTCGGTTGGTTTGCAGGCGGTGAAGTTTTCCGTTCAGGCTGCTGCTGGAAAAGAGGTCTCGGAAATATCTTCTATTTCCAGCCCGGTCACGAAAGCAATCCCACCTTCCACAACGAATATGTTCAGAGAATCATTATCAATGCTGTCCGTTGGGCTGCACCCATATATCCCGTCAAGGAACCCATTCCCTGCCCCGAAAAGAAGATTTCTCCCGAAGAATATTATAAGGAGAGAAAGAGACTGTAATGGATACTTTCAAGATAAAAAAGCTGCGTGAAAACGCTAAAATCCCGTTCAGGGCAACTCCCGGAAGCGCAGGAATGGACCTGTACGCCTGCATAGATGAACCGATAACTCTTGAAGGCGGTGAAAAAGCCGTTATTCCGACGGGAATTGCAATTGAACTGCCGAACGCTGAGCTCGGTGCATTTGTTTTTGCAAGAAGCGGTCTTGCAATCAAACATGGAATCGCTCTGCTCAATTCGGTAGGCGTTATTGACAGCGACTACAGAGGCGAAATCTGCGTGGGAGTTATAAATCAGCTCAAAGAGGCTTACACGATTAATCCCGACGAAAGAATCGCACAGCTTGTTATCATGCCGGTTTCGCTCATAACGCCCGTTGAAGCAGACGAGCTTGACAGCACCGAAAGAGGCTCGGGCGGTTTCGGTTCAACAGGCAAGGCATAAAACATGGTTTTTCTTTATATTTTATTTGCCGTTATTATTGTTACCTCCGTGTTCCTTGCGGTTTACGGAAAAAGGGATAATTCATCATATGATGAGGATGCGGTCATCGTTCTCGGCTACGGGAACAAAGACGGCAATATTCCTCCCATGCTGAAAAACCGACTTGATAAAACACTTGAATATCACCGACGGAATCCCGATGCGGTTATTATTGTTTCGGGCGGTCGCGGCAATGAAACGAAGCAGTCGGAAGCATCGGTCATGAAGAAATATCTTGTTGAAAACGGCATTCCCGACAGTACAATAATAAAAGAGGACAAATCACGCACAACCGTTGAAAACTTTAAGTTTTCGGCGGATTTGCTTGACAAAAAGCAATCCGTTGTTCTGATAACAAACATATTCCACATTTATCGCTCGGAAAGATATGCAAAAGCGTTCGGAATTGATGCAAATCATATCGGCGCAAAAACAAATCCGCGCGATATTCCGTGGATATATATCAGAGAGGTCGCAATGCTTGTCCAGATGTTTTTTATGACAGGAAGAATTAACAAATGAAAAGAATTATAAGTATTTTCTGCATATTTGCAGTGGTTTTAACATCGCTTTCCGTTTTGGGATTTGCGGTTGACACAAATTACAAACCCTACGAAGACAGTCAGTATTTCGAATACGGCGACTACGATATTCATTACAGAGTTATCCCTGCAAAGGGTCAGCAAAAGGGCAGAATTATGATGCTCCACGGTTTTCTCTGTTCAACATTCGCATGGCGCAACATGGCATCCCAGCTTTCCGAAGCAGGCTACGAATGCGTTCTTGCAGACATTCCGAATTTCGGATTCAGCACGAGAGAAACCGAAGATATGACAATCGTTGACCGTGAAATCCTCATAACGGAGCTTATGAAAAGCATTGCTCCCATGGATGAATGGATTCTTGCTGGTCATTCAATGGGAGGCGGAGTTGCAGTCAACATTGCAATCAAAAATCCCGTTGAAAGCCTTCTTCTCTACTGCCCCGCACCTCAGAGCGAATTCCCCGAAGCTATGGAGGGTCTTATCACCTCCGAACCCATGAAATTCATCATGTCCACATTCTTCAATCACGGCACAAGAATTGATTTTCTTGTTAAGCTCGTTATTTTCTTTGCAACAATGGATTGGGATTTTGCCATGGATTATGATGTTTCGGGCGTTACCGATGCCGTGCAGTATGACAGATTCGGCGCAGGAATGTGCGAAATGATGTATAATGTCAGACCCACAGACCTTGAAAATGCATCAAAAATCGCCTGCCCCGTGCTTCTCTGCCAGGCAAGCGAAGATATTATTCTCAATGAAACAATGAAAGAGCAGATGAATTCCGCTTTCCCCGATGCAACAACATATACCGTTGAAGGCGGCGGACATCAGTGCATAGAAAACAGAGCAGAAGAGCTCTGCAAGGTAACACTTGATTTTCTTGAAAAATAATTATTTTTGCAGAAAATGAATTCCCAATGCGTTTCTTCCGCTGTGCAGACTTATCATGCATCCCGTGAATGCTGTTATAACCTGCTCAAAGCCCTTGTTTTTCAGGAGTTTTTCAATTTCCGAAAGTTCGGATTTATCAACTCCTGAATGGTAAATAAAAGCGGTTGAACAATCAATTTTATCCGTATTTTCAAGCTGTTCGTTTGCATATTGCAGGCGAATGGCTTTTGATTTTCCCATATATTTTTTTATAACCTCAATTTTACCGTTAACCATGGCGGCACAGGGCTTTACGGAAAAGAGATTCGCACCGAAAGCCTTTGCGGCAGAGCATCTCCCCGAAAGGCGCAAAAAATCTATGCTGTCGAGAATATAGCTGACCCTTGCATCGGAAACCGATTCCGTTATTTTTTTGCTTATTTCTTCCGCATCAGCACCGTTATCACGCATTTCACAGCCCTTTATCGCAAGAAGTGATATGCCTCCTGCGAGATTATGAGTATCGATAACATAAACATTTTTCATGCTTTCCGATACCATTTTTGCGTTGCGGCAGGTTGAGGATAATTCCGAACAAAAAGAAAGATGAACAACAGCCTTTCCGTCTTTCGTAAACCGTTCAAAAAACTCCGCATATCCGGCAGGAGGAACGGCAGAGGTTTTCGGGATTCTGCCCGTGTTTTCAACATAATCAAAAAGCTCGGCGGCGGTTATATCAACGCCGTCTTTTTTCTCCTCTCCGTCAACAATAACATTCATCGGCATGATTTCAATTCCGTATTTATCGGCAATATTCTTCGGCAAATCCGCCGCACTGTCAACGGTAATAACAACATTTTTCATAAGCTTCCGTCCTTTGTTTTTTACTATTATCCGCCGTGGATTCGCTTTTATTCCGCATCGAAATCTATGCCTTTATAATAATGCTTCAGTATGTCGCGCCACGAGCTTCCCTGCCTTGCCATGTAATCTGCGCCGTA
The DNA here is from genome assembly GCA_045601745.1 of Acutalibacteraceae bacterium. Lineage (GTDB taxonomy): Bacteria > Bacillota > Clostridia > Oscillospirales > Acutalibacteraceae > CAG-177. Next base: position 5,031 of record JAZSAH010000236.1, read on the forward strand.
TTGGCTCATGCCTGCACCGTGACCGTTACCGAAGCAGGTTACCTTGAATTTGCCGTCATCATATTCTATATCAAAATAACAGCTTTTCAGTCCGAATTCTTCTCTGAATTTCGATGCGCTGACTTCAGTTTCACCGAGCTTTACCGAAACAACATAACCGCTTTCGGCTTTTGTCAGCTCTCCGACCCATTCATCCGCATCACCCTCAAGGTTTATATCGCATTTTTTTGCCTTTTTCCTGAATTCATTTCTGTCAAATTCATGCGTTGTCACATAATCCGGCGAAAGCTTATCTCCCGGACTTTCAACGCTTACAAGATAGGGAATAACCGTTCCCCAGAGGGTTTGGGCACTCTGCGTTTTTCCTGCGCTGTTTGAATGATAAACGGCAAGTGCGGTTTCGCCGTTATAAGTCATGAAATAACCGAAAACCTCATCAACCGCATCGGAGATTTTCTTTTCGTTTTCTTCAAAATCATCTCCCCATTTTTCTCTGCGGTCTTTTTCATTGATATATCCCTGATGGGTTTCTGGGCTGTCTGTTATATCGGCATCGCCGAGACTTGATTCCTTATATTTTTCGTTCTGTTCTCCGATTTTTTTCGCATATGTATAGCTTGCAACAGCCTGCGCCTTCAATGCTTCGGGATGATAATTTGCAGGCATTTCCGCCGCAACGGAGCCTATGATATATTCACGGAGCATTATTTTTTCGGTTTTACCCGTTGAAGATGACATAACGGAAATGTATTCCGCATTTTGTTCCTCATTCTGCACGGCGATAACCTCACGGGTACCGTTATCTGCGGAATTATTCCCCGTCAGTGCAGCTGCAGGGCATATTATCAACGAAAGAGCAATAATTATAAAAACAATAAGATTTATGTTCATTTTATTCATCCTTTCTTAACTTGACATTTAAAAGAATAAGCTATATAATAAATTAATTATAATTATAAGAATATGATGGAGATATGTTTTTACATAGAAGGAGGCACAGAATATGTCCACCATTGAATCACACGTTGCGGAGCGTGACATTAAAAGCTTATGCGATAAAATTCGCAAATATAACTATATAGACCCCTCGGATTTTGAGCGTTTCAACGTCAAAAGAGGTCTGAGAAATTCAGACGGTACAGGTGTTATGGCAGGCATAACAGGCGTTTGTACCGTTGAAGGCTATTTCATCGATGACGGAGAAAAAATTCCCAGAGAAGGTCATCTGCGTTTCAGAGGCATCGACATAGAGGATATCATCAACGGCTGCATAAAAGACGACCGTTTCGGCTTTGAGGAGGTTGTTTATCTTCTTCTTTTCGGTACTCTTCCCACCAAAGAACAGCTTGACGATTTCAGCAATATTCTTTCTGCTTGCCGTGAGCTGCCCGATGATTTCATTGAGGATATGATTATGAAAGCTCCCTCGCCCGATATCATGAATAAGCTTTCACGTTCTGTTCTTGCACTTTATTCATATGACGAAAATCCCGATGACACTTCCGTTGAGAATGTTCTTCGTCAGTGCATTCATCTCATTGCGCAGATGCCTGCAATCATGGTTTATGCCTACCAGGTAAAGCGCAGACACTATTACCGCAAGAGTATGTATATCCATCAGATGAAGCCCGAACACAGAACTGCGGAAACCATTCTCCGTTCAATAAGAGCAAACAAAACATTCACCGATAAAGAAGCAAAGCTCCTCGATATCTGCCTCATGCTTCATGCCGAACACGGCGGCGGTAACAACTCAACCTTCACAACGAGAGTTCTTACCTCAAGCGGAACGGACACCTATGCATCAACCGCAGCAAGCATCGGCTCACTCAAAGGTCCGAAACACGGCGGCGCAAACATCAAGGTTACCGAAATGATTGAGCATATCAAAGCAGGCGTCAGCGATATAACCAACGAAGGTCAGGTTGCCGATTTCCTCAACAAAATCATGCACAAGGAAGCAGGTGACGGCTCGGGTCTTATCTACGGCATGGGTCATGCAATTTATACTCTTTCCGACCCCAGAGCAAAGATTCTCAGACAGAAGGCAGAAGAATTCGCGGTAAACACCGAATTTGAAGATGAATTCATCCTTCTGAGCCTTATCGAACAGCTTACCCCCGAAATTTTCAACAGCAATAAATCCGTCAAAAAAGCGGCAATGTGCGCAAATGTTGACCTTTATTCGGGTCTTGTTTATAAAATGCTCGACATTCCGCCCGACCTTTTCACCCCCATTTTCACCATTGCGAGAATTGCGGGCTGGTCGGCACACAGAATTGAAGAACTTGTTACAGGCGGCAAAATTATCCGTCCTGCATATAAGAGTAATAATGTCAGAAATATTTATGTTCCGATGAACAACAGATAAGAGGTAATTAAAAATGAAAAGCATAAGCAAAAGCGGTTTCGGCGCAGGAATTATTATTTTTGTTGCCGCCGCAATTATTGCTCTCCCCGTCAGAACGCTTCAGTATTTCACCATTCTTGAGAGTGACACGGGCTTTTTCAGCATGAACGACTGGAGTGTTTATCTGCTTGCGGCTGTTTGTGCTGCGGCAATTCTTGCATTCCTTCTTCTCGGATTTATAAAACGCAAAAAAATTGATTATTCCCTTGAAGTAACCAAAAGACCCGGTCAGGGCATTCTCTGTTTCACAGCCGCCGCAGGTATTCTTATCAGCACAATCGGAATTGTTGTGGAGCTTATGAATTCAGACAGCTTTTCTTCCGACAATAAAACAGAAAACCTTATTCTTGCCATTCAGGCAGTGTTCGCACTTTTCTCGGCGGTTTATTTTGTTGCAATGGGAAGCTCGCTTGTTTCGGGCAAAACAAACGGCTCGGAATACAGACTCATTTCTCTTGCTCCCGTTATATGGAGCATTTTCAGACTTGTTGCAAGATTCACAAGAACAATAAGCTATATCAAGGTTTCCGACCTTATGCTCGAAATGCTCATGCTTGTTTTCTTCATTATGTTCTTCATGGCGTTTGCTCAGGTCAACTCAAAAGTTGATGCAGAGAAAAAAGAGTGGAAAATCCCTGCCTACGGTCTTTCGGGCGCACTTCTTGCTCTCATCTGCTTTGTTCCCCGTTTCATCGTTATGATTACGGGAAATGCAAGCCTTCTTCATGAGCAGTCACCTGCAGAATACTGCGATTTCGGCATTGCCCTGCTCATAATTTCAACCGTTCTCACAAGATCAACGGTTAAAATTCCCCAAAATATAACAACAGAGGAATAATATGTTTTTTCAGAATGTACTCATAGCAAGCGAGCAGGTTGCAATTCTCTATATTCTTGTGGCAGTCGGTGCAATTGCCGATAAAATAGGAGTATACACCGAAAAAATCGCAAAAAGCTGTACTGACCTGCTGTTTTATATCATCACCCCCGCTGTTATAATCGAAAGCTTTTATACGCTTGAATACAGCCCCGACACGGCAAAAGGTCTTTTCACTGCCATTGTCTGCGGATTTGTGCTTCATATTGTTTCGGCATCGATATCCTCTCTTGTTTTTAACCGTTGCAACAAAGACGAAGCCTGTATATATAAATATTCATGCGCATACGGTAACTGCGGATATATGGCACTCCCCCTTGCAGATGCAGTGCTCGGAGATGAAGGCGTTTTCTACTGCTCGGCTGTTATTATTTCATTTCAGATTTTCAGCTTTACCCACGGCATTTATACGATTACAAAGGGAAAAGACGGCGAAAAGGTTAAGTTTGATGCAAAAAAGCTTATCCTTAATCCCGGAGTTATTTCCGTTATTATCGGTCTTCCTCTTTTTCTTCTTTCATTCGAAATGCCCGTTATCATTGCAAAGCCGATAAACTACATCGCAAGCCTCAACACCCCCGTTGCGATGCTTATTTTCGGAACTTATATTGCAAACACAAACTTTAAAACAATCTTTAAGAACTGGCGTATTTTTGCCGTTGCGCTCGTGAAGCTCATCATTCTTCCCCTTCTGCTTATCACGGCGTTCAGACTTGTCGGAATTTCGGGCTCACTTCTTGTTGCCCTCTCAATTTCCGCAGGTGCGCCCACAGCAAACAATACCGTTATGTTCTCCGCAAAATATGACCGCAACACGGGTCTTGCATCCCAGACGGTTGCAGTTGTCAGCTTTATTTCAATAATCACTCTGCCCGTTATGATTGCTCTCGCTCAGTATGTGGGGTGATAACTTGAACTTACAGAAAATAATGAACGGCATTTCTCCTCTGTGGGGAATATGTCCGTTTGAAAAAATAAAAGGCAGTCTTATTGACTGCAGAGCCAAAAACAGACTTCCCTCAAACGCAAAAACCGTTATCGTTGCCTGCTTTCCGTATCTTCTCGGCAAGACGGAATATGCAGACAGCAACATCTCAAAATATGCGGTTGTCACCGATTATCATTCCGTTGCACTTGCAAGACTTGAAAAAGCGGTTTCTCAGCTGAAAGAACTCTTTCCCGAAAATGAGTTTTCCGCATTTGCCGATAATTCACCGATTCCCGAAGTGAAGGCTGCTTGTCTGGCAGGTCTCGGAGTCAGAGGTCTCAATTCCCTGCTGATAACCGAAAAATACGGCTCGTTTGTTTTCATCGGCGAAATAGTGACCGACCTTGAAACCGATTGCGGTGAAAACGAAGAAAAACCGTGTATGGGATGCGGAAAATGCATTGAATCATGTCCGTCATCCGCTATAAAAGAAAACGGATTTGACAGAAGCGTCTGTCTTTCGGAGATAACCCAGAAAAAGGGTGAGCTTTCCGAAGAAGAAATCCGTCTTATGAAGGAATGCGGCTGTGTCTGGGGCTGCGATATCTGTCAGGATGTCTGCCCGATGAACAAAAATGCCGCACCTACACAAATCGAAGAATTCCTTTCATCCCCCGTTCCCCGTGTTTCGGAAGGATGCTCCCTTGAAAACAGGGCATACGAATGGAGAGGAAGAAAGGTTATTGAAAGAAACATATCAATACAGAGGAGAATATAGTATATGAAGCTTATCGTTGCCATTATCAACAATGATGACTGTCCGAGCGTTCTCAGCGAACTCACCCATCAGGGCTTCGGCGCAACAAGACTTTCAACCTCAGGCGGTTTCCTTAAGGCAGGAAACTCCACTCTGCTTATCGGCACAGAAGATGAAAACGTTGATAAGGTTATAGAAATCATCAGCGAATTCTCACGCAAACGCACCCAGATGGTCACTCCTTCACCCTCTTTCATGGCAGAAGGGTTCATCTCCCGTGCAGTTGAAGTAACAGTCGGCGGCGCAACGGTTTTTGTTGTTGACGTTGACAAATTCATTAAATTATAAAAAGGAAAATATCCGATGCTCACCGAAGGCTTTGATTTAACGAAATCCGTTGAAAAGTCAATATCCGCAGCAATGCATTCAAAGCGTTTCCCCCATGCCGTCATCATTGAAGGCGGTTCATCGGAGGAAAGGATGAATCTTGCCAAAAAAACTGCCGCAGCTCTTGTTTGCAGCGGCGGCGGAATCAAGCCATGCTTCAGCTGCTCCGATTGCAGAAAAGCTGTTGCTGATTCTCATGCGGATATTCTTCTTTATTCGGTTGAAGATAAACCCAGGGCTTTTAAGGTGGATATCGTCAGGGAAATAAGAAACAAGGCATATATCGTTCCCAACGAAGCGAACAGAAAGGTTTTCATCCTTGAAAATTCCCACACCATGGGAAACGAAGGGCAGAATGCGATTCTGAAAATTCTTGAAGAACCGCCTTCATATATAAATTTCATTCTTCTGTGCCCTTCAAAATCGGGATTTCTGCCAACCGTTCTTTCCCGTGCAACGGTCTATAATCTCGGCGAAACTTCTTCGGAGGGTTCCCCTGACATTCCGTGGGAAGAAGCTGCTAAAGCGGCAAAAACCATTGCTGTTGCATCGGCGGCGCTTGACGACATCGAAATCATCAAGGCGGCGGCTGTGTTTGAAAAAAATCCGAAGCTTTTAAAGGCATCGCTTCCGATTATCCAGGAAATATATGCGCAGGCACTTCGCAAAAAGTATTCGGCATACGATGAAGAAACGGAATTTTCACAGACTGTTTCTGAAATCGAACCGAAGCTCAGCAGACGCGCTCTGCTTTCACTCATAGAAAATACGGATATCATTATGAATTCAATCCGTATGAATGCAAATCATAACTTAACGGTTACCGTTCTTTGCACAAAGCTTCGCAAAGCGGTCACCAATTAAACTCGGAGGTAATTATGGCTGAGGTTATCGGCGTTCGTTTTAAAGAAGCGGGCAAGGTTTATTACTTTGACCCCGAAGGACAGAAATTTGAAAAGGGCTGCATGGTTATTGTTGAAACTGCACGCGGCGTTGAATGCGGTGAGGTTGCTCTGGAAAACAGAGAAATCAGCGATGACGAAATCGTGAAGCCTCTCAGGAAGCTTATCCGTGCAGCAACGGAAAAGGATATTGAAAAGGTTCGTTGCAACAGAGAAAGAGAAAAAGAAGCAATGGTTATCTGCCAGCAGAAAATAGAGCAGCACGCTCTTGAAATGAAGCTGGTTGACGTAAATTTCACATTTGATGACACCAAAGTTCTTTTCTATTTCACTGCAGACAACAGAGTTGACTTCCGTGAGCTCGTAAAAGACCTTGCAGGCGTTTTCAGAATGAGAATAGAGCTCCGTCAGATAGGTGTGCGTGACGAAGCAAAAATGCTCGGCGGTCTCGGTATATGCGGCAGACCCTTCTGCTGCAACAGCTTCCTCGGAGAATTCCAGCCCGTTTCAATCAAGATGGCAAAGGAGCAGGGTCTTTCTCTCAATCCCGTTAAAATCAGCGGCGTTTGCGGAAGACTTATGTGCTGTCTTAAATATGAGCAGGATGCCTTTGAGCACCTTCTCAAAATCACGCCGAAACCCGGCGCAATAGTTGAAACTCCCGAAGGCGCAGGCACGGTTGTTGAATCCAGCATTCTTACAGGCAGACTCAAGGTTCAGCTTCACAACAATCCCGATGCTCCCCCGAAATATTTTTCCAGAAAAGAAACCAAAACGGTCCGTGACGCAAAAATAAAGGTTGCCAAGGAAGAAATTGAGGCTCTTAAGGATATCGAAGGCTGATTTTTGGCTAACTGTTACATTTTACATTAAAAACCTCTTGCATTTTTTAAATTATGTGTTACAATGGTTTTGAAAAAACGATAAGGAGGATTTCACAATGGCATACATCATTAATGACGATTGCATCTCCTGCGGCGCTTGTGCAGCAGAATGCCCTGTTGAAGCTATTTCAGAAGGCGACGGCAAGTACGTTATCGACGCTGATGCTTGCATCGAATGCGGTGCTTGTGCAGACGCTTGCCCCGTTGAAGCTCCCAAGGCTGAATAATTTTACTTAAAACCGAAAGATGCTTTGCAATTTTTTGCAGAGCATCTTTTAATTTTATAAAATGTATGTTATTATAATTATAACCTTATATAATACAGGCTGGTGATATCATGAAAGCAAAAATTACCCTTGCAAAAGAATTCAGAATAGGCGATATCGACAAAAGAATTTACGGCTCATTCATTGAGCATCTCGGCAGAGCCGTTTACGGCGGAATATATGAGCCGGGTCATCCCACGGCAGACGAAAACGGTCTGAGAAGGGATGTTATCGAGCTTGTCAGAAAGCTCAATGTTCCCGTTGTGCGTTATCCCGGCGGAAACTTTGTTTCGGGATATAACTGGGAAGACGGCGTTGGTCCCGTTGAAAACAGACCGAAAAGACTTGAGCTTGCATGGGGAACAACAGAACCGAATTATTTCGGAACAAACGAATTCCTCGACTGGTGCAAAAAAGCAAATGCAGAATGCATGATGGCAGTCAATCTCGGAACAAGAGGTCCCGAAGAGGCAAGAAATCTTGTTGAATACTGCAATCATAAATCAGGCTCATACTGGTCAGACCTCAGAAGAAGCCACGGCGTTGAAGAACCCCACAACATAAAGCTCTGGTGTCTCGGCAACGAAATGGACGGACCCTGGCAGATGGGCGCTAAAACAGCTTTTGAATACGGCAGAACAGCCCTCGAAGCTTCAAAGCTCATGAAATGGACTTCGCCCGGCATAGAAACTGTTCTCTGCGGTTCATCAAGCAGAAATATGAGCACATTCGGAAAATGGGAAGCCGAAAGCCTTGAAATC
>JAZSAH010000237.1:0-2419 GCA_045601745.1 Acutalibacteraceae bacterium
GAAAGAATTTTTGCTATAATATCATGTGAAGACCCGTCTTTTGTGGAAAGTTTAAAAGAGATAGTGCATCATGGGCTGAAAGTGCGCTTTAAATGAGTAGTAAGTACGGCAACACTTCCTCGTATAAAAACAAAATATAAAGAGCGGATACCTTTTGGTATCAATACGGGTGGCACCGCGGGTAAAAATATTGACTCGTCCCGAGAATTGTATTGATTCTCGGGGCGTCTTTTGTTTTTTAGAATCATATATTAAAATGGTAATTATGCATCGGAGGTATGGAAAAATGTATAGAACTCATCGTTGCAATGAAATAAGAGAATCCCATATCGGTCAGACCGTTCAGCTTGCGGGCTGGGTGGATGTTATCCGTGACCACGGCGGCGTTCTCTTTGTTGATTTGCGTGACGAAACAGGCGTGACACAGGTTGTTGTTCACGACGAAAATCTTGTTAAAGGTATCAGCAAAGAAACCGTTATTTCCGTTTCGGGCGAAGTAACAAAGCGTGACGAAAATACCGTTAACCCCAAAATCGAAACAGGTCTTGTTGAGCTTGTTGTTGATTCCCTTGAGGTTCTCGGCGTCTGCAGCAGGGATCTGCCCTTTGAAATCGGCTCAAACGACACAAACGAGAATATCCGTCTCAAGCACAGATTTCTCGATTTGAGAAATTCCGACCTTCACAATAATATCATTCTCCGTTCAAAGGTTATCGGTCATATGCGCCGTCTTATGGAGGAGAGGGGATTCCTTGATATTCAGACTCCCATCCTCACCGCATCATCACCCGAAGGCGCAAGAGATTTCCTTGTTCCCAGCCGTAAGCATCCCGGCAAGTTTTACGCACTTCCTCAGGCACCTCAGCAGTTCAAACAGCTTCTCATGGTGTCGGGATTCGACAAATATTACCAGATTGCCCCCTGCTTCAGAGATGAACACGCCCGTGCAGACCGTTCACCCGGTGAATTCTATCAGCTTGACTTTGAAATGGCTTTCTCCACTCAGGAGGAGGTTCTCAAGGTGTGCGAAGATGTTGTAAGCGATGTTTTCCGCACTTTCTCGGATAAAAAAATAACGGAAACACCGTTCAGATGCATTCCTTACAGAGAGGCTATGGCGAAATACGGTTCGGATAAACCCGACCTTCGCAACCCTCTTATCATCTGTGACCTCACCGACCTTTTCAAGAGAGTCAAATTCAAGCCCTTCATGAACAAGCCCGTAAGAGGCATTGTTGCACCCTGCAAAAACGAAAGATGGTTCTTCGATAAGTCTCTCAACTTCGCAACAAAGCAGGCAAAGATGGCAGGTCTTGCACATATCACTCTCCTCAATGCCGAAACCTATGAGTTCAAGGATGATCCCATCGTTAAGGTTCTCACAGACGAAGAAAAGAGAGAAATCGTTGAGCTTACAGGCGTTAAGGAAGGCGAAACAATCTTCTTTATTTGCGACACCGTTTCGGATGTTGCCGATAAGAATGCAGGCGTTATCCGCACATGGCTCGGCAACGAACTTGAGCTTATCAATAAAGATTCATTCGAATTCTGCTTCGTTGTTGACTTCCCCATGTATGAGCGTGACGAAACAACAGATAAAATTATATTCACTCACAACCCGTTCTCAATGCCTCAGGGCGGTCTTAAAGCTCTTGAAACAATGGAACCCACAGATATTCTTGCATATCAGTATGACCTTGTATGCAACGGTATTGAGCTTGCATCGGGCGCAGTCAGAAACCACAGCCCCGAAATTATGAGAAAAGCCTTTGAAATCGCAGGCTACAGCGAGGACGAGGTTGAAAAGAGATTCAGCGCACTCTATAACGCATTCCAGTTCGGCGCACCTCCTCATGCAGGTATGGCACCCGGTGTTGACAGAATCGTAATGCTTCTTGCTGATACCGAAACCATCAGAGACGTTATCGCATTCCCCCTTGACGGCACTGCTCAGGACCAGATGCTCGGAGCTCCCGGCGAAGTTACGGAGCTTCAGCTTTATGAAGCAAACGTCAGCATCAGAGGCAAGGGAAGCGTTGAAACTCTCGGTTCAGAGGGCGGAGATGCATCCGCATTTGCTTCAACCGTCAAGTCATCAAAATCAGGCGTTGCTTCAACCAAGTCAAAGCTTGAAGGTCTTGAATCCGTTAACGAAATCGCTTTCACAGCTGACGAAAAGAAGGCTATGGAAAAGATTTTCAGCGATATGAAGAAGAACGAAGAAGCTCTTGAAAAGCTTGATACAGATAATGTTGAAGCAATGATTTATGTTATGCCCATGACCAATGTTCTCCGTGACGACAAACGCGAACAGCCGTTTGAACGCAAGGATCTTCTTGCAGGCGCTCCGCAGAGCACGGAAGACAGCTGGCAGGTTCCCAGACTTGTAAAGTGAGGTGCTGAAAATGAGTTATTATAT
>JAZSAH010000238.1:0-40144 GCA_045601745.1 Acutalibacteraceae bacterium
GGTTTCGGGTTCGGCTGTTATCAGGTTCACCCACGAAGTTGACGGCTGCAGAGGCCGTTATACGGGTGTTGAGGGTGCGGATGTTGACCCCAACATCACAACATTCATTAAATATTATGAAGAATTGATGAGCTACGGCGCGGATGTTTATTTCAACTGCTTCCGTTATCAGTTCAACGGATGATTATACGTATTGCAGAGCTGCCCGTTGAATGGCAGAATGAAAATTCAGGGTTTGCCGATGCTTTTTCGGTTGAAACAAAAGAAAAGCCCGTAATTTCCGTGCGTTTTGAAAACTCATTACCCGAGTGCCACGGAATACAGTACAGCGAAATGCCGACGGAGAAATTTCTCCGTCTTGAAAACGGTGAGTTTGCCCTCGCAAATGCCGATTGGAGCGAAGTTACATCGTATTTTCCTGCTCCAAGCGGTATGTATGCGCTGGCTCTTTCCGCCATATGCTCGAAATTCTCATACTATAATGCGTTTCTTATGCATTCGTCCTGCGTTAATCTCAACGGAGACGGCGTTATTTTCACAGGCTTTTCGGGTGTGGGAAAAACAACTCAGGCTGAGCTGTGGCATAAACATCTCGGTGCAGAGATAATCAACGGTGACAAAGCATTTATCCGTGAAATCAACGGCAGATTTTATGGCTGCGGACTTCCGTGGAAAGGCTCGTCCGAATATTGTCTGAACAAAAAAACACGGCTCAGAGGAATAGTTGTGCTCCGTCAGTCAAAGGAAAACATAATAACAAAGCTCGGCGCACAACAGGCGGTGGAGTATTTCATGCCCCATCTTTTCCTGCCCCACTGGGATGAAAAATGTTTTGATAATGCGCTCGTAACATTTGAACGGGTTCTTGAGAATGTTCCCGTTTTGCTTCTTGAATGCAGACCTGATGAAGATGCCGTAAAACTTACATACAAAACTTTATTTGAATAGATTATGGAAAAACTTATTTGTTCTCAGGCGGAATTTGCTGAGATAATTGAAAAAACGGTTGAATCGGGCGGAAGTATGCCCCTTGTCGTAACGGGTAACAGCATGGGACCGTTCATGAAAGACGGCAGGGATACCGTATGGCTTGAAGCGTGCAGAGATGCGGATTTCAAAAGAGGAAAAATCCTGCTTTTCAGACGGAACGACGGAAAATTTGTGCTTCACAGAGTGAGAAAACCCATGCCTGACGGTACTCTTGTTATGAACGGCGATGCACAGTATTGGTGCGAAAACATAAAAAAAGAGCAGGCGATTGCCGTTGTCACACATATAGAAACAAACGGCAAAAAGAAGTCCTGCAATTCATTGATATATAGAATAAAAACGGAAGCGTGGCAGATACTGAAACCGCTTCGACCTTATATTTTCAGGATACAAAGTGTAATTAAAAGAATAATCGGTCATTCGGAGTAATCGCAGATGCAGAACACGGGAGAAAAGATGATACGGCTTATCGGCAGCGAAGTGTGTGGAAACACGCTTTCTTTGCGCTCTCCCCTTACTGCGGAAGAGGTTACAAAAATATATTCGCTTGCTCATATACATGATATGGCTCATATTGTATGCTCCGCCTTGTTGAACATGGATATGCTTGCGGATAATCCGGGCGAAAATTTTTACCGTGAGAAAGTTTATTCAACACTCTACAGATACGAAAGTCAGAGTTATGTTCTTGAGAAAATCAGCAACGTGCTTGAAAATGAAAAAATCCCGTATGTTCCTCTTAAGGGTGCGGTAATAAAAGAATTTTATCCCCAGCCATGGATGAGAACAGGCTGTGATATAGATATTCTTGTTCATGAGGAAGATTTACGCAGAGCAACGGACGCGATAACCGAATTCCTCGGATATGAAGAAAAGGGCAGGGGAAAACACGATATTCAGATTCTTTCAACGGAGAATATCTTTGTTGAACTCCATTTCAGTCTTCTTGAAGAGGATGCATCTCCTTCAATGGCAAAGGTTCTGAACACGGTGTGGGAACACGCAAAACCCGTTGAAAGCGGAAAATATAAATATGAGCTTGATGATGCGATGTTTTATTTCTATCACATTGCACACATGGCGAAGCATTTCGTTGGCGGAGGCTGCGGCATAAGACCTTTCCTCGACCTTTGGCTCATGGAAAAAAACAGGAATTACGATACTGCGGAAACGGAAATTCTCCTGAAAAACGGAAAGCTTACCGATTTTGCAAACGCCGCAAGAAAACTCAGTAAAGTATGGTTTTCGGGAGATGAACACGACAGAGTAACGATGCTGATGGAGGATTTTGTTTTCAACGGCGGCTGCTTTGGCTCAAGAGAAACAAAAATGCTTTCCGAACAGCAAAAATCCGGCGGAAGAATGAAATATATTCTGTCACGCATATTTGTACCCTATGACGAGTTGAAGGGACAGTATCCGATAATCAAAAAATATAAATTTCTGACCCCGGTTTGCGAGATTTGCAGAATATTCACCTTGATTTTCGGAAAAAGAAAAGGCTTCAGAAAAGACTTTGTAAAAGATTTAAAAGGTTTTTCCGAAGAAAAGCTTGAAGGCATAGATTATTTGTTTTATAAAACCGGCTTGAAGTAAAGCGGAAGAAATCTTGTGTACGAGGGAAACAACAGGTATGAGAATAAGCATATTGAAAGAGTCGCTATGTATAGGCGGTACTGAGCGCAGTGCAGCCAATATATCTCTTGCTCTTTCTGAAAATCACGATGTAACAACAGTGCTTTTTGACGGAAGCAATATATCCTATCCGTATGGAGGAGCGCTTTGTGATATGCAATTGCCTCCGAAGCCCGGAAAAATCTCAAAAGCTTTTAACGGCATATTCAGATCGCTAAACTACAAAAAACATATCAAGAGTTTTCAACCTGACATTGTTTTTCAGTTCTTGTCGGTTGCAAATCCTGTTGGTTTATTGAAAATCAAAGAGTGCGTGAAAATTGTTTCATGCCGTGACTTTTCGGCATTGGCTAATCGTCATAAGTTGTTCAAAAAAAGACTTGATGCTTCTGATGCGATGATTTGCAACTCAGATTATCTTCGCGATTATTTTGTTAAAATATATCCTGAAGATAAAAACCGTGTTTTTGCAGTGCACAACATAATCGATTCGGATTTTATTAATAAACAATCAGAAGAAGAAACAGACTGTGCGTTTCTTGATTTCAGAGATAACCATAGTAAATTGGTTGTTTCAGCAGGAAGGTTCTGTAGAGAAAAAGCTTTTGAGAGTCTAATAGAAGCCTTTGCTCAAGTACATGATGTGATGCCTGGAATAGGTCTTGTTCTTATCGGTGACGGTAATTACAAAGAGCTATATCTGAATAGAATTGAAGAGTTTGGTATTTCTGATTCGGTATATTTTACCGGATATCAAACAAATCCGTATAAATATATGAAAAAATGTGATTTGTTTGTTCTTTCATCGTTGAGTGAAGGGTTCCCGAATGTGCTTGCTGAAGCAATGGCGCTTTCTTTGCCTGTCATATCCGTTAACTGTTTGACCGGTCCTGCAGAAATACTTATGAAAGAATATGATTATAAGATTGCAGATGAAAAATTTGTTGAGTGTGAATATGGAATACTGACTCCGCATTATGGTATTAAGGGCACGGAATACGCAGTAAAAGAGATAAGCAACGCTATTATTCATATGCTTTCTGATGAGTTATTGATGAAAAAATACGGCGTTCTTTCGTTGGAACGAGCAGCTGACTTTTCTGCGTCTTCTTCCGTGAAAAAACTCGAAAACATTTTTGAAGCTCTAATTTTGACAAAAGAGGATGCCGGGGTTAATAAAAATGATAAGTAACTTGTCATTGAAAAAATAGCCGAAAAATAATTGAAACAGTAAAAATATATAAAAGGATATTTGTATAAATGGGGATAAACCTTACAAAAAGGAATATGCTGATAGGACTGCTGGCTGTTTTGAGCGGTCTTATTCTTCTGCGCGCAGTAAGAACGGTTTTTGTTTACCCGCTGCTGTTGGTTTTACTGGCAGTGTTTGTATTCGCTCCGTTAAAAGTGTGTTTGCCTACGCTTTGTTTTTTGATGCCGTTCGCAAATATAATAAAATTACAACCGGGACAAATAAGTCTTTTCACTGTTATGTTTCTGATTTATGTAATCAGAACTCTGTTCAAAAAAAATTCGTTAAGACGAATTTTTTTGATTAGTCTGTTGTTTTTTGCTGCATACTCTTTTGTTTTTTCAGGAATTGAAAAAATCATAACAATAGCCACTATGGTTTGTGGGTTTGCGATGCTTCATGATGCGTGCAGGTCAGATGAATATGATTACAAAGAAGTGCTTTATGCATTTTGTGCCGGAATAATAATCTCGGCTGTTTTGGGTTTGATGAAGGATTATTTTCCGATTATAGCTTCTTTTGTTAAGGAAGCAACTCAGAAGGTCGGACAAGGGGAATATGTTGAAAGATTTTCCGGATTATGCGGAAACCCCAATTATTATACAATGGATATCTCGGTTGCATTATCTTGTCTGACTGTTATGATATCGAAATCAAAGCCACAAAAGCTGCAAGTTTTGTTGTTTGCAATTTTAAGTGTGTTAGGCATTCTTTCGGTAAGCAAATCTTTTTTGCTGGTTTGGATAGTGCTTCTGTTGTTACTTATGTTTTACGGATTCCGAAACGGAGGAACAGCATTTTTAAAACTGGCGAGTATGTTTGTGTTAACAGGTATTTTTATATACTTTTTTGCCAAAGAAAGTGTTGATACCTACATCTTCCGATTGACTCAGGATTCAGGCGGAAGTTTAAGCGGTTTGACTACAGGAAGAACCGATATTTGGATGAATTATTTGAAAGAAATAATTAAAAGTGAAAAAGTACTGTTATTCGGCAACGGGCTGGGTAACATGCTGCATCATGCACCACATAACACATACCTGGAAGGCTTGTATTATGTTGGAGTAGTAGGTATGGTTTTTTACGGATTCGTTCTGAAGATGTCGATCCCTTTAAAAGAATTTCCTCGAAAATTTGTTTTTTATCTGCCTGTAATAGTTTTGCTGATAAGATTCATGGGTATAGGCGTTTTTATAAACGACTGTTTATGGTACTATTTGGTTGTAATTATTCTTTCCTTGAAATATGAAGCGAGAACAGAAAAGCACTCCGTTCAGGGTAATGCAACCAACAATTAAAAATTATAGCTAATGTTGATAAATCTGTGCTGCAATTTATATAGAAAAACAAGAGAGAAGTTTATGAGTAAGTTAACAAAAGGTGCCAATATTTATTTCAGAGGAATGAACCTTAGCGGAGGAGCTCCAAGGTCTTCCTTTGGATATCTTGACTATTTAAAAAAAGAGGGACACAGAATAACTGTTGTTGCGTGTGAAAAAGATAAGAATCTTGCAGAACTGTATAAAAACAGTTTTGACAGATTTATATCGGCAAAGTATGTGTATGACCATTTTGCAGAAAAGAAATTTATAGATTTATATCTTTTGCTGAAAAAGGAATATGAGTTTCTAAAGAAAGATAGACCTGACTTGGTTATAATTCTCGGATATTTTAATTCTTTTTTCTACTCCCGTTTCTGCAATTCGCTCGGAATACCTGCTGTGACACTTATTGCCGGTGGTGATTTATCAACGGGAACTGATTTTCTTAAAGACTGTACCTGTGACCATGTGATTTGTTTTAGCGAAGAAAACAGGGATGTTTTACTGAGATGTGTAGATGACGAGAGAATTACGGTTATTTCCAATCGCATACAGCTTAAAACAGTTTTTGATGATGCGAAAAGTCACTATAACCTGACAGAAGATGATTGCATTGATATACTTTTTACCTCCAGGGTGTCCGGTGATAAATATGACTCCATAATACATTTTATCGGGTTGGCAGACAAGGTTGCCGACGAAGAAAGAAAAATTAATCTTGCCATAGCAGGTGACGGCGATTGCTTTGTAAAGCTTAAGGAATATACGGAATCAATAAACAATCCGTATTTAACAATCAACTTGAAGGGTCATGTTGATAATCTTGTTCCGGAATTTGAAAAGGCTCACATAGTTGTAGGAAAAGGCAGAAGTGTTATAGAACCGATTATGATGAACCGGATCGGTTGCGTAATGGGTGATGACGGTAAAATCGAAGTTTGCACAACCGATAACTTTGAAAACTTGTATCATTATAATTTTTCGGGACGAAATCTTAATTGTGATAATCCGGAGGCTGTACTGAAAAACTTGATTGATTCCATGATTTCCGGCACATTTGACACTGAAGAGATGAAGACTGCGGCAGACCTTACAAGAAAACACTATTCATCCGAGCATCTTGCAGAAAAATTCAATTATGTGCTTGATAATCTGAAGTGTGAGAAACAACGCAAAAAGAGAGTGTCTGTGTTATTGCTTGTGTTAAAAATGATCCGGATAAAAGTTTTCATTAAAATCAAAAGAGGAATGACAAAATGATTGATTCGGGCTATTGCGTTTTGAATAATGTTGATTTGTATGCATTTAATTCCATGAAAATCCACTCAAAAGCAGAGATGCTTTATCTTCCATATACAACAGACGGAATTATTGAAATTTGCCATACTTTCTCAAGCACAAAAGATATAGTTATACTCGGTAAAGGGTCAAATACAATCTTTTCGAAAACTGATTGCACGAAGCCTGTTGTGTGCACAAATATGCTTAACCTTGTTCAAATGTCAGATAAAAACTTTGTTGTCCAAAGCGGTGTGACGCTCAATGAGCTTGCTTGGTTTGCACAGGAAAAAGGAGTTGCCGGATATGAGTTTCTTGAAGATATCCCAGGCTCCGTCGGCGGTGCACTATTTATGAATGCAGGAACAAATGCCGGCACCATTTCAGAGCTTGTTGAAAGTGCTACAATATATGACTTCGCATCAAAGAGCGTAAAAGAAATATGTTCAGATGATTTGAAAAAATACTGGGGAAAGCGAAAATCGTATTTTCAGCAATTTGATTGTTGTGTTCTTGAATGCAGAATGAAAGCGGATGTGTTCGGAGATCGTGAGGATATACTCAATCAAATGCTCGAAATCAAGAAATCGAGATATATTAAGCAGCCCAGGGAGTATCCAAGTGCCGGAAGTGTTTTTAAAAGACCAAGTGTTAATGGAAAAGATGTATTTGTCTGGAAGTTACTTGAAGATGCAGGCTTGAGGGGCTATTCCGTTGGCGGTGCACAGGTGTCTGAAAAACACCCCGGTTTTATTGTGAACCGTGGTGGCGGTACAGGCAGTGATTTTGTTGAACTTCTTAATATCTGCAAGTCGAGAGTTAAGGATTTGTTTATGATTGATTTAGAAGAAGAATGGATAATAGTGTAAGGAGGAAGAAAAGTGATTACTGTAAAAGGTGCAAAGAGAATATTTGGTGAAATTGAGCTCAGCGGTTCAAAAAATGCGTCACTTCCGTTGATTGTGGCAGCTTGTATGTGCTCTGAACCTGTTGCATTACACAATATGCCTGTTGAACTGAATGATATTAAAGTTATAATATCTGTATTAAGAGAGATTGGTTTCAATATTGAAATTAAAGGACACTCTTTATTTGTTTCCAGAGAAGCAAATAAAGAATTGAAAACAACAGTTCCGGAAAATGCTGCTAAGATTCGTTCATCTCTTATTTTGATTCCGCTTCTGTTAAGTCTTGTCGGAGAAGTCAATAATACTTTACCCGGCGGCTGCAATCTCGGAAACAGAAAGTATGATATTCTTCTTGACTCTCTCAGGGCTATGGGTGCAGATATTACCGAAGATGAAACCTGCATAAAAGGTAAGCTTGACGGCAGGTTCAAAGGTGAAGATTTGACGTTCCGAATTGCAACGACTATAGGCAGTGAAAATGCGGTTCTTGCAGCTGTTCTTTCCGAAGGAAAAACCACAATAAAAAACGCAAATACCCGTCCGGAAGTTATCGATTTAATCGATTTTCTTAATGCAATGGGTGCGGATATCCGTTACAGCACACGTTACATAGAAATTAACGGAGTTGAAAAGCTTCACGGCGGTGAATATACAGTCATAAAAGACAGCCATGAGGCAGTGTCATATATGATTCTTGCAACTATTATGCGCTCGGAAATCAGAATCAAAGATTTTGACCTGCGTTTTATTAAAGAAGATGTTGACCTTCTCCGAAGCGTCGGTGCCGAAATATTTGAATGGGGCAATGATGTTTTTGTTTCGGCTAAAAATAAAGTTTTGAAACCATTTTCAATGGCAACTTCGCCTTATCCGGGAATAAACTCCGATATGCAGCCATTACTTGCGGCGCTGGCTTGTACCATTGACGGTGAGTCTATAATAACCGATACTCGTTTTACGGAAAGATTTCAATATGTGGAAGAATTCAGAAAGTTTGGATTTGATATTGTAAATTATGAAAACTGTGCCATTATTCATGGAGGAAAGAAAGTAAACGGTACATCCGTTTATGCAACGGATTTGCGTGCAGGTGCGGCACTTACACTCCTCGGAATATGGGCAGACGGAGAAACAACCATAGATAACTATTATCAGACTCTCAGAGGTTATGTGAATATAGTAGAAAAGCTTCAAGGTCTGGGAGTTGATATATTTGAGTCCTGATTATTATAAATGATTACGGCAAAAGGTAGATTTGATGAAAATAAAAGAAAAGCTGAGATTTTTAAATAACGATTATGTGCTTAATACCGTTGTTAAGATAGCGAACCTGCTAATCGGTTTTATAACATCAATGTTTTGCACAAGATATCTTGGGGTTATTAATAAAGGAGCGCATTCATATATATCCCAGATTGCAAACACAGCTTCTGTTATAGGTAATATGGGGATATATCATTCATATTCCTTTAACTATAAAATACACGGCAAAGAAACTTTTAAAAAATACAGTGATATTTGTTTTTTGCAGTTTCTGTTATATTTTATTTTGGCGATTGTTATAGCGGTGTTTTCAAATGATTATAAAATCCGGTTGGCGGTTCTTTTGATTCCGTTCAGCGTGCTTAAACATCAATATGAAAACATAGTGTTGATTGAAAATATTCGCTTGCGGATGTTTTTGCATGTTTTTGACAAGGTTTTGCTTACGGTAGCTTATGCGTTGTTGTTTTTTACCGCAGAGTCGAATGTTACTTATATTGTTTCGTTAACAATATTTGTTGATGTTTTTACCGTTGCTTTTTATCTCATTAAACTCGGATATTTCCCTAAAATATGGCAGGTTGACTTTGCTTTTTTTAAAGGCGTGCTAAAATTCGGATGGCTTCCGATGCTGTCGTTATTATTGATTAATCTTAACTACAGCATTGATATATTCTTTCTTGAGCATATAGGCACTGCTGAGGATTTAGGTTACTACTCGTTTGCCGCAAACATTATAAATTATGTCTGGATGTTACCCGATGCTTTTAAAGAAGTGCTGTTTTCAAAATCAGCAAGGAAACTTGACAGAAAGAACATTGGTATATCCGTACAGATATCTTTGATGTCTATTGCTTGTTGTATGATTGGCTTTTTTGTTATTGGCAAACCATTTATCAGTTTGCTTTACGGGGCAGATTTTTTGCCGTCGTATAACATTGTGCTGATATTGATTTTTGGCGCATTTTCTATGTCTATTTTTAAATTGATTGGAACTGTTCTTGTTTCACAGGGCAAGAGAGCAATGCATTTTACTGCACTCGCTATAAGCGTAACGATAAATATTTTTGCAAACATATTGACAATTCCGAAATGGGGAATGTACGGTGCCGCATGGTCATCGGTTTTGAGTTATACTGTTTGTGCATGGGTTCTGATTCCGTATTTTTGCAAGACTTTCGGTTTTACAATTAAAGATTTGTTTGTATTGTCAAAAGATAATATTGTCTCTATAAAAGGTCTTGTAAAAAGAAATGACAAATAATATGTTTTTACCATAAAAGATTGCAATTATATTTAGTGTTATATAGGTAATGCAGAGCGCAACACATCAAGCGTATTTCTCAAACCGTGCTTTAAGGTCATATAACAGAATATGTTTTATGGTACTTAAAGGAGAGTGGATCGAGTCCGGAGCGTTCGGTACTGATTAGGATTGCAGTTTAAGTTAAAACGAACAAAAAACAGAGCTTCCTATGGTGATGAATTTTAAACCATAGGAAGCTCTTTGTTATGATCGTATCAAAGTATAATTTTGTATTATTATTTTTTAGTCCAATCTTTAAACGAAAGAGTTTTTTTATAACCTTCTCTGCCGTTTTTCATCCATTTGATTTTTTGCATCGGAGTTAATTTGCTTATTTTATGAGTTCGCATTGTAAAATAAAGCATCCATAAATAAAATGCTTTGGGATGGACTGCTTGATAGAAAGCACCCTTTCCGTAATACATTTTTTCGTCAAATCCGGTAAACCATGTTGATTCTTCAAACGAAACTTTTCCTATGGTTTCTTTTGAAACATAAAATGTTAATCCTTTGTTTTTAGCTTCATTCAGCCACATACTGTCTTCCCCTGAGGGGAAAATGCATCCTCCGCCAAATAGGGTGGTAAACCATATGTTTGCTTTGCGTACGGCGTTAAGCCGGAATGCAATACGTACTGCTCCCCATGGCATTCGGCAAAATCTGCCGCATTTTTTGGTTTCTGAATATTTCACCTGTTTTCTGTCTGAATCTGTATCAAGATTAAAAATAATGACATCAGCATCGGGATGAGCTTCGAATTCAGCAAGAACACATTCTTCCATGTCATCGTTATATGTGATATCGTCATCCGCCAAAAGGCATATTTCGCCTTGTGCATAAAGCAGAGCCGTGTTTCTGTTGATACCGACACCTCTGGTATTTGTTGTTATCATCCGTGCGTGATGACCGTCAAAATCAATTTCGTCAAGAGCTGTTTTATCTGCTTGATTTGCGAACACAACATCGGAATGTATATTCATTTGTTCGATTTTTGAAAAATCATTTTGGTGCATTGTAACGCACAGTATTTCAAATCTTGACATTATATCTTCCCCAAATACTCGGTGTAATCTTTCTCCGTATCGAATATCATTGCATGAACAGCAGCCTTTTGCTGTTCTTCACTCGGCAGTTTCATGTAATCTCCGTAACGGTAAGCGAGATATTCTTTGATTTTTTCCGAACCCATCAATACGGTGTCTTCAAAAGGCACATCAACGGGCTTTTCGAAAAAAGATGAGTCAAATAATCCGTTGCGGAATTTAGCAGGAGTGATCCAATAGCAATATTTATATTTGTTTTTTCTGTTATCGTAGTGATAAATATGACTGTACGCGATTCTTGCCATGAGTTTACAAGGCATAAATTTCAGGGACTTTAGGATTATCGCCTGTGCTTTTGATTTTGGAGTCCATTTTCTCTGTGACAGACCGTAAAGAGTGACAAACTTCGATTCAAGGTAAACAAGCTTCTGGATAAGCTTGCATTCGGGCACTTTATGCAGAATCATAATATCAACATAGATACCGTGATGCATATCCTGTCTGTCTTTAAAATGCTCTTCAATGAACGTTGTACCGTTCATTCTTATTTTTGCATATTCAAGATACTTTGAATCTGTTTTCCACTCCTGAAGAACAAAATCTTTGCTGTTTTGCATTTCAAAAGCTTCCTTGAAAAGCAAATACTGGTCGGGTGTCATGAAAATGTCAAGATCATCATCCCAGGGAATGAATCCGCCGTGACGCACCGCCCCCAAAGCGGTGCCGCCCATTATATAATAAACAATTCCGTTCTTACGGCACAGAGTGTCTATGTACTTCATGGTTTCAAGGATTTTTTCCTGAACTTCACGCACGGATTGGTTGTTCATTACTATTACACTCTTTTCATAATACTCAGATTTTCTTTGCCAGGTAATAATATTTACTCATAACTTTTTTGAAAAACGGTATTTTCATCAATGCTTTTGCGATGGCTTTAGCGGTTTTAAAAATACAGCTTTTTATCAAATACAATGCAGATGATTTGGTCCATCTGTGAGGATGGATGCTGATGATATTGCCTTTCTTGGTGTCAAGGTTATTCAAAAGTTTTCCCAAATCATCAAACGAAATATTTTTGTCGTCGCTGTTTATTATGTCGTTGTTAATCGGGTCATATATCAATTTGAATTCCCTGCCTGCATCGGAAAAATAAAGATAGTCTGTTGATTTTTTGCTTTTAAAGTTGACCATTATATCTGAAATATCCGGGTATAATTCATTAACCCGGTCGCTTCTGAAAAAGTCCCGGTTGGAGCTGTATCCGATTCTTTCGACAACAGGATTGCCGTGCTGACATACCGTAACAACAGAAAAACCGTTATCCTCAAACAATTGACGGTTTCTCTCGAACTCATCAACAGCGGAGTCAAGATTTCCGTGGCAGCTGTCCATCACATCATAATGATATGATACTTCGTGTCCCATTTTTCGAATTTGCTTTAAAAGCTCAATATTTTCGGGATTATCGAGAAGATATGCCTGAACATAATAAGAGCCGCGATGTCCGTAAAGATATTCGATTTTTGCGATTTCATATGCGTGCCGAACATCAGTTTCAACATCGTGCTTCAAAACAAGATAATTGCCCGATTTTGAATTTATATCGCAGGCGGGAATGCTGATAAATCCCTTTTTTTGAAGGTTATCACAAAAGTTTTTCCATTTTTTATATACAAATATCATTCTTTGTTAAGCCTTTCACGCAGAATGGTGGAAGATATTCCGTCGGTGTGGTCAAGATACACAACGGAGCATCCGACGGATGCAAATTCTTCTTCGTATTTGTTCCAGGAAGGAGTGCCCTTCCAGTCTGAACCGACAAACACTGCGTCTGCGCCGTGTTTTTTAACTGCAGAAAGCTTGTCCATATCGCATTGAAGAACAACCTTGTCCACATATTTGACAGCTTCAACGATTGCAACCCGATCTTCTTGGCAGATAACAGGACACTTTTTCTTGTTTTTTATGCAAAGCTCATCGGTTGTAACTCCGACGATAAGATAATCGCACTGTTCTTTTGCTCTTTTTATAATGTTCAGATGACCGATATGAAACATATCGTATACACCTGTTGTGTATCCTACCTTATATTTCTTTTCGCTCATGGTCAGACTGCCTTTCTTGCGAATTTTTGAAACACCCGGCTGCGGAGCTTATTTGGCATCAGCACCTGAACAACGAGTCTTTTGGCGATATTAACCCCGAAGGTTCCGAAACCGATGATTTTATTGTCAAGCATATATTTCTGAAGCTTTGCTTCACTGAGAAAATATTTCTTTCCGCCTCTTCGCTGATACATTTCTTTGCCGACACGGACATTTACCAGATAATCGGGAAGGTTGGCAAATTCCGCTTTTGCAAGGAACAATCGAATCCAGAGATAATAATCTTCATCACAATACCAATCTATGTATCCGCCGCATTTCTCAACGGCACTTTTTCGGAACATAACTGTCATTTGATTCATCGGACATCTTTTCTTTATATCAGCTTTGATTTTTGTGTCATTTTCAAAAACGGTGCGTGCACCGACAATGTTTTCAGGCTCGCCAACAAATTCCGTTATGTTGCCGCCTGCTATGGTAAGGTTCGGATTCTTTTCAAATAAAGCAAGCTGTTTTTCGAACCGATCTGGGGAACTGATGTCGTCGGCATCCATTAACGCTACCAATTCGTTCGTGCAATTGTTCAGACCGGTTCTGCGTGCTTCTCCGTGACCTTTGTTAACTTCAAGTCGGATAACCTTAAATACGGGATTTTTTTCATAATCTTTTATTATCATATCAAGGTCTTCGGGAACCGGACCGTCTACAACCAGCACAACCTCATCGGGCTTTTTGGTTTGGTCAAGTATGCTGTTGACAGCTGTTTCGAACCATTGAGGGTTGTCTTTTCCGTAAACGCACATGGAAACAGAGAATTTTATATCCGACATTGTCAAACCTCCAAAAGTTCTTTTGCTTCTGTCTGACGGGCATTATAGGTTTCCTGCGATATTTCGCCTGTTCTGAGCAGATAATCACCGAAATCAAGGTCGCTGACGGTTCCTTCGCGGATTGTATCCTTACGCATGATGGCTTTTACTATGGTCTGAAAAACAATTTTTATATCGTTTGAAAAGTTAATTCCGTGGTCGATATATTCGATGTCATAGGCTAATTTCTGTTCCCATGAGATATTGTTTCTGCCGTTTACCTGTGCATATCCTGTAAGACCGGGTCTTACGGTGTGACGGCGTCTTTGTTCATCGCTCATAAACACCATGTCACGCACAAGCTGAGGACGGGGACCGACCATTGCCATATCACCGATAAATATGTTGAACAATTCCGGCAGCTCGTCAAGAGAGGTTGCACGCAGGAATTTGCCGTATTTCGTCAGTCTGACTTCGTCAGGCAGCAAGACACCGTTTTCGTCTTTTTCGTTTGTCATGGTACGGAATTTGATAAGTTTGAAAATCCTTTCATCTTTTCCTGGTCTTGGCTGAACAAAAAAAGGATTTCCTTTCATACATATTGCTCCCGATAAAGCAAGAATAAGCAGAACGGGAGACAATAAAAGCAGCGCAACCGCCGATGCGGTCAAATCAATAACTCTTTTGAAAAAGTCAGCATACATGGGTTTATGTACCTCAATCAAAGCATTTTCTGATAGTTGCGATAATTATGTTTTGTTCGTCTGCAGTCATTTTTATGTCACTGGGCAAGCATAATCCGCGATTGAAAATATCACGGCCTGCACTTTGTTTTTTGGCATTTTCGTAATTGCCTTCAGCCGTGAAGAACTCGTTGTTTCTGAATATAGGCTGCATATGCATAGGCTTCCATATGGGTCTGCCTTCTGCGTTTATCGCTGCAAGGTTTTCGAGAATCTCGGAAGGGCAGCTTTTTCCGTGTTCGCTGACATATTCAGCATGAGTATCCTCTATAGTCTGGGAGCACATACCCTCTTTGTCTATAAGCATACAGCTGAGCCAGAAGTTGGGCACGGAATTTTCTTCGTCATACGGGTTCATGGTTACGGGAAGATTTTTAAAGCCTTCCTTGTAACGCTCGAATATTTCTTTCTTGCGTGATATATGTTCTTCAAGATACGGGAACTGACCTCTGATAACGCCTGCAACCACATTGCTCATTCTGTAGTTATAACCGATATCTTCGTGCTGATACCAGGGAGCAGGTTCTCTGCTTTGTGTTGACCATTTTTTAACGAGCTTTGCGGCTTCTTCATCATCGGTAAGGAATACTCCGCCCGATGAACCTGTTATTATCTTGTTTCCGTTAAATGATATGCAATTGTATTTACCCCAAGAACCGGTCTGAATTCCTTTGTATGAAGCACCCAATGATTCAGCGGCATCTTCAACAATTACTGCGTTGTGCTTATCGCATATTTCTTTGATTTCATCCATTTTTGCAGGAGTGCCGTAAAGATGAGCTATCACAACGGTTTTGACATCCGGATGAGCTTCAAATGCTTTTTCCAAAGCGGCGGGATCCGTATTCCATGTGTCATATTCCGTATCAATGAAAATCGGTTCGGCTTTTTCGTATAAAACAGGATTGACAGTTGCCGCAAAAGTCATATCGGAACAAAAAACCTTGTCGCCTTGTCTGACACCGGCAAGCTTTATTGCCATATGAAGTGCAGCTGTGCCCGAAGCAAGACCGACAGCATATTCCGAGCCGGTTTTTTCGCATGAAATCCGTTCAACTTCATTTATGTTTTTTCCTATTGTGGACATCCAGTTTGTGTCGTATGCTTCCTTCATATATTTGAGTTCATCTCCGTGCATTGTGGGAGATGAAAGCCAGATTTTGTTTTCGAATACACTCATGATTAACTGCCCCTGACTGATACCATAATATTATATATAATATATAGTAGCACTATTCTACAATTTTTGCAATATTATCATGCAATATCTTTTTTTGGATGTTACAATTTTTTTGGTGATTTTCACTAACGGAAATATTGTTGGCGGAATTGTTGGTTCCGGAACAGAGATGAAATGTATTTTCTCTGAGCCTTCGTTTTTTCGGGAATAAGAAGTGTCAGAATGTCCAAGAATCATTCTGTAAGGAGTGATTTGACGGTGTATGATTTGAAAGCGCTCAGGAATGCCGATGTTTCCGCCTGCAGCATTGACGGGCTTGTTGATTTGAGAAATGTTGATATAAAACGGGATTTAACCTTGAAACGCCGTGCGGATGATTACATTTCTCAGGTTGGCAATCCTTATCTTTTCAGAGTTGATGATGTTGTTGTCAAGGTTGAATTCGCAGGTGGCAAGGACTTTTCGGATTTGCTTGTGAATGTTATTCTTGCAGGATAAATTTACAGATTGAAATTCAGCAGGCGGTGAGGTATAATTTCAGTGTATGATAACCGTGCTGCCTCAGACTGAAATGAAGGTGGCTTAATAATGTATACAAAAAATGCAGAAAAAGAGCAGCTTTCTCAGAATTTCAATCTCTGGAAGGCTGCTGTTTATATCCGTCTTTCAAAGGAAGACAAAAAGAAATCCGAAAGCGATTCGGTTGTTAACCAAAGAGAAATAGTTAAAGAATACTTAAAGCTTCACCCCGATATAGAACTTGTTGATTTTTATATTGATGACGGATTTACGGGAACGGATTTTGACAGACCCGGATTTCAGCGGCTGAAAGCGGATGTTGCATCGGGAAAAATCAGCTGCGTTATCGTAAAAGACCTTTCAAGATTTGCAAGAAATGCTGCAGGTTCAGGCGACTATATCGACGACTTTTTTGTTCGTCACAAAGTCAGATTCATATCACTCAACAACGGTGTCGATACTGTGTCGGACAATATGAATGCGGCAACCCGATGCATAACAATGGGTGTTACCAACGTGCTCAACGAAAGCGTTTCGGCATCAACATCGGTCAATGTCAGGGGCACTCTGAATATGAGGCGCATCAACGGCGAGTTTATAGGCTCGTTTGCAACTTACGGATACCGCAAAGACCCTGAAAACCGCCACAAGCTCATCGTTGACGAAGAAGCGGCGGAGATTGTGAGAATGATATATGAAAAATATGTTTCGGGAATGAGCATTCTCGGAATCACCCGTGAGCTCAACGAAACGGGTGTGCCGAATCCGTCGATGTATAAAAAACAGAAAGGCTTTGATTACAAACACCCCGCAGGCGGTATAAACGACGGCTTGTGGCCTGAAAGCTCGGTTCGCCGCATTCTCAGAAATGAGATGTATACGGGTACGATGATACAGGGGAAAAACCGTAAGCTGAGCTATAAAATAAAAAAATGCGTTGCGACTCCGAAGGAAGAATGGTTTGTTGTTGAGGGTACTCACGAAGCCATAATTGACAGAAATACATTTGAAAAAGCGCAGGCTTTATTCAACCGCAGCATAAGAACTTCTCCCCAAAAGAAAGAAGCTGAGCTTTTTGCCGGAGTTGTGAGATGTGCGGACTGCCACAGGATAATGAGCAAAAAATCAAACAAGCATCCCTATGGGGAATATCATTATTACCGATGCACAACCGCAAGAAAAATGAGCAAGGATGCCTGCACCAATCACACAATAAGAATTGATAAAATTGAGGACTCCGTGCTTGTTTTTCTGCGGAAAATGGTTGAAGTTGCAACCGAATACGATAAAATCATAAAAGCCATAAATTCGAGTTCAAAAAAGAAAAACAAATCCGATCTTCTGAAAAAGGCGATGGATAAGCAGCTTAAAGAACGAGAGTTTCACGGCAATATGATTCTTGAGCTGTATCCCGACTGGAAAAGAGGGGATATCTCGAAAGAAGAATATATGAATCTGAAAAATGAATTTCAGATGAAAATTCAGAATATTGACGAGAGAATAAGGGAGCTTAAAGAAAAAATCGAAGAACAGGAAAACGGAATGGAAAACAATTCGTTTGTTGAAAGCTTCAAAAAACTCGGAAATATAGAAAAGCTGACAAGAGCGCTCGTAACGGAGCTTATCGAAGAAATACTTGTTCATGAGGGCGGAAAAATAACAATCAGACTCAAATGCAAGGACGCATTTGAGCAGGTGACGGAATATATTGAAATCAATAAAGATAATGTAAAAACGGCATAAAAGTGTGCGGTTAATCAAGCCTGAGTTGCTGTTACAGTTTCTCAGGCTTTTGAATCAGACTATTTTATGCAGAACGGGTAATGTTAAACTGCAATTGCAATAATTTGTAATTACTTTGTTTATCGATGTTGATATTATATGAGTATTGATGTATAATTAAACGAAACCTACGGTTCGCAGAAAAAGAGAGAGGCGGTATCGCATGAAAGAAAACAGTGTAACAGTGTTGGTTAATTCTTGTGATAAATACGAAGATGCTTGGGATCCTTTCTTTAAACTTTTGAAATTGCAGTGGCCTGATTGCCCGTATGATATGGTTTTGTCTACAGAAACCAAAAACTATAATTGTGATTTTTTAAATGTAAGAACAGTAAATTCAAGTTCGGAATTATCATGGTCATCGCGTTTGAAGAATGTCATAAATCAAATTGAAACAGAATATGTTCTGTTTTTTTTGGAAGATTTTTTCCTGCTTGAAAAAGTCCGCACCGATATTTTTGAGCGAGCATTGGAGTTAATTGAAAATGATAGTGAAATCGGTTTGATAACATTCAACAAAAGAAGATGGGGTTCTGCGTTTCCTGAAGAAACAGACTATGACAAATGTTTTGTTGAGCTTAAAAAGAATGTAAAAAACAGAACCAATGTTTTGGTCGGACTCTGGCGTAAAGATTATTTTTTGCGCTTGATTTTCGACGGAGAAAACCCGTGGGAATATGAGAAGAATTCAAATATAAGGTCTCTTTTTGCGGGATATAAAATTTATACGCAAGATTACAGCACATCTTCTCCGGCATTCAGATATTGCATGAATCCGATAGACGGTTACGGTATTACACAGGGAAAGTGGTTGCGCAAAAACAAAGAATTGTTTGAGGCTAACGGTATTTACGGAGTCAATTACGATAATCTTGGCGTTTTTGAAACGGATATATCATATGAAAAGATTCAGAATGACAATCGTAATGCGGGTCGTGAAAAAAGTTCGGAACATAAGGAATACATAAAAAAACAAAAGTTATCTGTAAGGATAAAAGAGGAAATATACGATTTGTATAAAAAACTCAAGAAAAGTTTTTTTGCAAAGAAGATTAGCTATCTCAGAATGTGTATCAAATATTTTGTTCATTACCGCAAAAAATAACTTAAAAGCGACAATAAAACAAGGGTCTTCAAAAAAATCGTGCAGTTCAGAACGGACTGCACGATTTTAATGTTTTATTCAACCGTAATTCTAACCTCGCCGTTTGAAATAACGGTGAGAGTCAATGTTTTTGTTTCTTCATTCCATTCTGCACGACCTTTTGCGCCGTTTGAACCCCATGCATTAACGCTCGGCGGTGTGTCAAATCCCGAAAGCGTGATAACAGATGTTCTGAAATCATCGGGATTATTCATCTTTCCGCCTCTTGCATATGAAACCATGAAAGTGTTTTCATCTTCAAGTCCCTTACAGACAGCGTCGCCGTCAAGACGGAGATTGCATAAATCGATATCAATTCTTTCTTCGCTTTCTTTTATAACCGCATAGGTATGCGCAACAAAGTTTGTGTTGATTTCCCGTTTGCTCTTCGGCAGGGTATAGCTTACAGTCTGTTCGCTGTCGATTGTTTTGTTTTCGTTGCTGTTGAAAATATAAATATAATCGTTTATATCAAACAGAACACCGTTGCCGTCATAGGTCTTTTTATAATATTTATCAAAAAACCTTGTTTTTATCGGATTTATAAAAAGAAGATTGAAAAAATAGCTGAAATCATTCAGAATTTTGCTTTCCGGCAGAACTTCTTCGGGATTTGAATAAATCGGCAGAATGGGAATTATGAAATATCTTCCCGTTGAAGGCACCCAATCCTTTGTGCAGTCAAAATAAGGGGTGATGTCTATCTTTTCTTCAATAAAGGAGAAGGCATCGCAATAAAGCCCCTGAAGAATATGCGCATCGTTGCCGCTGAGTGCGTATGAAGTAGGCGATGTCATTTTGTATGCCACTTTGATTTTTTCCTTTACCTGCTCTTTGCCCGGAACGGAGCCGTTCAAAGCCATCTGATAAAACGGATAAAGCACATCCCAGAATGTGGGAGTCAGAACAACCTCACCGTCAATGAAGTGATAAAGTCCGCCTCTGCTGAATGTGCCTTCAATGGCATAAACCGTTGCACCGCCAACCATATCGGCTATCATATCGATTCCGAAAAGGGCGGGGGGATATTTGACGGTAGTAATCGGGTTGGGCTCATTGGGTTTAACGCCGATGTTGTCATATTCAATAAAGCCTTCCTCATACCAGAGGAAATTCTCAAGATTGACTCCCCAGTTACCGCAGACACCGTCAAGCCAGCAGCCGAGAATATTTGCCTGAGAAGCAAAATGTCTGCCGTGACCGTTGTGTTTATCCATTATGATAATATTTTCGGTGTTGCTTTTGAGAAGGTCATAGAGTTCTCTGTCCTTGAGAATGTGATTTACATAATTGGCTTTTTTCCAATAGATATATACCATGTCCTGCCAGATAAAAAGACCTCCGTTTTCGGCGCAAGCCTTTATGCAGGATTTCATTCTTGCGAGGATGTTGTTGTTAACGCCGTTATCCTCCGTAACCTCATCATAAGCAAGCTTTTCGTCGGTGACGCCGTTGGTCGAGAGTTCAACCTGAACGAAGCCGATAAGTGAAGGATGATTTTTGAATACTGCGGAAAGCTCTTCCTGAGTAAAGGGGTCACGGGTTTTGTTGGTGCAGAAGCATTCGCTCTGACAAACAATCGGAACATCCGCTTCATCGGTAACGGTCAGAAGCTCATCCCAGAATTCAAGCTGTCTTGCGGGAGTCATCGTTGTCGGTCCCTCGTCGATATAAATAACCGCAAAGTTCCTGACATCCTCGGGCAGAGCATAATATGTTTTGATTGCATATTCCGCAAATGCTTCGCCCGTCTGCGGACCTCCCCATATCGGGCAGTTTCTTATCATGAAAAGAGGGTTTTCCTCGTCAACATACATACGCAGTCCGTCAACCTTTTTACGGGTGCGTATTTCGGTTACGGCATTTGTTTTCTGAGAAAGGTCAACAATTCCCGTGTCAAAAGAAGCTTCCTGTGCAGAAACCTCAAACGGAATCATGAATATCATTGATAAAACAAGCAGTAAACTTAAAGCTTTTTTCATACTTCAAACCCTTTCCGAGACAAATCTTGATATGATGGATTATAGCATAACCGCTAAAATCTATCAAGCTTATATTTTTGAATTGACGGAAAAGCAAATGTAAGATATAATATATAATGGAATAATATAAATACGGAGGAAACAAAATGACGGCTGTACGGATGTTTGAACAAACATATAAAAAGCCAGCGCAATATACAGCATTCACGCCCTACAGAATTTGTCCGATAGGTGCGCACAGCGACCATCAGCTCGGCAAAATCACGGGCTTTGCAATTGACAAGGGAATACATATCGCATACGGTCCCAAGGAAAACGGTGTTATAGAAATAAAATCCCTGCAGTTTGACAAGCGTGCACAGTGGCACGTTGCCGCAACTCCCGAAACGGTGCAGGGCGACTGGGCGGACCATCTCAGAGGAGCAACCATCGCTCTCAACAAGCGTTATCCTCTGCGCAGAGGACTTTGCGCGATTGTTGACGGTGAACTTCCCATCGGCGGACTTTCTTCGTCTGCAGCGGTAATAATAACATTTTTATCGGCACTTTGCACGATGAACTCAATTGAACTTACCCCCACGGAGCTTATTGCTATTTCGCAGGAAGCAGAAAATGCTTATGTCGGCGTTTCCTGCGGAAAGCTTGACCAATCCTGCGAGGTTTACTGCAAAAAAGACCATCTTTTATATATGGATTTGCAGAATGATACATATGAGCTTATACCTCAGAATCCCGATATGAAGCCCTATAAAATCGCAATCTTTTTCAGCGGTCTTGAACGCTCTCTTGCAGGCTCTGCTTTCAATATGAGAGTTGATGAATGCCGAAGCGCCGCCTATGCCCTGAAGGCTTATGCAGGCATGGAGTACGGAAAGTTTGAGGAAACAAATCTCCGTGATGTACCCTATGAGGTTTATCTTGAACATAAGGACAAGCTTCCCGATAACTGGCGCAAGCGTGCCGAGCATTGGTATACGGAATTTGACCGTGTGCAGAAGGGTGCAGAGGCTTGGAGAAGGGGAGATATTGAGGAATTCGGCAGACTTTCGTTTGAAAGCGGCAAATCATCGATTTATAACTGGGAAACGGGTTCTCCCGAACTCAAAAAACTCTATGAAATCATGACTCATACCGAAGGAATTTACGGCGGACGCTTTTCGGGTGCAGGCTTCAAGGGCTGCTGCATGGCACTTATCAATCCCGATTTTGAAGAAAGCATTATTGAAGCGGTAACCCGTGAATATCTTGAGGCATTCCCTCATCTTGAAGGCAAATATTCCGTGCATATCTGCGAAAGTGCGGATGGCGTAAATCTTGGATGATGGAGGATTGATTATGAAGTGTCTGATTCTTGCGGCAGGATATGCAACAAGGCTTTATCCTTTAACCGAAAATTTCCCGAAGCCGCTTCTCAAGGTCGGCAACAAAACCATTCTTGACTGGCTGATTGACGATATCGACACATCGGGAAATGTTGATGAATATGTTGTTATCTCAAACCATAAATATGCCCGCCATTTTGATGAATGGGCAAAAACAAAATCGCAGAAGGTTACCGTTGTTGATGACGGAACCGACACAAACGAAACCCGTCTCGGCGCAGTAAAAGATATTCAGTTTGCAATTGAAAAGCTGAATCTCGACGATGATATGCTTGTTATCGCAGGGGATAATGTTCTTGATTTCAGTCTTACGAAATTTGTTTCATATGCAAACGAAAAGAAAACATCATGCATAATGAGATATTTTGAACCCGATTTCAACAAGCTTCTCAAATGCGGAGTTGTGACAATTGATGAAAAAGATAAAGTTCTCAACATGACAGAAAAATCACCGACCCCCGCAACTCATTGGTGCTGTCCGCCTTTCTATTACTACACAAAATCCGATGCAAGACTTGTTCAGAAGGGTATCGACAGCGGATGCGGAACTGATGCACCGGGAAGCTATATTGCATGGCTCTGCACACAGACGGATGTTCATGCCATGGAGATGCCCGGAAGCCGATATGACATCGGAAATCTTGAAAGCTACGAAAAGGTCAAGGCGGAATATAAGGGTATACTCTGATTTTGAACAGAACAAAACAGGAGGGCTTACAATGAAAAAAGCATTGGCAATCATTCTTGCAATTGTTACGGTTGCATCGGTTCTGCCTTTTGCGTTTGCAAGCGAAAAAGAAACCGTTATTCTTTATACCAACGATGTGCATTGTGCGATTGAGGATTATTCCGTTCTTGCCGCTTACAGAGCAGAGAAGCTTGCTCAGGGCAAGAATGTTATTGTTGTTGACGCAGGTGATGCCATTCAGGGCGAGATTATCGGCTCGATGACCAAAGGCGAAGCGGTTGTTGATATTATGAGCGCAACGGGTTATGACTATGCGATACCCGGCAACCATGAGTTTGACTATGGCATCGATACGCTCCTTGACCTTGCACAGAATAAGGCGGAATATGAATATATCAGCTCAAATTTCTGTTATCTGCCTGACGGAAAAACTGTTTTTGCACCCTATGCAATCGAGGATTTCGGAAGTTATCAGGTTGCTTTTGTGGGCATTTCAACCCCCGACACAATCACCTCATCAACTCCCGAATACTTCAAGGATGAAAACGGCGACTTCATTTATGGCTTCCCTGCACATCCCGGCACAATGACAAACGAAGAACTGTATGAAAATGTTCAGAAAAGCATTGACAGTGCAGTCAATGACGGTGCGGACTATGTTGTTGCGGTAGGTCATGCAGGTATCATCGGTTCAAATGACGGCTGGAAATCATCCGATATCATCGCAAACACCGACGGCATAAACTGCTTTATTGATGCTCATTCCCACGAAACAACGGAAAAAGCAGTTTATAAAAACAAGGAAAATGAAGATGTTTTCCTCACATCAACGGGTGAAAAATTTGCGAATTTCGGTCAGCTCACAATCAGCGGTGATGATTTGAGCTTTGAGCTCATAAATCCCGACAGCGTTGATGTTGAGGCAATGTCGGCGGATGCAAAAAACGCTTATAACACCGTCAAATCAAAGATTGACGGCTACAAGGAAGAAATATCATATCTTTATGACGAAATAGGTACATCCGAAGCAAAACTTGTTGTTTACGGCACCGACGGAAGCAGAGTTGTAAGAAAAAGAGAAACCAACGCAGGCGATTTTGTTGCCGATGCTTACCGTGCGGTAACGGGTTCGGATGTGGCAATAGCCAACGGCGGCGGAATACGCGCCGATGTTGAAGCAGGCGGTGTTTCAAGAAAGAATCTCATGGATGTGAATGCATTCAACAACAGTATGTGTGTTCTTGAGGTTACGGGACAGCAGATTATTGATATCCTCGAACACGGAGCACGCAAGTGTCCCGAAGAACTCGGAAGCTTCTTCCAGGTTTCGGGCTTGACATTTGAGATTCATACATACAGAGACTCCCCCGTTATTACAAATCAGCTCGGTGATTTTATCGGAGTTGACGAAAGCATGGAACGCCGTGTTCAGAATGTCTGCATCGGCGGTAAACCCGTTGACCTTGATAAGATTTATACGCTCACAGGCAGCACTTATGTTCTTCTTCAGGGCGGTGACGGACTCACGATGCTTGACGGTGCAAAAATCGTTCAGCAGGAAGGACTTCCCTGCGATTCCGAAATGCTTATCAAATATTTCGCCGAAATTCTGAAAGGTGTTATCCCTGCCGCAAAATACGGTAATCCCGACGGCGACGGAAGAATAAAAATTGTCAGCGAATATCCCGGTGCACCCGAATGCCCTTGCATATGCCACAGCGACCATTGGTTCTGGAGTTGGGTCTGGAAAATTGTAAACTTCTTCAACAGCCTCTTCGGAATAATGCCCGTATGCATATGCGGTGACATACATCATGAAATAATATTCTATCCTCCGATTATCGGACTGTTCTGATTGAGGCAAAAACAGTTTTGACAGTCAGAATCTTTCATTTGCAAACGCAGGTCATAATCTGCCTCTTGTGAATCCTTCCGACGGAATATTAACGGTTATAAAATCTGTGAAAAATATGGCTTACGGATATTGAAACGGAAAACAATCCGAAAATCCGTAAGAACATATGAAATATTAACATTTTCTGAAAACAGGAGATAAAAACGATGGCTAATGAAACAAACAAAAAGCCCGGATTGTTGGAAAAGGCGAAAACTGCCGTTGGTACTGCCAAGGAATATTGGCATGTGCCTCCGAAGGGCAAGTATATTTCCTATAAAGAGATTGCGGCATTAAGCGGTGCCGGTTTCGGTGTTAACTGGGCAACCCTTCTTTCTTCAAATATTGCTTTGAGCGCAGGCAATTTCCTCGTTGGCGCAAGCATCGGACTTCGCCCCATGGATTTGCAGATTATGCTGATAATAGCTAACATAATCGGAATTCCCATAGGCATTTTCAGAAGCTGGTATTATGATAATCATCATATTCCCGGCGGAAAATTCCTGCCGTTTATCAAAAGAACAGGGTTCCCTATTGTTCTGATATCGATGATATTCGTCTGGCTTCCCTATGAATATTTCAGCTATAATACCAAGGTGATCGTTGTCTGGCTTATGCATTTTTTGTTGTGTCAGTTTTCTTCATTTTATAATGAAAGCTACACCTATTTCCAGCAGATAATATCGCCCGATGCTCAGGAAAGAGCCAATGCAATGAGCATCTCTCAGGTTATCTATTCCCTTGCGCCGACCATTTCAAATCTGTTTATCCCGATGATTGCAGGCCGGACATGGGGTCTGAATAATATATGGACTTACCGTGTTATTTATCCCGTTTTTACTGTAATCGGTCTGATAATCAGCGTAATTTTCTTCCGTAAAGTCAAAGAAAGACTCATTCTTCCCAAAAAGAAACCCGAACCCGTCAGAATGCTCGATGCAATCCGTGAGGTTGCAAAGAATAAGTATTACTGGATTATTCAGTCGGCAAACTGGGTTGTTTTTCTTGAGTCGGGCTACGGAGTTATTCTCGGTTGGTCGTTTGTTTATGCGTTTAACGGCGAATATCAGTCCTATCTCGGCGTTGCAAACACGGTTATCGGTAATGCAGCTCTCTGGTCAATGCTTCTCGCTCCTCTTGCGATAAAGGTGATGGGCAAAAGAAACCTGCTCATTACGGCAAACTCAATTAATATAGCTGTTCTTATTATTCTCTATTTTACATATAAAAACCTCATTCTTATCTGTGTTATATGGTATTTCAATACATTCATCAACACCTTCTGGAATATTGTTCAGCACCAGATAAGTGCGGATATGAGGGACTATCATCAGTGGAAAACCGGTGTCAGGGTTGACGGGCTTTTCGGACCTCTTGGAATGATAGGTACTGTTATCAGCTTTTTTACGGGTATGGTATATCCCGCAATCTATGAAAAAATGGGTCTGCTTGAAGACTATAACGTTCTTTATGATGACGCAATCCGAAACAATCTTTTCGAGGTGCTGATTATCTGCTCGGCATTCGGTGCTCTTTTCAACCTTATACCGTTTATCTTCTATGACCTGACGGAAAACAAGCATGCCGCTTATATAGCAGTGCTTAAAATCCGTGCAATGTTCGAAAATCATTCTCTCGGTGTCCTTGAGAATGACGAGCTTGCAGAGGTGATGGCAATAATTCATCAGGCGAATGATAATTTCGGAAAAGAAAAATTGAAGGCGGATAAGAACTGTTCAAAGGCAGATAAAAAGGCGATAAAAGAAACAAATCTTGCGATAGAAAGAGCAGACATTATCATGCAGGATCTCACAAAATTCTCAAGCGAAGCGGGAATTGCAAGATTAACGCAGGCGAAAGCCGATTATGCAAACGGAATTCTTTATTTCTATGAAAATGCAGAGGAAGAAATGAAAAATGCAAAGAGTCTTCCGAAGTCAACAAAAACCGAAAAGGAAATCCGTTCAGATGCAGTTAAAAATGCGCGGGTCAAGAAAGAGTCTGCATCTCTCATCAGAAAGTACGGCATTGATAACATAGCAGCTCCCGATGAAGCTGTTAAGGAAGAAATTATCAACCGAGATGCCAACAGCTTCACCGAAAGCATAAAAATCAGGCGGGAATTGAACGCCTATCTTAAAAAGGCTTCGGTATATGCAAGAATCATAAAGCCTTATACCGATGCGAAAAATCTTATCGAACAGGCTGAAAACTACACTCATTACGATGAAATTGAAGCAAGATATGCGGCGATTTCGGCGGAATAATCAAGGAAAGGAAAAGGCGATATGGCAATTCTTATCAAGCAAATAGTTTCATTTATAACATCAATTGTACTTGTTGTTTCAAATTTTTTTGGCATAAGCTCACTTCCTTTCATCGAAAAGGTTGATGACTTCAGAGTTACAACATATATCAGAGGCGAGTATGTTCAGTCTGAAGACAGTCTTTATCCCGAAGACTTTGATATTGTTACCGATGTTATTCTTTTTGAATGTGCGTCGTTCAATAATAAGGGTGAGGTTATCTGCAATGAGCCCGTTCTTGAAACCGCACTTGCAAATATCCGCAAGGCAATCGGCAACAGAGATATAAGCATTACGCTCAACCTCCTCGGACCGTGGGGCATAACCGATTCGGATGTATGGGAGGAACAGATGGAAGCGCAGAGCAACGAACACAACAAGGCTTTCACAAGCGGTGTTCTTGAAGACAATATCATTGCCGTGCTTAAAAAATACGATTTTGACGGCGTTCATTTTGACTATGAATATCCGCTTTCGGACAATGCGTGGAAATATTATAACGACTTCCTTGTTTCTCTCGATAAGAAGCTTGGCAACTACACTCTCGGAGTGGCAGGCAACTACTGGAATATCCGTTTCACCCTTGGAGCCCTCAATGCTATTGATACTTTTGAGCTTATGATTTACGATATGGTAGACGGGCAGGGCAGACACGCTACTTATGAGGACACGGTAGCAGCTGTTCAGAGGCTCGGATTTGACGGTATGCCTTTTGAAAAGGTCAACATCGGACTACCTTTCTATTCACGACCCACAGATATGTCGGCTTATTGGTACGGCTATAACGGATGCTATGAGGGAATTGACGAAAACGGCTGGTATCATTGCGACAACATAAACAAGGATTTCTGGTTCAACACCCCCGATGTTATAGAAGCAAAAACCGAGTACGCAATCAAAAGCGGCTTCGGCGGTGTCATGATATGGCATTATAACTGTGACCTGCCTTCGACCCATGAGGATTCACTCCTCAGAGCAGTCGGAACGGCTGTGGATAATAATTATTGATAATAATCAAAAATCGGTTTCGTCTTTAAGGCGAAGCCGATTTTTTTATGGTGTATGCTTGACATTATCACCTGCTGCGTGCCGCACCATAGCCGATTTTCTTAACGATACCAACACTTCCCCCGAAGACTATGATATGATTCTGACGGGTGACCTCGGTGCTGTGGGGTCGGAGCTTCTTTGCGAACTGATGGTAAAGCAGGAGAATATCGATATTTCTTCCGTGCACAGCGACTGCGGTCTTATGCTTTATGACCTCGAAAAGCAGAAGGATGTGGGCGCAGGCGGCTCGGGCTGCGGCTGCAGCGGTGCCGTTTTATGCTCCGATATATTCGGCAGAATGGAAAACGGCGAGCTTAAAAAAGTTCTGTTTGTGGGAACGGGCGCACTCATGTCGAGTGTTTCATCGCTTCAGAGTGAGTCGATTCCGTCAATTGCGCACGGAATTCTTTTGACGGGCAGGTGATAGAATGAATGAACTGACAAAAGCTCTGAGAGTTGCCGATACGGCGATAAGAACGGTTCGCATAATCGATTTCGTAAGAAAATCGGTGATGCTTCTTGCGGCAGTCATCTGCTGTGTTTTTGCGTTCAGATTTTTCAGAAAATGAGGTGATGGAATGAAAAACAATCCATGCAAAGCGATGAAAACTGACGGAAAAATATTCAGAAAATATGCCCTGAAAAACAAGAACAAAACAAAAACAAAACAGCTTCTTAACGAGCATTATCCCATGCTTGCCAGATGTGCACGGCAGTCTGCAGATGAATGCCGTATAATTCAGAAACAGCTTGAAGACCCGCAGATTCTGCAGGGTCTTTTTGATGAATGCAGTGAATTATGCAAAGACGGTATTCTGCCCGAAACCGTTGATATTATTGACTTTTTTGCCGACAAAACAAGCGGTTTACTCCTGAATTATCTTCCTCTTGCAATAACCTGCGCTCTTATAGACAAGTGTGCCGATGCGGTTACCGGGGAAAATCGTGATTTGCTTGAAAAATCCGTTTTATCGCTTCAAAAAATGAGAAATATCGATTTCGGATATATATCCGGAAAGCTGTTTTCTGCCGAAGAAATACTAATGTCCGACCCTTCCGGAGTTTATCCCGATATGAGCCGTGAAACCAAGGAAATTTACAGAAGAAAAACCGCCGTAATTGCCTTGAAAAACGGTAAATCCGAAAAAGAAATTGCAACAGAAATTCTTGAAAAATCAAAGAAGAACAAAGACCATATCGGAAAATTTTTGTTTGCAGAAAAAAAGAATACGAAACGGGCAGTAGTTTATCTCATTATGGAAATTATCATTCCGTTACTGGTGTGCGTTTCGTCGGCAATAATCAGCGGTGAATGGATAATGTCGCTTGTCTTATTTCTCCCTGTGTGGGAAATTCTGCGATATCCGATTGAAAATGCATCTGTGAAAAATACCGCGGTAAAAAAATTTGCAAGCCTTGCACCTGATTGCAAAGCGGTTTCCGAAGTTCATGCCATGATAACTTTATCCGTCATTTTGCCTGCTGTTGACAAGATAAACGAACTTAAAGAAAAACTTGAGGATTTATATCTGAGCAATGCATACGGCAATGTAAAAGTCTGTTGTCTTGCCGATTTCGGAGAATCGGATATCCCGAGGAAATCAGGGGATAAGCATATTCTGAATGCGCTCAGCAGGGCGACTGATGAGCTGAACAAAAAATACGGCGGAGGATTTATAGCGGCAGTCAGACCGAGGTCATATTCCGAAACGCAGAATCAATTCATCGGAAAAGAAAGAAAAAGAGGGGCAATAAGAGAACTTGTAAGGGCGATTAAAGGCAACACGAAGGGATTTATGTTATTGACGGGTGATACCGAAAGTCTTTCGGAAATAAAGTATCTTTTTGTTCTTGATTATGATTCAACGCCTGTTTTCGGTTCTCTCAGAGAGCTTGTTTCTGTTGTGGAGCATCCGATGAATAAACCCGTTGTCAGAAACGGAAAGGTGGTTTCGGGCTACGGAATTCTTGCTCCGAAAACGCAGAACAGTCTTCAGAGCGCAGGAAAAACATTTTTCAGTTCCGTTATGTCACAAAGCGCAGGAATTTCATCATATGATGAGTATTCCACTGAAAGATATCAGATACTTTTCGGTGAAAGCATATTCTGCGGCAAGGGACTGATAAATGTTGATGCATATCATGAATTGCTTGACCGCAATCTGCCCAAAGAAAAAGTTCTGAGTCATGATATTGTTGAGGGAGAATTTCTCCGGACCGGATTTGTTCCGGGGGCGCAGATAACCGAGAATTTTCCTGCAACAGCAGATGCATATTATAAAAGAATGCATCGGTGGGTGAGGGGAGATTGGCAGAATGCAGGCTTCATATACGGAAAAAATCCGTTCGGTTTTGTTTCGCGCTTCAAGCTTTCGGATAATCTCAGACGAAGCATAACCCCTGCAGTATGCATTGCTGTTTTGGTTTATTCGGCACTGTATCAGGGATATGCAGGAATTGCAGGCGCAGTTGTTTCTTTGATTGCGTTATGTGCATCGGAAATATTTTCGGGTATAAATTCCGTGATTTGCGGCGGTTCACGTTCTGTTACGGGTCTTTTTTATTCGGAAAGATTGCCTGAAGGTCTCGGATGCTTTATCAGAGCATTTTTTTCTCTTGCTTATTCGGCAAGAGAAGCTTTCGTCTGCTTTGATGCGGTTTTCAGAGCATTTTGGAGATTATATATTAGCGGTGACCGTCTTCTTGAATGGACAACATCAGACCAAAACGGAGAAAAATCTTCGGTTTATGCCTGCATTCCGGCAATTCTGACAGCGGCAGTGCTGATTGTTTTCGGTTTGCCGATACACAGAATGGCAGGCATTTTTATTCTCGGAGACATACCGCTGACTCTTTTCGGAAACTCGC
Source organism: Acutalibacteraceae bacterium (assembly GCA_045601745.1). GTDB lineage: Bacteria > Bacillota > Clostridia > Oscillospirales > Acutalibacteraceae > CAG-177. The sequence goes on from JAZSAH010000238.1 coordinate 31,453, forward strand.
CTATAAAACAGAAAAGCAAAGAAGTATCGCAGAAACAAAAGGAATATTTATTGACTGCGGCATCCTCAATGTGGGAATATTTTGAGGATTTATGCGGTGAAGAAAACAATTTTCTGCCGCCCGACAACATTCAGTTTGCGCCTCACCGTGCTGTTGCGGAAAGAACATCACCGACCAATATCGGTCTTATGCTAGCGTGTTTTTTGGCGGCAAGGGATTTCGGCTTTATATCGTCGGATGAATTGTGCAGTCGGATAAACCGAAGTCTTAAGAGCATTGAAAAGCTTGAAAAATATAAAGGAAATCTTCTGAATTGGTATAACACATCAACCCTCGAAACTCTTCCGCCCCGATTCGTTTCGTCCGTTGACAGCGGAAATTTTCTTTGCTGTCTGACAGCAGTAAAAGAGGGCATAGCGGAATATGCAAATGAATGCAAAGAGCTTGAAATCACGGCAAAAAGGCTTGAAAAGATTATAAGTTCAACCGATTTGAGCGTTATGTTCAACGAAAACAGAAAACTTTTTTGCGTAGGTATAAACCCCGACAGCGGTGAAAAAACAGAAAGCTGTTATGACCTTTATATGAGCGAAATGAGGATGACTTCTTATTTTGCCGTTGCAAGGAAACTTGTTCCGAAAAATCATTGGACTGCGCTTGACAGACCGATTGTACGGAACGGCAGATATTCGGGACTTGCATCATGGACCGGAACAATGTTTGAATATTTCATGGCGGATATTTTTATTCCGGCAACCTGCGGAAGCATGACGGATGAAGCCCTTCGGTTTTGTTTTCAGAGTCAGAGAAAAAAAGCGGGGAATAATCCGTTCGGAATGTCTGAAAGTGCATTTTATGCGTTTGACGGCGACCTTAATTATCAGTATAAAGCCCACGGAGTCCGGAAACTCGCTTTCAGGCGTTATCGGGATAAAGAAATTGTTATCTCACCGTATTCTTCTTTTCTGACGCTGAACATTGCGCCACGGTTATCGCTGAAGAACCTGAAAAAGCTTGAACAGCTCGGAATGTTGGGGAAATACGGATTTTACGAAGCTGTTGATTTTGCCGGTTCAAAACAGTATTCAGTTATAAATTCGTTCATGGTTCATCATATCGGAATGAGTCTGCTGTCGGTTGATAACCTTCTCAACGGAAGCTGTATGCAGAATCGGTTCATGAAGGACAGATTCATGAGAGGGGCAAAAACTCTGCTTGATGAAAAACCTGTTACGGGCGAAGAAGTTTTCAGAGATGTTGTCAGAGAAAATGATTTATCAACTTCAAGAGAACGGCTTCGTGTCAGAAGCGGTGCATGGGTTAAGGCAAGTGAAAATCCCGAAAAATATATCGTATTTTCAAACGGTCGTCTGACACTATTTATAAACAGCCTCGGAAAGCTGACGGTAATGCTCGACGGTGAGAAAGCATGGAGCAGCAGTTTATCGGTAGTTTTTGAAAGTAATAATATAAAATATGACTTTTTCGGCAGCAATTCAGAAATGAGAATGTCGGATAACCTTGCGGAGTTCAGAACGGATTATAAAAACATTCGTCTAAATGCTCAGATTTTTTTGCATGAAAACCGTAACTGCGTTGCTGTAAAATATGAGATTGAAAATAAAGACAGAAACAATGCGGCAATCGGAATGATAAAAATAAAGAGCATTGAGGATGAAAACGGCTGCCATGTTTCATGCGGATTCGTTGAAAACGAAGCAAAAAGAAACGGAAATTTGTATGAAACAGAAGTCGGAATACGGGCGGGAAAGAGCAAAGAAATGCTTTTTGTTTATGCAACGGAAATAACCAAGGATGATGCTTCCGATTTGTTTGAGGCAATGAAAACCGAAAAAAGCATCCGCAGGAAAGCTAAGACTCCATTCTCGGTCGATTCGTTTGTCAGAGCATTATCCGAAAAATATCTTCCCGTAATGATAAAATACGAAGCAAAAGAAGACCTGAAAATAACGGAAGATATTATTATAACGGGAAAATATCCGATAATGGCGGTAAGAATAAACAGTAAAAAGAATCTCGATTCTGTTCGGTTGTTTATTGTATTCAATAAAATCCTGCGGAATTGCGGAATAAAAAACACCCTGATTATCTGCTGTAATGTCCCTGATGATGAAAAAACCTCTTGTTTACAGACGATAGAAACCTTCCTGGATGAAGAAAGGTGCAATCTTATGCTTGGAATCGGTGGAGGAATATATGTTTTTGATGAAAAAAATCTTAAAAAGACCGTCTGCAAGCAGATTTTTGAGAAAAGTCATGTATCAGAGGAAATATAGAATTTTATAAACTCTGCCGATATTGTAAAGCTGATTTCTTTACAATATCGGTTTTTTAATTTTCTGAAGCATAAATATCCTTGTATACCAACAATTTATGAAGATAACAACGCGAAAAATGATTTATATAACCTGTAAAGTAAAATAACTTTACAAGCACATAAAAACAAGACTGAAAATTTTTTTGTGATTCTGAAAATTATTCGCAAAATATTGAAAGAAACAGTGATTTTACCTCCTCAAAACAGTGATTTCAGCAAAAAACACCCGTTATTATTCTAAATAGGCATTATAATGCTCTTAGTTGCTAAAAATCAGATTTATGTAAAGTTGCAGAGCTTTACAAAGCCTGAATTCTTTGCAGTTTCAGTGAAAAAATCTCCGCTTTTATGATGTCTGATTTATTAAATTACTATACATTTTATATATGTGTGCATTATGAGGCGTATTTTTGCTTTAAAACAAGCGCAGAAATAATGTTCCCGAGTTGCGACTGATGTAAAGCAAAACACTTTACACAATGCTTTTAAGGCGATAGAAAAAGGCTGTAAAAAACCGCCTTGTCACTTTGCCTAATTTTTGAACAATCTGATTGTTGAATATTAACAAATTATGAAATCCTTTTTGAAAAGCGTTGACTTTACGGGCGAATTTAGGTATAGTTATTATGACCATATAGTGGTTTTGTGTCTGCACATATATAATTTACATTATATTTTGTGTTGCCGCGGAACTGCAATGGATAAAAATTCTGTGATTCTGGCTATCGCTTGCGCCGGTGACGGCGTTACCCGGCGTGGCGAAATCAATTAAGGAGGTTGGTCAGAAGCGTCAGGCTGTGCAGCCGATACGCAAACAAAATTATTTATCCAAGCCCTACTATTTTGTTCAAATTTTTTTGGAGGTGTACAATTTGAAAAAGTCAATCCGCATTCTCTCAATCCTTATGGCTTTCGTAATGCTCATCGGTAGCTTCAGCGTACTCGGTAGTGCATACGACGCATTTAAGGGCGCAGAAATCATTGACAGCTACAACGACGTTGACGCTCCCGATTTCACCCTTGATCAGTACGCATCAATGGGTCTCGACGAAGTTGACCGTATGCTGGCAAAAGAGCAGTTAGAGCTTGACCTTTTCGGTCTTCTCTATCTTGACCTCACAAGCATCAATGCAACAATCGGCAGCCTTGAGCAGTTCATTGCAACAGGTGACGTTCTTCTTGATATGCTTGGTGACCTCAAGATTCTCCCCGATATCCTTGATCCCGTTCTCGGTCTCCGCAGAACACAGGCTGACAAGGACATCAGAATCATCCACGCTTTACTTGACGTAGTAGCAGGTCTCAGACCCATCGTTAAGGAATATGTTCTCGGTACTGTTGACGCAGGTCTCCTTAACGGCCTTATCGCTGACTACCTCTTCAACGTAAGAGAACTTGCTATCGGTGTTGTTTACGGACTTACCGAAGAAGGCAAGGAATTCGATTACATGGATGTTATGAGCATCGAAGATGTTCCTGATAAGTATAAGGACAATAATAATGGTATCCTTAACCTTGGTCAGGCTCTCCTCACCGAACTTGCTCTCGGCGAATGGAAGATGATCGACGATGAACTTGACAACAAGTGCTCAGTTCTCATGAAGGGCAGCTATGCATGGAAAGATGCAAGCGGCAACGATGTTACAGCTCAGCCCATCAACACCACAGCATATGACTATTATGCATGGGTTCATCCCGATGATTGGGTAACAGTTGGTCTCGGCGGTGCAACAAGAGTTGCAGCAGGCGCAGCAGCTCCCGCAGCTGATCTTGACTGCGTTGATATCACAACCGATAAGAACGGTTATGAATTCATCGAAGCTCTCATGCAGAAGGCTTATAACTACATCCTTGTTCCCGTTATCACAAGAGATACAGTTGACTGGGTTCTTGAACTTTGCGGTTACACATTTGATGAAAACCCCAGAACAATCTATAACCCCGAAACTGATACATGGGAAGATAACCCCAACTATGATCCCGACTATCACGGCTACATCGCTGCTGAAGAAGATCTTACAAAGATTGCTGAACTCTTCAACCACGAAGGTCTTGCAGACGGTTCAATCAGAATGCAGAAGGTTACCGTAACTCCCGGTTCAACTCTTGTTAATGACTTCAACAGAATCCTCGGCGAATTCGCTGAACTTATTGTTGTTCCCACATACGAAAGAGACGGTGTACCCCTCACATGGGATTGGGATTATGAAGGCGGCAACGCTAAGCTCTTCCACAACATTGCTGAGCTTGGTAAGTTCGTTGTTTTCGTAACAGACGACCTCTTCTTCAACAAGAGATCAAGACTTCCCTCAGCTGCTGAAATCGCAGCTATGGACAGCGATCAGGAAATCGTTGCTCTCGTTATGAGAGAAATCCTCAACAACTCTGTTGATTACATCTATATTGATGAATCATATGATACAGTTGCTGACGTTGCTTACAGAGCTACAGAACAGCTTGCATGGCAGGATATTCCTCAGTTCACATACACTAAGCCTGTAAGATCAGACTACGCATCAGACGCAGCTTACTATGAAGCAGTTGTTATCAAGATGATCGACATCCTCTTCGATATCGCTGTTTATAACCTTAACCAGGGCTTCGACATGAACACAGCTGACGGCTCAAATCCCCTCACAGATACCGGCCTCCTTCAGTATCAGGGCGATAAGGCTGTTGGCAGCTATGAAAACAACCTTGTTCAGGTTGCTTCATGGGCATTCAAGACCTATGCAGCAATCCTTCCCTTCGATTTCAATTCAGCACAGGACGGTCTTCCCACCGCTGACGAAGTTTGGGAAGATATCGATACAGTTATCAATGCTATCATCCCCATCAAGGGCGACGGTGCATGGATTAACGGCGAAATCGCAGGCGACGGCACAAAGATCGTTTCGAAGAACTTCATCTTCAACTATATTCTCCAGCCTCTCTACTGCCTTGACGCAACAAACTTCGCAAAGATCTTTGAAAAGAATGAAGCTGGTTCATTCGCAACAATGAACGGCGTTGAAATCATCGTTAGCCTTCTTGAAGGTGTATTCGATCTTCTCTTCCCCGGCGTATTCAATAACGTAGACGGTACTCTTGACGGTGTTGTTCAGAACACAGCTCTTGCTGATATGCTCTACGACCTCATCGGTACTCTCGGCGCTTCAGACTTTGTAAACTCTGCAAACGTTCTCACTCAGGGCAGAGGTACTTACATTGCAAAGACAGCTCTTCCCATCGTTTGCATGGTTCTCGGTCTCAGCGATGACCAGGAATTCGAAGAGATGGAAATCTATCTTCCCGAAACAATCGATGCTAACGAAAATACAACATTCAAGGTATTCAACGGTTCAAGCGGTATCAACACCGGTTATACCGATAAGTACGGTAACTTCACTCAGGATAACCTTTATGAATATGTTATCAGAACCGTTAACATTTTCGACTATAACGCATCAGGCGCAAACACAGGTGCTCTCACAGTTACAGGTCTTTCTGCTAACCAGAGAATCCCCGGTGGTGCAAACGTTGACGTAACAATCAACGGTACTCTTACTCCCGGCAACCTTATCGAATTCGCAGTTACATACGTAGTTATGGGCGAAGACGGCACATCAATCACAGTTGATAAGAACGGCAACGAAATCGTTCTTTCAAAGAATGTTTACGCTTATGTTGGTTCAACAAGCGAAGACGACGATGCACTTGAAATCACACTTGACGCTGGCAACGGCCGTGCAGTTAAGTATGAAAACGTTATGTACCTTGACGGCGGCGACGACCTCGATGATATCGAAGGCAAGATGATCCGTGTTGTTGACCTTAGCGACGAAGGTAAGACAACAGGCGCTGCAAATATTACTGCTGTTGCTAACACATCATCGGTAATCAATGATGTTACAAGTGAACCCTCAGCATATCCCTTCGCAGCACTTAACGCTGACGCTGATCAGCTCACAGCAGCTCTTGAAGGTAAGGGCGGTACATACTTCCTTACTCCCTTCGATGTAGCAGTTAACGGTGTTGACGAAGAAGGCAACGATACTTACTTCGAAAGATTCGAATACTTCTATGCAACAGATGAAAACGGCGAAACTCTTTATGACGAAGAAACCGGCGAACCCATCATTGCAACAGATGAAAACGGCAACAAGCTTAACAACGGCGGCGTTGAAGACGGTCTTTACAACATCGCTGCAACAGTTAACGTTGCAGGCACAAACGTAAACGTTCCCGTTGCAGTTCACCTTTATGACGATTTCGGTCTTGAATCAGCATTCGAAAGAGCTGTTGCTGCAAACCGTCAGAAGGCAAACTATGACCTTGAAAAGAATCAGGGTATGGCTTCCGAAATTTACGACGAATATACAGCACTCCTTAAGGATATTGCTAAGTTCGTTCTTAAGCCCAAGACCTCAGCATCATTCCAGAATGATATCAAGGCAACTGATTCAGCTTATAAGAATAAGTATGAACAGTATAAGGAAGCTCTTGACGCTAAGATCGAAGAACTCGAAGCTTATGCACTCAACACAGGTACAGGCGCTCTCAAGAACGCTTACAACCAGAAGAGTGGTCTTAACTACGAGATCAGATACGACGATGCAGGCTATCCCTACAGATACGACTTTAAGTACTACGAAGATGAATATGTATTCTTCGGTATGCGCGACTTCGTTCCTCATACCTATAACAGATATAAGGACGCAAGAGGCCGTGTAGTTGACCTTATCAACTCACAGGAAAGATTCGTAATGGCTCCCTTCACAGATGCAGACATCTACGGCGCGGATTATGAACCTTCACAGGAAGAACTCGACGCACGTGCAGCAAGCATCGTAGCTTATGAAGAAGCTGTTGCAAACCTCGGCGTAATCGGTTCAATCGAATCACTCTACGCTATCCACATGATCGAACTCACAGGCTCACGCCTTATCGAACTCTCCGCAAACTTCTCCAAGCTCCAGCCTCTCTATGAAGAGTATGGTAACGCTATCGCTCCCGGCACAGAAGGTCAGTACACAGAAAGCTCACGTGAAGCATATCTTAACGCTGAAGCATTCACAGAAGAACTCCTTGCAGCTGGTGCTGCAAACGTTACTCCTTCAATGGTTAACACAGCAACAACAGAACTCGTTTACGCATGGAAGCGCCTTGAAGTATGCGCTGACTACTCAAAGCTTGATCAGGCTATTGCAGCAGCAGAACCCATCTTCAACGCAACCGGTGATGATGCAGAAACTCAGACAACATACACACCCGATTCCTACCAGACATTCCTTGATGCATACAATGCAGCAGTTAACGTAGACAGAGACCTCGGTGCATCCGACAACGAATACCTCAACGAGATTGCAGCAAGCCTCGATGAAGCACGCGTAAACCTTGCACCCGCAACAGCAGCAGAACCCACATTCGAAATCGTTACAGACGAAATCTATCCCAACCCCACATGGGATATGTTCTATGCACCTTATCTTGATTTGGATACAGTTGCAAGCTTCGGTACAGTTGAACTTATCGACGGTACAAACGTTGACGGATTCCTTATCCTTGGTAACAACATCGGTAGTGAATACGATATTATCCAGGCATTTGCAAATGTTGAAAATGGTGAAATCCTTGTAACTCCCAATGAAAACGGTTACAGCACAGGTGCTCTTGCTCAGGTTGTCGACGGTTCAGGCGAAGTTTATAAGACATTCGTAGTAGTAGCTCGTGGTGACGTTACAGGCGACGGTTCATTCGACGACGTTGACGCAGCTGAAATGGATATCCATGGTAACTTCGGTTATGACTGGTTCTGGAATTCATATGGAACATATGACCAGTATAAGTCAGTAGCAGGCGATACCACAGGTGACTACAGTGTTGACTCATCAGACGGCGAATTGCTCAGCCTTGCTATCAACTACCAGGGTTACTATGACATGGTTTACGGCGGTGAATGCTAATTCATTTATCTCCGCACAAATCAATAATGCTCTATTAAACTAAATTAAACAGGTATAACTCGCACCTCGGTGCGGGTTATACCGGGCTCTATATGTATCCGATAAAGGCAATTATATGACGCTTATTGCGGCATATTATATATTAAAAGGAGGAAAATGAGCTAATGACAAAATTTAAGCGTTGTCTGAGTGCATTCCTTGCTCTTATGATGGTTTTCGGAATGTTCTCCGGCGTAGCAAATGTTTTTGTGCCCAAGGCAGCTGCAGCAGGCACATCACAGGTTAAAACTTTTGCAGAAGTTGACGCAGCATATGACGATTACATCTACCTCGGACTTGATGTTATCGAAGTTGCAAACGGCGAGCTCACCGACGGTTATGTTAACGCAGGTGACTGGCTTGAATACCA
>JAZSAH010000239.1:0-2029 GCA_045601745.1 Acutalibacteraceae bacterium
TTTCAATCCGTTATCGGAAATCCTGCGAAGAACAGCATTCACCATTGAAGCAGCAAAATGAGATTTATTCACTTTTGCAAGGTTGACGCTTTCATTGACTGCAGCTCTTGACGGAACCTTATCCATAAATAAAAGCTGATATGTACCCATTCTGAGAATGGTGTGAAGCTCAGGTTTCAGCTTTTTAACGGGTTGGTTAAGATATAGTCCGAGATTATAATCGATAAGAATAAGACGGTCAAGCGTACCGTAAACAATATTACAAACAAAAGACTTATCCCTTTCATCAAGTCCGGGATTTTCTTTAAGAAGACTGTCCACAATAAGATTGGAATATGCTCCGTCTTTATGAACTTTTAAAAGTGCTTCAAATGCTATCTGCCTTGCACTCTTCATATATTCAGCGTCCTTTCGGGATCAGTTATTTCTTCTGTTGAATCTGAGAACAAGTCGGAGAAGGTTTGCAATTGCAACAACAAGAGAAGCAACATATGTCATTGCAGCAGCAGTAAGAACCTTTTTTGTTCCGTTTATTTCATCATCATAAAGAAGTTTTGTTTCATCAATAACATTGATTGCTCTGCGGCTTGCATTGAACTCAACAGGAAGAGTTATAAGATGAAAAACAGCAATAAGAGCATAAAGAGCAAGACCAATTGTTATAAGAGGGTCAAAGCCGAGGAAATAACCGAGAATTGCAAGAGGTATACCGAGAGAAGATCCGATATTACAAACAGGAACAAGACTGTTGCGGATTTTGATAGGCGCATAATTTTCGGCATGCTGTGCGGCATGACCCGCTTCGTGGCAGGCAATTCCGACTGCAGCAATTGAGCTGCCCGAATAAACTTCTGAAGAAAGTCGGATAACTTTAGCCTTTGGGTCATAATGGTCGCTGAGCTTTCCCGAAATCTGTTCAATTCTGACATCATTGATTCCGTAATGCGTAAGAACTGCCTGCGCAGCATAGGCACCGGTTATATTTCTTGAATTTGCAACTTTTGCATACTTATTATAGGTTGTTTTAACCTTCACCTGTGCAATCATTGCAAGAATCATTGCGGGAATTACAAGAATCAGATAGTAATAATCATAGAATAAAAAAGGCATGATTGCGCTCCTTTCGTTTTATTCAAACTTATCTCCAATGCTGAGAGGATTTCCTCTCATAAAATCTGCGGCAGACATTGCTTTTTTACCTTCCGCCTGAAGGTTGAGAATTTCAATGCATTTTCCGTCTCCGCAAGAAACAACCAGACTTTTGCCGCTTTCAATAATTTCACCGGCAAAACCACCTTTGGAAGCTGAAATGACACTGCGGTGAATTTTCACCTTTTTTCCGTTAATCATCGCAGTTGCGGATGGCCACGGATAAAGTCCTCTGATTTTATTATGAACTTCAGATGCAGTTAAATTCCAGTCAATCGGTGACAGTTCCTTGGAAAGCATAGGTGCATAAGTGAATTTATCATGGTCCTGCTTTTCGGGTTTCAACTCACCGCGAAGAAGAAGGCTGATTGTTTCTTCAAGAATATCTGCACCGAGAACAGACAGTTTATCATGTATTTCTTCGGCAGTATCATTTTCACCGATTTCAATTTCACCTTTCACAAGCATATCACCTGTGTCAAGTCCTTCATCCATCTGCATTGAAGTAACGCCCGTTTTTTTACAGCCGTTGATAACTGACCACTGAATAGGTGCAGCACCTCTTAACTCGGGAAGAAGAGATGCATGAATATTAATGCATCCGTATTCAGGATAATCAAGGATTTCCTTGGGAAGAATTTTACCGTAAGCAACAACAATAACAAGCTCGGGATTTGCTTCTACAAGCATTTTGAGAGCTGTTCCGTCTTTCATTTTGGTTGGCTGATATACGGTAATACCGTTTTCAACGGCAAGCTGTTTTACGGGAGGAGGAGTCAATATCATCTTTCTTCCCTGGGGTTTATCAGGCTGGGTGAAAACACCCGTAACTTCATGACCCAGATCAATAAGTTTCTGAAGGCAGGGCACGGCAAATTCG
>JAZSAH010000240.1:0-2150 GCA_045601745.1 Acutalibacteraceae bacterium
GACTCCTTGGCTTGATTGCCTTGGGGTCGGGCGGTTTTGATTTTGACTAACATTCTGACTAATATATTTCTGTTTTTTTAGCCCGTTTTGCGGTCGTATTCGTCAGACGATCAAATCTGCAGATAAAAGAATAAATCCGAACGCATCACCAATCATGGTAATTGAGTTCGGATTTATCGCACTTGGCAGGGGCAGAAGGACTTGAACCCTCGGCACGCGGTTTTGGAGACCGCTGCTCTACCAACTGAGCTATACCCCTATATTCAAATTAAAATGGTGGGCCATCAGGGACTCGAACCCCGGACCAACCGGTTATGAGCCGGTTGCTCTAACCAACTGAGCTAATGGCCCTTTTAGCTGGATTTTCAACAGCTTTTGAAGTATATCAAATAAATGGTGATTTGTCAATGATTTTTTGAAAAAATGTGTCTTTAAAAAATAAAACCGTATAATTTACAGTCAAAAACTTATCGGTTTATTTAAAAAACGTGAAATTATATGATGTTTTTGTGAAAAAACCGAAAAATAACGGTGTTACGAAACGGACGGATTTTTACCCAAAATTGTTGTTTTTTTACTCTTTTTTTGCTAAAATTAAACCGAAAAGCAAGTTTTTGTATTTTGGCAAGTGGTGAAAAATTATGACAATTGTTGAATTTTATGACAAGGTGGCTGTTGAAAATATTGCGAGTACTTTGCTGTGCTCACCAGACAAGGTTGTTTTTGTCGGCGACAACGAAAAGCGGATGAGGAAGAGCATTGAGATTTATAAAAATGTAATCGCAGAAAGAAATCTTAATGTTGAATTTGAATACAGAAAAATCAGCCGTAACAATCTATCCGGCTGTATAAGCGTGCTCAGCGATATTGTTGAAAATAATGATGACTGTGTTTTTGATATTGAGGGCGGGGAGGAGCTTTATCTTGTGGCACTCGGTGTCATATTTGAAAAATACGGAAAAAGGATTCATATACACAGATTCAATATACATACCGATTCCTTGGTTGATTGTGATGCGGACGGAAACGTTTGCACAACCGTTTCTGCTTCACTCAGCGTTGATGAAAACATACGTATATACGGCGGCAGAATCATTACATCAGATGAAGTTGAAGGCGGTATGTATGACTGGGATTTCAGCGAGGATTTTGTTAAAGATATATATCTGATGTGGATGCTGTGCACCGAAAACACAGGCAGATGGAACAGCCGGATAGGCTGTATATCAAAACTTTGTGCTGAGTCGCGGCAGGGTGATGCACTTGTTTTTGCTTCAAGTATGGAAATAATTACAACACTGATGAAAAAGAACAGCAGTTACGTTGAACAGTTTTTGTCACTGTTAAGAAAACTTGAAACGTACGGTCTTATCAGAAATCTGTTTTATGACGATAACGCATTAGCTTTTGTGTTCAAGAATGAGCAAGTTAAGAGGTGCCTGACAAGTGCAGGCAGACTTCTTGAGGTTTTTGTTGCTGTAACTGCACTTAAAGCTGTGGATAAAAATGGTAATCATCTCTATAATGATGTACGCACAGGCGTATATATAGACTGGGACTGTACAGCTGCACCCGAATTCGGTACCGACGTTGCGAACGAAATTGACGTAATGGTTATGAAAGGTATGATACCGGTATTTATTTCGTGCAAAAACGGTCGGTTTGACGTTGACGAGCTGTATAAGCTTTATGTTGTTGCAGAGCGTTTCGGCGGCAAATATGCACGCAAGGTGATAGTAGCTTCTGAATCGATAGAAAATAGTGCAAATGGCAGATATCTCAAGGCACGGGCTAAGGATATGGGAATAAGATTTATTGATGATATTGACACAATGCCGCAAGCTGAAATTGAAAAAGAATTCCGCTCAATCTGGCTTGCTCTATAGAATTAAAGGAGATAAAACGATGAGAGTTATGACGTTTAATATTCAGCACGCTCTTGACTATAAGAAACAGGTTATTGATTATGAGCTTTTTGTAAAGGCGATTGCTGAGCAGAATCCCGACTTCTGCGGACTTAATGAAGTGAGAGGCAGGGGATGGATGAAGGGATATGCCAACCAGACTAAAAAACTTGCTGACGGACTTGGGTATAACGGATATTTCGGCAAAGCTGTTACGCTCGATTTCGGCAACCCTTTCGGAAATGC
>JAZSAH010000241.1:0-3371 GCA_045601745.1 Acutalibacteraceae bacterium
GTTCAAATCCGCACTCATCAATTGCTTTTATAACAATATCCTTAGGAATACCCGAGCCTGCACTGATTGAGTTGGCGGCGGTTTTTCTTCTCTGACCGAAGGCGGCGTGCACCATTCTGAAAAAGAGAGATTCATCGGTGATTCCGATTTCGGGCGTTTTGCGGATATCCATTCTGATAACGCAGCTGTCAACCTTCGGTGCGGGCATGAATGAGCCTGCGGAAACATCGAAAAGCTTTTCAGCCTTTGCGTAGTAATCAACCGCAACAGTAACTGCGCCCGAAAGTCTGCTTCCCACATCTGCGCAGAGCCTTTGCGCCGCTTCCTTCTGCACCATGACCGTTATTGCTTCAATCGGCAGTTTGCTTTCAAGAAGTGTCATAATTACGGGCGAAGTAATGTAATAAGGCAGATTTGCACACACATAAACGGGCATACCGTCAAATTTTTCTTTGATAAGCGCGGCAAGGTCGGTTTTGAGCACATCCTGATTGATGATTTCGATATTGTCAAAATCCCTGAGCGTTTCATCGAGAATAGGCAGAAGCTTTGTATCGATTTCGATAACAACAACCTTTTTTGCTCTCTTTGCAAGCTCACCTGTCAAAACGCCTATACCTGCACCGATTTCTATAACTCCGCAGTTTTCGTCAATTCCGCTTTCCTCCGCCATACGGGGGCAGATTGAAGGGTTAATTATGAAATTCTGTCCGAGTGCCTTGGAAAAATGAAATCCGTGTCGGGCAAGAATATCCTTTATTGTTGAAACATCGGTTAAATTATACATCACAGCAACCTCGTATCGTTAATAATAAGCTCGAAATCGCAGCCGAAGAATTCGGCGGATTTTTTGCAGAGCACCATTCTGTCGAGGAATATTTCAAAATATTCCATGACGGGGCAAATCAGCGTATCGATTTTCAGAGCGAGCGAAATCATGCTGTTTTCCTTATCAATATCAAGCTTTGAGCTGAAAACGGCATAATTCACACGGTCGTGGATATCGTCATGCACGGTTTTCTTGTTTCTGACTCTTGAGGTGCGCACATCGCTCTTATCAGCAAGAATAAGTGCGGCGGCAATGGGAGTTACGGGGGCGGCGGTTTTTTCGTCATGATGACCTATTGCCGTCACGATTTTTATTACTTCATCAACAGGAAAATTTCTTGCTCTGAGAAGCTCAAAAGCAAGAAAAGCTCCGCTTTGCGCATGGTCGGTTCTGTTTATTGTGTTGCCGATATCATGCATAAGACCCGCAATCTTTGCAAGCTCGCATTCCCTCTCCTCATAACCGAGCTTTTCGAGAACCACGCTTGCATCCGTACCCGTTTTGACTGCGTGGGCAATTCCGTGCTCCGTATAACCAATCTGACCGAGAACCTCATTTGCAGAGTATATATAGCTCAGAATTTCTTCATCCTTCTTCAATTTTTCATAACTGAACAAAAAACTCACTTCCTTTTTCAAAAATATTGTCTACACTTCCGTTGATTTTTATCGAAATATATTTATAATACTATTAGATAGTTTTATTCGGAGGTATTATTATGTCAATTCTTGTTACAGGCGGTGCAGGCTTCATCGGTTCACACACCTGCGTGGAGCTCATAAATGCGGGCTATGAACCTATTATACTCGATAATCTCTGCAACAGCAAGAGCGAAAGTATAAAACGCATAAAAGAAATTACGGGCAAGGACGTAAAGTTCTGCAAATGCGATATCCGTGACCGTGAAGGACTTGATAAAGTTTTCTCGGAAAACAAAATTGATGCCGTTATCCACTTTGCAGGTCTTAAGGCTGTAGGAGAAAGCTGCGAAAAGCCGCTTGAATATTATGACAACAACATCGGCGGCACTGTTATTCTTTGCGAAGCAATGAAGGCTGCAGGCTGCAAGAAGATGGTTTTCAGTTCATCCGCAACGGTCTACGGCAGCGAAAACATTTCCCCTCTTAAGGAAGATATGCCCGAAGGCAAAACAACCAATCCTTACGGCACAACAAAGCTTTACATAGAAAGAATTCTCAAAGATATTTATGCTTCCGACAGCGAATGGAGCGTTTGCCTTCTCCGCTATTTCAATCCCATCGGCGCACACAAAAGCGGTAAAATCGGCGAAGACCCCAACGGCATCCCCAACAATCTCGTTCCCTACATCGCTCAGGTTGCCATCGGCAAAAGAGAAGCTCTCAATGTTTTCGGTGACGACTACGATACCCACGACGGAACGGGTGTTCGTGACTATATCCATGTTGTTGACCTTGCGCTCGGTCATATCAAGGCTGTTGAAAAAATCCTCGGCGAAAACGGCTGCTTCACATATAACCTCGGAACAGGCACCGGATACAGCGTTCTCGATGTTGTGAAGGCATTCGAAAAGGCAAGCGGCAAACCCGTTAATTATGTTATCGCACCCAGAAGACCCGGCGACATCGCAACCTGCTATTCCGACCCCTCAAAGGCAAAGGAAGAACTCGGTTGGGTTGCCGAAAGAGGCATTGACGAAATGTGCGAAGACTCATGGCGCTGGCAGTCACAGAATCCCGAAGGCTACGGTGACTGATATGCAGAATTACATCTGGGATTTCGACGGTATGCTGTTTGACAGCTATCCGCATATAACCTCGGCTTTTCTCAAGGCTCTCTCGGAATTCGGCAAAGATGCCGACTATGACGAAGCAAAGGCACTTCTTGAAATCACCTTTGCCCATGCATATGAGCATTATGAAGTCAGCGACGAGGAAAAAGAGGTTTTCCGCAAATACGAGCATAACTACACATTGAAACCCATTGCCGTACCTTTTGAAAACACTTACAAGACCCTCGAAAAGCTTTGGAATGACGGCAAAAAGCATTTTTTATATACCCACAGAGGATTTGAATCCTCACAGTTTTATCTCAAAAAATATGATGTGGCGAAGTTCTTTACGGCATTTGTTGATTCGTCAATGAAATTTTCCTCAAAGCCCGCACCCGATGCAGTTAACTGGATTTGCGACACCTATAATCTCGACAGAAGCGAAACAGTTATGATAGGCGACAGGGAAATCGATGTTTTGTCTGGCAAAAACGCAGGTGTATACGGCTGCTTGTTTACCCGAAAGGAAAACGCTGAAACCGCTGCGGATTTTGTTGTCAAAGACATCGCCGAAGTATTGAATATTCAGGAGGCAAATTTATGAGAGCAGTTATTACAGTTATAGGTAAAGACATGGTCGGTATTCTTGCAAAAATTTCAACGGAATGCTGCAACCACAATATAAACGTTCTTGAAGTTACGCAGTCAATTCTTCAGGATATGTTCGCAATGATAATGATGGTTGATATCTCAAAGTCGGATATCCCCTTCACCGAGTTTTCGGATATGCTC
>JAZSAH010000242.1:0-10051 GCA_045601745.1 Acutalibacteraceae bacterium
CCCTTTATCTTTTCACAAAATCCGTTCCTCTTAAAGAAAAAGTTGCGACCGTTGCTTTGCTCGGATTAATGTATTTCAGCTTCAACATCAACATCGTCAACTACATCTGGCACGGCTTCCATTATCCCAATGACCTTCCTTACCGCTGGTCATTCATGTATTCATTCATCCTTCTTGTTATTGCTTACAAAGCATTCACAAGACTCAACGAATTCAGCGGCAGAGCAATCCTCGGAACAGGTTTTGCCGTTCTCGGATTCATAATCCTTGTTCAGGAACTCGGTTCAAAGAACGTTGAAGAAATAACCGTTCTTATCAGCATCATTTTCACCGTTACCTACTGCCTTGTTTTTGCTCTTATGAAAGACAAAAAATATCAGCAGTCAGCTGTTGCAGTTCTTCTTCTCTGCTGTGTTATAGGCGAAATTTCATGCGCCAACACAGACCGCTACAGCATGGATCAGCTTAAATCTAATTTTGTTGGCGACTATGCCGATTTCAAATCGCTCAAGGAAGAGCTTGACACCTATAATGACAATAATTTCTACCGCATGGATTTAACCTATAACAGGGCAAGAATGGACCCTGCGTGGTTCGGCTACAACGGCGTTTCAACCTTCTCCTCGATGGCATATGAAAAGATGTCAAACGTTCAGAGCAATCTCGGTCTCAGCGGTAACTATATCAACAGCTACACCTATCATCTGCAGACGCCGATTTATAACATGATGCATTCGCTCGGATATATCGTTGACAACGATGAAAATGTCAGTGTTGCAGATGACTATTATACCGAGCTTATGACCCACGGAAAGTTCACCGCATACGAAAACAAATACTGCCTTCCCATAGGCTTCGGTGTCGGCACGGATGTCACAAACTGGCAGTCGGATTACACGAATCCTTTCACCGTTCAGAGCGACTGGTTTGAATATGCAACAGGTGTTTCCGATGTTTTCGGCATGATGACGATTGATGAGGTGCGTTATTATAACATGGATGAAATCACCTCGGGTCTTGATACAGGTGATATCTATTACACAAAATCGGGCGAAGGCGACGGCGAGCTCACCTTCTTCCTCACAACAGAAGAAGCAAAGCATTGTTATCTCTTTGTTGACTCATATGATTTTGACGACATTCTGATAAACAAAAACGGCACGGAAACAACTCAGTATACCGATGAACCTTATATCTATGACCTCGGCATTGTTAGTCCTGAGGATGAGGTTCTCGTTATCATCAACATTGAAGACAGCGATTACGGTTACATTGATTTTTATCCCTATTACATCAATGAGGACGCACTCAACGAAGGCTATGAAATTCTCAAGGCGCAGAGCCTCAACGTTGACACCTTTGAAGAAACGAAAATCAGCGGCACCGTTTCGCTTGATAACGATTCTCTTTTCTTCACATCAATCCCCTACGATAAGGGCTGGAAAGTAAAAGTTGACGGAAAAGAAATCGCAGAGGAAGATTATGTTGCGCTCAGCGATGCATATCTCTGCTTCAACATTTCCGCAGGCGAACACAGCATTGAGCTTTCATTCATGCCGCAGGGTCTTCTTCTCGGCGCTGGAGTTTCCGTTCTTACGGTATTGGCACTCATTCTTGCCGCAATTATCTTTGCAAAACGCAGAAAGAGCAAAGCCGACGACCCGTTTGTTTATGTTCCCGTTGTTGTTGAAACGGAAGACGGCATGGTTGCAGGAGAAGACGGAGAACCCATCGGCGTTGAAATTGATATTCCCGAAGAAACAGCGGAGAATGATACTCTGACAGAAGAAAATGCAGAAGAATCAGAAAGCGAAACTCTGCAGGAAGAAGAAATATCAATTATAGAAGAAGAAATCGAAAAGATTAATTCGGAAGAATAACAATCATAAAACAACCCCATGAAAATGTCTGAAGCATTTCATGGGGTTGTTTGTCATATCAAATCTTTATACTGATAACATCTTACATAGTCCACCTTGAATTCGGCGGGCCAGTTTTCTTCCGGTGTAAGCTCGATTTTTCCCGTGCCGTGTCTGTCGGAATGCTGAACGCCGTTTTCGCCTGCAAATTCACAGGACAAAAGAAGATATTCGGGATTCTGAGAAACACCGCCTTCGGGCTTTATTCTGCCCGTTTCATGGCCGTTGATATAGAAGATATATTCATCCTTGCTCCACTCAACGCCGTAGGTGTTATACTCTTCATAGGGGTCGTTTTCAAGAAAATATTTGCCGATTGAATAATTGACAATATCCTCTCCGTATCCGTCGTAGATAATGCCCGTTGTTACGCAGTCATTACCCCACCAATGGTCTTTATAATAGAACGATTCATAAACATCAATTTCAGTGCCGTCACGGCCTGAGCCGTCAACATGGGTAACTCCGTCATTCATCATCCAGAATGCGCTCCACATACCCGTTGCGGCAGGAAGGATGCATCTGACCTCAAAATAGCCGTAGCACTGTTCATATTTGCCCTGAGTTGTCAGCTCTCCGCAATACCAACCCGGCTTATACTCTTTGAAAGCAATTTCATCTTTCCATTTTTCATAGTAATCGTTTTCAAGCGGTTCTTCAAGATATTCAGCGGATATAACGAGATTGCCGTTTTCAACCCTCACCATATCCTCATGCCAATATCCTCCCTTGCGCTCTGTTACCCACCATGAAGGCGCCCATTTGGATTTATCATATTCATTGCCGTCGAATTCATCGCTCCACACAAGAACGAATTTATCCATATCAATTGTTTTTTCCGACGGAAGCTTTCCGAGGTCAAGCATTGCAGGAAGCTCAGGATTGATTATCATTAGAATTGCAATAAGAATTTTCAAAGCGGCTTTCAGCATAAAAACACCTCTTTCGGTTCAGTTTGAATTATCCGATATAATACTGAACAAATGCAATGAAATTGGCAAAAATCTGTGCAAGATCATCGGAAATCAGTCCGAAGCACTGCATTGAGAAATCTCTGTCGCTGCCAAGATGCTGAATTCCGACAATGAAATTATCAGCTGAACTTGCCAAAGCCTCGAAGTTATCGTTTGAAAGAGTGCTGATATTATCGAAAAATGAATTATCCTTTCCCACAACATCATATTTTTCAACAACTTCATCGCCGACGGAAATGATGAAATCATATGTGCCGTCGTTGTTAAGAGTAAGACCCGCATATGCATAAGCAACAACGCCGTTTGAAAGAACAACCTCTGCCATGCTGTCATTGATAACTGCCGAATATTCCGTTCCGTCGCTGAATTTAACGGTTAATTTTTCACCCGATGCATCATTATAATGCTGTTCACCCTTGTAGTCATATGAGAAAACGGTATGCCTGTCAATATTGGTTATTTCAGCCGACTTTACAAGGCTGTCCATATAATATGCAGTAAATTCAACATCTTTTTTCTTTCCGAAAAGGTCAACCTTTGCCTTGTTTTTGCCTTCCTTGGGAGATGCACTGCAGGTTCCCATGAGAACAACGCCGTTCATTACGAATTTATTTTCGGGAACGAAGGTTACTTCGCAGTCGGTTGCCATTGCAATTTCTCCCGAGCCGTCATCCCATATATTATAGCCGATAATATAATCGTCAAGGCTTTCTTCCGAAAGAGAATATTCCTTGATATCAGATCCGAGAAATTCAATATTGACACTGTCCATCAGAATATAGGATTCAAAAGCGAAGGTAATGCCGATAAGATTTGTTCCTTTTTTGATATGGAAAATATTGTAATAGGGTTCTTCTCCGTATTTAACACAGTCACGGCAGCCGTCAGCCTTTGTTCCGTTATAGCTTTCAGCAACCGAAAATACCGTATCATAATCCGAGCTGAGCAAATAATAACCGGTCTGCTCTGCTTCAAACTCATAGCAAACAACATTCATTCCTCTGAGCTCATCTTCGGGCAAGCTCAGAATATCAACATTCGAGTCATAAATCGTAACAGCGTTTTCACCTTCAATAAGCTCTATATTTCCGAAATAGAAGCTGTAGTCATCTCCGAAAAGATTTGTCCATTCAATCTTTTTCACCGAATCATCCGCAGCAAAAGCGGCAGATGACATTCCGAAAGTCATAACTGCGGCAAGGAAAAGCGCAATCATTGTTCTCATTGTCTTTTTCATACTTTTTCTCCTTTTTTCATTTCAAAAAATCTTTGCAAAAACGAAACTGTTTTCGCAAGCGTACAGTTTATTCCATTATAACACAATGTAAAATAATTACAACCATAAAAGGTAAACATATGAAAAAAACTAAGGGCAGACGTTGAATCTGCCCTTAATCAACACCGGTATTTATTCGGGCTGAGCGAATTCGTGAGGAATATTCTGCTCAATTGCCGCAAGGAGTTCATCCACGGGAACAACCTCAACTCCTTCATCAAGCTGACCGACGAAATATGCGAGGTCATCGGGACCCACTGTCCACGGATGAACATTGATTACCGTATAACCGTTTATTGTTTTTATGTCGGCAGGCTTTGAATTTATAACCGCCGCCTGCTCTGCAAGCCATTCATTTGTTACCTCTCCGGCATTTCCGCTGGGGTGCCAAAGGCTGAAGCCGACGCTTACAAACGGCTTATCATCCGAGAAATAAACTCTGCCGCATCCGCCTGCATAACAGTCGGGGTCAAGCTGAAGAATGCCGCCCTTGATATGGTCATATCTTGAAAAATATCCGAGCCTTTTCTGCATACTGATGTCAAAGGAATCATATTTGATTTCATCAAGAAAAGTCATGATACCGAGTCCCGATTCAAACATAACGGATGCCGTATAGTCGGAAAAAGCCTCAAGCTCCTTCGAATTCATTTTTGTGACTCTTGCATATCCTCCTCCCGAAGGACCCGTTATAAAGGTTGCTTTTTCCGAATTTGCAAGAGTCCTTTTCACATCGATATTGCTAAGCTGAGCTGCAATCGGAGCGAATGTCCAGCTCACCGGAGTATCAAGACCGTAGCTCTGCCAGGTGTGAAATTCGCTGAAACCGTTCTGAATCCACTGCAGATTGTCGCCGTCGCTGTAAACAATCGAAACATAATGCTTATCGGGGTCAAGCTCAACCTTGCCTTCATACGGCGCAGCAAACTTTTCATCTGTTGCATTGAATGACGAAATAATGCTCAGATTCCATGAATGGTCAGAGGGAATAACATGATGACCGTAGCGTGATGCTGATTCGGTGAACTTAACCTCATACTGACACCAGCCGAAAACAGTTGATGAAGGCTCAAGGTCTCTCATAACGCTGTCACGGAAAAGTCTGCCTTCGTAGTCGCTGTCTTCAACATACATAACGAAAATTCTCTGCTGAATGGCAAAATCTCTCATTCCTTGTGCGTAATAATAAAGGTGAACGAGAGAATCCTTGCGGAAGCAATCCTTGTTTTCTTTGTAGAACTTTTTAATATAGCTAAGGTCAATATTATCGCCGCTGATGTCGGCGCATTTTTTCAGCCCGAGCTGAGAAACAACCTGCTCATTCTCTGCACAAACGGGTAACCAGCCGTGAATGGTTGCAAGATTGGTTGCCGTATTGAGCTGACCGTGGTTCTCTGCTGTTGCGTAGAGAATATAACCGTTGTCAGCGATATAAGAGCTGAATTTTGCAATAACCGTATCAAATTTCCAGGGATTGCCCGATTCGTCGTTATAAATAAGCTTATAACCCGATTTTTCCATCTCACTTGCCGCATAACGGTTTGCTTCGGTTCCGTAATCAATGAAAATCTGAGGCTTTGTTCTTGCAACAAGACCCTGCAGGGCGATAACGGTGTGGCGCTGAGAAACTGAAAGAGCTGAGGATCTGATAACCGTTATTTCATCTGCAAGCTCATATTTATCAAACCTTTCGTTCATCTCAACAAGTGCCTGCTCTGTCAGAGGTTCGGGTGCTTTACCGATAAAGGCAGCATCCACCGTGTTGAAAAGAATGGAAACCATCATAACAATAAAACAAATTGCTGTTCTGAAACTCATTTTCGGATCACTCCAGTCATTTTTTTCACAAATATAATAAATAAAAATCCGTTTTATGTCAATCAATAGCTGTAGTTGAGTCTTCCGAAGGGTGCGGCATCGCCCTTTGTGTAGAATGAATAAACATCGCCTTCGCTGTAATTATCCGCCCATTTGAACTGCATACCCCCATCGCAGCTCACAAGATTTTTCGGCACCTGAAGCATAAGCTTATTGCCAGAATAACGAATTTGCGCTTCACCGATTTTTTCAAAACCGTTTCCGTTGAATTTCTCAACGGAGGTTATTCCGTTTTCGGGTGCTTTTCTGTTAATTACAATGCTTTCGTTGATAAAGAGCGTCATCCATGCACCGCCGTCGCACGAGGAAAGCTTCTCCGCCGTATCAACATAAAAATAGCAGTTATTCTCATCCTCGGTGACTTTCATGTTCACAATATCGTTTCTTCCCGAATAATCCGTATAAACAATCGAACCGAAGCCTTCACAGTTTCTCGGAGCCGTGTCGTTACGGTAGTCTTTATAAACCGCCGTTATCGCAGGATTTTCCCACTGCTCAAATCCGCCGTCAATGTCAATTGCAGCTCCGTTTCCTCTGCCGACCCTTGCAGTTGTCTTTTTGAAACGGGCAATGTAATTCACAAGCTGCATATAATAATTATCGCCGAGTATGCCTGCAGAGGGTTCAAAATCACGGGATGCATTTTCATTTGCACAGTCAACGAAAACAACAGGTCTTCCTTCCTGCGCAGGCTGACGCTGTGCAACCCATTCGTTAAAGCCCGTAACAAAAACGATATCGGGATTCATTCTGATGGCAAATTCCCATTGCTCGGCAAAGTTATATCCTTGCAGAACCGCACCTTCACCGGTGTCATTTGCTCCGTCATGCCATGAGCGTGTTCTGTCATCCGAGCCGTACCATGCCGCATTGCTGAACGCACAGGTATCCGAATGCTGCGCAAGCGAAACATTCATAATTCTTGTTCCGTCAGAATTATAAACAGCCTGAAGCGTAAGCGAGCGTCCAAATTCCATCCACGGGAAACCGTCCTTCACCTTTTCCTCTGTGGGCCACTGATTGGCTTTGATTCTGAAATAATTCTTCACATCCTCACGCAGTGCCGGGTCATCTTTATCGCCGACTATCATGGGCTTTCCGTTCATATTGAACCAAAGCTCATCAAGGCGTGAATACTCTGCCTTAAGCAGAGGATCGTTATATATCTCGTCATATATTCTGTTCATCGTATCGCCCGAATAAGAATTTGTATAAAAGGCAATTTTCGGAACATTCCATCCCTCAAGCAAATATTCATGCCATATTCCGATAAGCTTTTTTGCACTTTGAGAATATGTAAACGCATTGGTTGTGTCTATAACAATAAAATCAACCGAAGCGTCTGTGAGCATCTGAACGTGCTTACGAAGAACCCACTCATCATCCGAAGTGTAGTAGCCGAAAAGAGGCTCACTCCAGAAATGGAACTCGCCGACATTTCCTCCTCCCGATGCCATCCATTCCTCCTCGGATTTTATCGCATCGGGGTTTGAGGCAACAATCCGCGTGTTATCATAAAGATAATCCTTGCCGTGCTGACCTTGCCAGAGAAAATAGAAAACGCCGACAAGCTTTTCGCTTTCACCTGCAGAAACAACACTTCTTCCCAAATCATCCATGCAGACAAGCGAACCGTTTACGGTTACCTCTTTTTCGGTTATTTTGTCTGTTCCGAAAATACATCCGAAAACATTGAGCAGTGCCAGCACAAATGCCGTCAGTTTCTTTAACATCAGCATTGAGAAGTCATTCACAACGATCATCCCCTTTATCATTTAATTAATAATACCGTTATGATGCAGACTCATTTAATCAGTCTCCATTTTTGCTGTCTTATTCTGCAGGGCATATCCTCTCCCTCGTTGTCATAAAAAACGGTGAGAAGTATTCCGTTTTCAAGCTCAATTGTTGTTGGATAACCAAGGTCGTCCGTTGCAAGATTTTCGCAAACAGGAATATCCGTCTGCCAGCTTTCACCGCCGTCAAGACTTATCATTGCCATGATTCCGTAAGGCTTTTTGCGTCTGCCGTAAACCGAAACAAGCTCTCCCGTTGAAAGCAGAATAAGATGCGGCGGAGCTCCGCCCGTTTTATCAAGAAGCATCAGGGGCTCGGACCATGTTTTTCCGCCGTCATCGGAAACACTCTGAAAAACAGTGAAAAGTGTTTCGCTGCCGCCGTCAAAAAGCTCTGAATTCTCGCCTCTGATATGGCAGATAAGTCTGCCGTCGGGAAGTTCAATCATATGAGGTTCATTGAGCACAACATTTTTATCCGTCGCAGTTATTCTTCCTATAAATCCGGTTTCGCCGCTTTCCGTATCCAGACGGTGAACCTCAACACCGCCGAAAATATCATCAAATCTCGTTCCTGCCCATAAAACCGTGCCGTCTTTAAGCTGCACGGGACCGTGAGGAGATGTTATAGGTGAACGGTAAATTTTTCCGAAAGTAATACCGCAGTCACGGCTGATGCGGAAGGTTGCTCCGAGATAACGCTCCTCATCTTCAGCGGTTACGGTATCAAGATAGCTCTGAACATATTTGTTTTCCCTATTGTATTCCCTCTGCATTTCTGCAGAATTATTGAACGATGTGAAAACAACTCCGTTTTCACCGAATGCGCAGATACCCGCATCTCTGTCATCAAGAGGAGTATCAATAACCGGCGCAGGCAAAGTATATGTTTCACCGCCGTCAAAGCTGTAGGAAATAACCGCCTTACCGAAGGGACAAACGTGTTCAAGTCTGAATCCCGATGCACCAACTGCGATTTTACCGTCCTGCAACCGTGCAACCGTTGGCCATGCAAAATAACCGTGATGACTGAAGCTGTTGGAAATTATTGTCTTTGTTTCGCCGATTTTTTCAATTTTCATATTCATCACCATCCGGATTATCAGTGTGTAAAAGATGCTGTTTTCCGGACTTTCCCTTATATATTTTTATTGAAATCAAAACACCTGCGAGCATAGGAAGAAAATATGCGGCACTTATCAAAACCGGCTTTATGCCGTCAGTTTCTGTTCCGATTACAGTCAATAACTGATAATATATTGACAACATTGCAACACAAGGCAAAACAAATATCAATTGCATAACATCAGCTATGAAAGAGATACCCGGTATTTCTAATTCCATTATAAAACCGAGCAATAAGGTAAACGCCCAACAAAAAACAGGTAATAAAAAGCAAATCATTGAAGTTTTATAATAAGCAAACTTGTTGAATTTTGCGGAATGCTTTGCAACTGATATACAGACAACAGCAAAAACTAACGGAAAAGCAAAAACCAACGGTCCGGCCGGATAAAGTTCAATATCTTCAACAAACGACAGTCTTCCTGACAACACATGGCCGAAAATCCAAAGTCCGATACCTGTTAATATGCCTCGAAAGATTTGTGCTGTTTTTTTGCTTTGTATATCCATAAGAGCACCGCCTTTCAATTACAGTATACACTAACCGACCAAAAAATGTAAAGCAACATTTTGCTGAAGTATTATTTTACACTAATAAACAACGAAAGGATATTATATCTGCACATTATCGTCCCGAAACAAAGACATAACCCGCAGTGACGCTCATTCAATCCTTTAACGGGGTATCGGAATAATCATGAATAAAAAAATCCGAACCCTTCGCCGATTGGCATAAGGTTCGGATTTTTACTGTATGGTACGGATGTTCATAACACAAGTAGTTCTTCGGCAATACATATTCTATCTTTCGTACTCTAACATATTTCCTCAGATATGGAGGAATACATAATGTCAAATATTATTGAAGATTTCTATTACGGCAACATTGAGCCGCAAGAGGTCAATTCAGAATTAACCGCTAAACTCAAAAAGAAACTGAGTAACCTTGCCGAAAAAGAAGAACAGCTTACTGCAAGATTGAGCGGTGAGGATAAAGAGCTGTTTCAAAACTATGTCAGTGCTTATATTGAATTTTCAACTACAAGTAATGCTGACAGCTTTATATCAGGCTTCAGGCTTGGT
>JAZSAH010000243.1:0-43992 GCA_045601745.1 Acutalibacteraceae bacterium
GAACCCGAAAGTGCTGAAACGCTTTGCTCAAAATGCGATAAATTTGCAAATGCATGGGCACCTGTTGCCGAAGAACTCTGGAATTCAAGAAAGCATCCCAATCCCAAGACGCAGTATTACCGTGATACTCCCGAGGGAAAAACAAAATAAAACCGTAAATATCAAGAACGCTGAAGTCTCTGACCTCAGCGTTCTTTTTCTTGTTTTTATTTATTCTTTTTTTCTGCCCTGAGCTTTTCGGCATAAGCCTTTTCTTCGGCTTCCTTGCGTTCTCTTTCGGCAGCTTCTTCAATCATTGCCTGCTCATGACGGAGTTTTGCATCTTCATACATAGCGGCAATTTCATCAAACTTTGCGTAGTTTTCGCTCTGTGTTATGAGCTTTTTCGCATTGATATAGGGCTTTGCTGCACGGTTGTAAACGGAATTATCGTTAGTAGCCTTCTTGATTTCGTTTTCAACCTTCTTCTGCTCTGCTTTGATTGCTTTGACAGACTGCGTATACTTTTCAATGCGTGACTTATCTTTTCTGTCTCTTGCATCGTAAAGCTTTTCATATGTTGCCGCAAGGTCTTCCGCAAGCTTATCTTCCTTCTCGAAAAGAACTTCAAATATACCTGTATCAAATTCTTTTATACCGTTCGGGAAATATTTTGCCGCAGCTTTCTTTGCATAAACAAAATCCTTTGCAACAGAAACAGCTGTCTTTTTGTATTCCTTTTCTTCGGGAGTGCCTGCAGGAAGAGCTTTTGCTTCACGAACACCCGAATCATCATAATTATAGATTGCTTCATAGCCTGCGCTTACGGTTTTTCTTGCTTCTTCAAGACCCATTCTGCCGAAAGAAGTATTGAAACGGTTCATTTCATCAATAACAAACTTCGAAATTTCAATATTCTGATTGAAAGCAACCGCATCCTTATATGCTTTCTTTGCGGTTTTCTTTTCTTCTTTGGATGAAGCGTTTTTCTTAGCAGCTTTGAATTCTTTGAGATTCTTCGGCTGTGCATTTTCAAGCTCGTTTGCTTCTTTGATTATTTCAATCGCCTCAACAAGGTCTTTATCCTTAAGAACACCGTTGCCGTAGTCTTCAAACAATGCACGGATTTTGAGAACCTTAATCATACCCTGCTGTTTGATTTCCGAAAGGTCATAGAAGAAATAGGGAACAACATTCAAAAATGCACCGAGAACAGAAACTGCAATCAGAACTCCGAAAATGCTTATAAATGTTTCTCTATGATAAAGAACATTATATACATTAGTCGGGTCAAGAAGCTCACCCTCCTGAGCAACTATCTCAGGAAGAAGCTCTTTGAGCTTTGTTTCGTTGAAACCGATCTTCTCATAAATAGCAGGAAGAACGGAGCTTGTTGCCATGGTAATCACGCTTCCGATAAGACCTACCGCAGCAAACATACCGTCGATTCTTTCGCCTGTGATATACTGCTGATAGTCACGGATATCGCCATTAAGGCTGGGAGTGAGAATATGGCCAAAAGAACCGAAAAGTGCATTAAACCACAGGCATATCATAACGAGCCAGATCATAATGCTCATATCAACATATTTTACTACGGGATAAACAAGTGCAATGAACAGAATATTCATTGAGTTTATTAAAATAAGGGTATTCTTTTTTCCTATTTTTTTAATTGAAAGAGGAGCAAGAAGCATACCCCAGAAAGAAGCGTTTCCGTAAATTGTGAACAAAAGAGAATATTCACCGCTTGAGCAAGCGTGCTGATAAGAATAAAGCCAGTTAAGAATACTTCCGTAGGCACTTTCAAGGAAACCGAGCCAACCGGCAAGAGAAATCACCCAGAAATACTTGTTCTTTGCAACTGCACGGACTGCATCGATGAATTTAATCTGAACAACATGGGTTTTTGCCTGAACGATTTTTTCCTCTGTGTTAACATAAACAATAACACTCAGAAGAAATCCGATAATAAGTATGGGAGGCCAGATATATCTGTAAAGTCTGATATCATTGAGGTTATTTGTTCCAATAATAGATGTTGCGAGAAGAGGAATAACTGCATTTGTTATTGTGGGAGCAAGTGAATCCGTAACCGACTTGATGGAGGAAACATTGGCACGCTCCTGAGTGTTGGGAGAAAGAACAACGATATAGTTATCGTATGCGTCATAAAGGAAATTATAGAAGAACTGGAAGCCGATATTGAAAAGAAGAACAACAACACATTTCATGAGCTGGCTTCCCATCTTTTCATAAGGCATCCAGAAATATCCGACCGCAAGAACAATGGTAGGAAGACCCATGGTCAGAATATACGGTCTGTACTTACCTTTTCTGTTTCTGGCATTATCAATTATGTAAGCTCTGAACATTGTCAGCGGGAAGCTGATAACAACCGCAAGAATGTATATAAAATACATATTCATCGGTTCAATGCCTATAGTGTTACCGACAAAAACATTTGTTGCCGAAAGCAACACACCGGATATACAGGTGATGATAAACTTAACACCTATTCCGCCGCCTGCAAGGGATACAATTTCCTTAAAATTCATGTAGTTGCCGAGGGGTGGAGTTTTCCAATAGGTTTTAACCTTGGAAAGACCTTCTTTCACAATTCCGATTGGATTCATAATCTTCCTCCTGTAAAATTAACTCGTATTTAGTTAATTATATCAAAAGAAACAAAAAATTGCAACACAATAAACATCTTTTGTTCACAATTCATTTTTCTTTTTATTCTTGACGGCGACGGTACATTTTGATATTATTAATATGTATATTATTTACAGGAGTGATTCACATGGAAAATATAAAGCTTGCAATTGAATCTGCACAGACCGCATTGGGTATTGAGTTCGGTTCAACAAGAATAAAGGCTGTTCTTATCGGAAAAAACCATGAGCCTCTCGCTTCGGGAAGCTATGACTGGGAAAACAGCTATGACAACGGAGTATGGACCTATCCTCTTGAGCAGGTATGGGAAGGTCTTCAGGGTGCATTTGCAAAACTTAAAGCAAATGTTCTTGAAAAATACGGCGTTAAACTCACAACCGTTGGTGCACTCGGTATAAGCGGCATGATGCACGGCTATCTTGCATTTGATAAAAACGGAAATCTCCTTGCTCCCTTCAGAACATGGAGAAACACAATAACCGCAAAGGCTGCCGAAGAACTCAGCGCACTCTTTGATTTCAATATTCCTCAGCGTTGGAGCATCGCTCATCTCTATCAGGCAATCCTTAACGGCGAAGAACACGTCAAGGATGTTGATTTCATCGCAACTCTTGCGGCTTATGTTCATTGGAAATTAACGGGCAACAAGGTTATCGGCGTTGGCGAAGCATCGGGTATGTTCCCCATCGACAGCGAAACAAACGATTACGATAAGAAAATGCTTTCTCTTTTCTCGGAGAAGGTTTCACAGTTCCCCTGGAACATTGAAGAAATTCTTCCCAAGGTTCTTGTTGCAGGCGAAAACGCAGGCATCCTCATCGAAGAAGGCGCACTTCTTCTTGACCCCACAGGTGAATTCAAGGCAGGCATTCCTCTCTGTCCCCCCGAAGGCGACGCAGGCACAGGCATGGTTGCAACAAATTCCGTAGGCGTCAGAACAGGTAATGTTTCGGCAGGCACATCCATTTTCCTTATGGTTGTTCTTGAAAAGGCTCTTTCAAAGCTCTATCCCGAAATCGATATGGTAACAACTCCCGCAGGCAAGCCCGTTGCAATGGTACACTGCAACAACTGCTCGGGCGAAATCGATGCATGGGCAGGAATGTTCACCTCAATGTGCAAAGCTCTCGGAATGGACATCAGCATCTATAAGGTTCTCGACAAGATGTTTGAAAAAGCACTTGAAGGCGATAAGGACTGCGGCGGTCTTGTTGCTTATAACTATATTTCGGGCGAAGTTATCACAGGTCTTGACAGCGGCAAACCCATGTTCTTCAGAGGACCTGACAGCAAGTTCACCCTCGAAAACTTTGCAAGAGTTCAGCTTTCATCCGCTGCGGCAACTCTCAGCATCGGCATGGAAATTCTTGCTGACGAAGATGTCAGGATTGACAGAATTCTCGGTCACGGCGGCTATTTCAAAGCTCCCGTTGCAGGTCAGAAAATTATGGGTGCAGCACTCAATGCTCCCGTTTCGGTTATGAAAACAGCAGGCGAAGGCGGTCCCTGGGGCGTTGCAATTCTTGCCGAATATATGGTAAGCAAGGCTGAAAACGAAGCTCTTGACGAATATCTTGAAAACAAAGTTTTTGCAGGTCAGGATTCAACGGAAATCAGACCCGATGCAGATGACATTGAAGGATTCAAGGCTTTCCTTGAAAACTATAAAAAAGGTCTTGCAGCTGAAAAAGCAGCAGTTGATGCATTTTAATCAAACAAAACTTCGGAGCAGGTAATCGCCTGCTCCTTATTTTTTTCAAAAAGCTATTGACAATATCGATATTCGATGTTATTATTTGGTTGTAATTATCGATATTCGATAAAAGGTGGTGAGGCGAATTGCCGAGAGTTAAATTCCAGACTCTGACAGAGCAGATGTTTTATATTCTTTTATGTCTTAAAGATGAATGCTGCGGAACGGATATCATGGAAAAGGTTTCTGAAATAACCGACGGCAGGATTTCCGTCGGACCGGGCACCCTCTATAATCTTCTTGACCAATTCGTTTATGAAGAAATAATCCGTGAAACAAAGGTTGAAGGAAGAAGAAGAAGCTATATTCTGACGGATAAAGGTTCGGAAACACTCGAAACCGAATATAACCGTATCCGAAAACAGGCAGACGACTATCGCAGATTTTTTGAGGAGGAGAAATAATGAACGAAACAAAATACAGAATAGAATTTTTTTCGCTTTATGACCACACCAACATCGAAAAGCATCTTGAAAAAATGGCAGCAAAAGGCTGGCTTATAGAAAACATAGGTTCAACCTTCTGGAAATATAAGAAAACCGAGCCACGGAAACTCCGTTTTTCCGTTGTATATTATCCGAAAAGAGTTAACGAAGGCGTAATCGTTTCGGAAGACAGACAGCATTTTATCGATATGTGCACCTCAGGCGGCTGGGAATATGTCATTAATAAAGACCGTGTTCATATATTCTGCACCGAAAATGAAAATCTTCCGTCGATTGAAAGCGACCCTGAAATTCAGATTGAGTGCATCAACATATTTGCAAGACGCGATATAGTCAACAACAATCTGGGAATTATTGCGTGCTGCATCTTTCTGATTGCATTCTGGGGATATCAGATGTGGAAAGAACCCGTTGAAATCATAACCGACGAATTTTTCAGAGTGTGGTTTGCACCGGTATTTATAGCATTTTCAATTTACAACATAATCAGTTATTTGTTATGGTATAAAAAAGCAAAAACAGCCGCCGAAAACGGCGATTTTACCAAGACAAAAAGAATAATCAATATCAATATTCTGTTCTGGCTTCCTATCTATTGGTTCAGCGCAACCGTTAAACTTTTCTCTTTCTTAAGATTGAGATATATTTTGTTCGCTCTCGGTCTGATTATTGCAGCAGTATTGCTGTATAAGCTGTTCAAGCTCATAAGAAAAGCAACGGATAATTCATCAAAATTCAAAGATGAAACAAAGAAGATAATAAAAGGATTTGCCTCCGTTTATCTTGTTGTTTTTTATATTGCCGCAGGGATATTTGTTTTCACCCTCATTCCGAAGCCCTATGAAAAGGTTGAAATCAGAAGTGAAATCACAGGACAAACATATACCGTTTATCACGACGAAGGTGCACCGCTTGATATTTCGGAATTCACCGATATCGAAGGCAAAACGGTATCCCGTGAAAAATTCGTCAATGAAGCTCTGCTGATAAAACAGACGGAATGGACCGTTTTTTCGGTTGATGAAAAAGAATACAAGGAAGCGGAATATACAATAACCGATGTCCGCTTCACTCCCCTTCTTGAAAAATGCAAAAATGAGCTGATATATAACAGCATACACGATTATATTAAGCTTGATATCGACTCGGAATATGAAATTTATAAGACCACCGTTGAATCGGAGCGTTACAGAAACACATTCATTTTCACCATCGGCAACAGAATAGCCAAGATTTGTTTTAATTGGGAGCCTTCCGAAACCGAAATCCTTATTGCTGCAGAAAAGCTTATAAATTCATAAATGCAACAAAAAATCCCGTATCCGAAGATACGGGATGATTTTTTATAAATTACTGGTTGTCCTTACCCTTGATTATGTCGTTAATCATGATATAGAACTGGACAACCCCAAAGGCGTTGCCATTCGCCTTGGGAGCTTCTGCGGGAGCAGCAACATCACTTACGGATGAACCGAAGTGAGGAATGCTGGGTGTGCCTGCAGGAGCAGCGGGAGCTGCAGGTGTTGCAGGAGCAGCTGCCTTGGGAGCTGCAGGAGGAGCAACAGGTGCTGCAGGTGCTGCAGGAGCCTTATTTGCTGCAGCATAAAAAGGATTTGAAGGAGCTGCGGGTGCTGCTGCGGGAGCAGTCTGCTGAGGCTTCGAATCAAAGCCGGTTGCGATAACAGTGATAACCATTTCATCGTCAAGGTCGGGATCGAATGCGATACCCCATGTGATGTTAGCATCTTCATGTGACTTGGCGGTGATGATTTCTGCTGCATTTTCAACATCTTCGAGGTCAACATCGTCAGAAGCTGTGATGCTGATGATAACGCCCTTTGCGCCTGCGATTGATGTTTCGAGGAGAGGACTGGAAACTGCTGCGTTTGCTGCTGTTTCTGCCTTATCCTTGCCCTTTGCTCTGCCAACGCCCATATGAGCATAACCTGCATCCTTCATAACGCTTGTTACGTCTGCAAAGTCAAGGTTAATGAAGCCGGGAACCTTGATAAGCTCTGAAATGCTTCTTACGCCCTGAAGAAGAACTTCGTCTGCCTCTGCAAATGCTTCAGCGATTGTCTTCTTTCTGTCGTCAATAGCACGGAGTCTGTCGTTGGGAATAACAATAAGGCTGTCTACATGCTCTGCAAGCTTTGAGATACCTTCCTGAGCAAGGAGCATTCTTCTGCGGCCTTCAAACTTGAAGGGCTTTGTTACAACGCCGATTGTAAGGCAGCCCATATCTTTTGCAACCTGAGCGATTACGGGAGCTGCACCTGTTCCTGTGCCGCCGCCCATACCGGTTGTTATGAATACCATATCTGTGCCCTTAAGAGCATCAGCGATGGAGTCTTTGCTTTCTTCTGCGGCTTTTGCGCCAACTTCGGGCTTGCCGCCTGCACCCTGACCGTGAGTTGATTTTTCACCGATCTGAATCTTGTGTGTAGCCTTGGAGTGAACAAGAACCTGCTTATCTGTGTTGACAGCGATAAATTCTGCACCGAGAACACCCGATGTTATCATTCTGTTAACTGCGTTTCCGCCGCCGCCGCCGACACCGATTACCTTTATCTGAACCGCACTCTCAAATTCGTTATCAATTTCAAATGCCATTTGGTATGACCCCCTGTAGTTTTATTTTTCCTTATAATACTGAATTATATTACCATGTATTTGTAAAAAAAACAAGAATAATTTTTAAATTTAATGTTTTTTTTACAAATTATATATAATTTACATTATATTTGTGAAATTTTTGCTTTTTATTCATCGGTACTTTCATTTTCTGAAGTGTTTTCTTCGTCCTCTTCTGCCGTTTCTTCCTCTGCATCTTCGGGCTTATGGTTATCGTTATAATCAACGATTTCGGGAATATCCTTCATATCGGAGGGATTGAAAACCGCCTCTGTAACAACCGAAAGATTGATTGCGCCGAATTGGAACGGGTCAATCGAATTTTCGCTGTTGATAACCTTGTTTCCGAGTGAAAGCTTTGAGGAAAGATCCGAGCTGTTGCCGAGCTTGAGAACAATTCTTTCCTGATAGATAAGATAGATATCGTTTCTCTTGGAAACGTTGATAAGATTTATATCCTTCGTTCCGTTTTCGGTAATTGCGCCGGTGATTTCAAGGAGAAGACTGAGCGTTTCTTCAACGGTTTCCTCTTTCTTTTCGTCGTCTGCAGCTGCATCAAAAACAGCAATTTCACCGATTTCTGCTTTATATGGCACTGCTCCGATTATGAGAGTTGTATCGGAGGGTTGTTTTCCTGTTACTTCAAGCACCTTGAGGTTGCTGTCTGTGAGTGCATAAAGGCCGTTTGCCATTCCTATCGCAAAGGCTTTTTCTGTTGAACCGCATCTTATGATAACTTCACTCGGAAGCTTTTTGGTTATTTTGACATCGTCTGTATAAGGCAGCATTTTTTCAATATTTTCTGCCGCTTCATCAAGATTTGCAAAGAGAAGATTCTTTCCCTCAACGATTCCGCTTGCAGAAACAATCTGGTCTGTTGTGTAAACACCTGCACCCTCAACCGTAAACGACTTCACTCTGAAAAGAGTCAGCACAAGTATCGGGCTTATAATCAGGCTCAGTATCATCAGAAATCCGATAACAACAATGGCTATGCGGAAATTTCTTTTTCGTTTAAGCTGTTTTTGTCTGATTTCTCTTTCCTCGGGGGTTAATCTGCGTGTCTGACCCCTCTGATTGTTTTCTGTGTTCATTTTCATCCCGCCATTTTCATTCTCTTTTTATTTCAGCACCAAGCAGGGAAAGGCTCGTTTCAAAAGCCTCACATCCCCTGTCAATATGATGAATTTCATCCACACTTGTTTTTCCTTCCGCACCGAGTGCGGCAACAACCAAGGCGCAGCCTCCGCGCAAATCGCTCGATGAAACCTCGGCGGCACAAAGCCTTTCAACGCCTTCTATGACGGCTACCCTGCCGTCTTCAACCCTTATATCCGCACCCATTTTTATAAGCTCGGGCACGTGTCTGAATCTGTTTTCAAATATTTTTTCGCTTATAACGCTCGTTCCTTTTGCCTTTGTGAGCATCGCCATTATTATTGCCTGCGAATCCGTCGGAAATCCGGGATAAGGCATTGTTCCGAGCGATTTGACCCTTGAAAGCCTTTCGGGAGCTTTTATAATAAGCTCGCTTTTTCTGACGGATATCTCACAACCTGCCGTTTCAAAAACGGATATAACCGGAGCAAGATGTTCTCTGCACACGCCGCTTACAGACGCTTTTCCTCCTGCCGATGCAACACACGCCATAAAGGTTGAAGCAACTATTCTGTCAGGAATTATTGTATGCTCCGTCGAATGCATTTTTTTGCACGGTTTTATTCTTATAACACTTTGACCTGCACCGTAAATTTCAGCACCGCAGGATTTTAGATATTCCGCAAGGTCCACGATTTCGGGCTCTCTTGCGGCATTGGTGATAACGGTTTCTCCCTTTGCACCCATTGAAGCAAGCATAATGTTTTCTGTTGCGCCGACACTCGGAAAGGCAAGAGTTATGTTTTCACCGCAAAGATTATCCGTTGCGCATTCAAGCACTCCGCCCGTTTCATTGATGAAGGTGTTCATTTTTCTCAATGCGGAAAGATGCAGGTCTATGGGTCGGAGACCTATTTCGCATCCCCCGGGTGATGAAACGCAGGCGGCACCGAATCTTGCAAGCAACGCTCCGAGAAACACAATCGACGAGCGCATTTCACGCATGAGCTTTCCCGGAATATAAAATCGGTTTGCGCCCGTTGCATCAACAATAACGGTATGCCCTTCGCGTTTTGTTCTGCAACCGATATATTCAAGTATTTTCAATGCCGCCGTTACATCCGTGATGTCGGGGCAATTATGTATAACACTTATTCCGTCAACGGTGACACAAGCTGAAAGAACGGGCAAGGCACTGTTTTTTGAGCCCTGCAAATCAACCTTTCCGCTGAGTTTTCTGCCGCCGTTTATAATCAATTTCTCCATTACCCACACTCCTTGCTATGTCTACATATTATTCAAGGAATGCGTAAAATGTGATTATTTTACTATTTCGGAAACCGTATCATATATTCTTGCCGTTGCATCGATAACAGCCATATCTCTTGCACACTTGCCGATACGCTCAAGCTTTGCTCTGTTATGAATAAGTTCGTTAACTTTTGCTGTTATCGACTCTGCGTTCAGGTCTTTTTCTTCAAGAATAACCGCCGCACCGTTTTCAACGAGTGCCATTGCGTTGTGATACTGATGGTTTTCGGCAACATAGGGAGAAGGAATGAGAATTGAAGGCTTGCCGAGAGCCTGCAATTCGCTCAGAGTGCTTGCACCGGATCTGCCAATAACAAGGTCGGCTGCAGGCAGACTTTTCGGAATATCGATATATTCAACGATTCTTATGTGAGGATTCTTTGCAAGGTCAACGCCCTTTTCAACAAGATTTCTTTTGAATTCCTCGCTGTTTTTACCCGTTGCATGGAGAAATACGCAGTCATTGTCTTTATATTTATTGAGAATAAGACTCATGACCGCATCATTGACCGGCTTTGCGCCGAGACTTCCGCCCATTGAAAGAATAAGGGGTTTATCATCCGCAATACCCATTTCCGCACGGGCAAATTCTCTGTCGCCCCTGAGAATATCTCCCCTTATCGGAAGACCCGTCAGAACACAGGGGTTTTTTGATTTTATATATTTTTCAGCCTGAATTGCGGTAAGCATGACTCTGTCAACCTTACCTGCAAGGGCTTTGTTTGTTACACCGGGAAAAGCATTCTGTTCATGGATTGCAGTTGGAATTCCCATTTTTGCCGCCATACGGAGAACAGGACCGCTGACATATCCTCCGAAACCGATAACAAGGTCAGGCTTGAAATTCTTTATAATTTTCTTTGCCTGCGATGAGGATTTGAGAAGCTTGATGAGAGTTCCGATATTATGCTTTATTGCTTCAAAGGAAAAGCTGCGTCTGAAGCCGCTGATTTCAATGGTGCGAAGCTCATATCCTGCTTCGGGAACAAGTCTTGCTTCCATTTTATCTGCGGTTCCCACGAAAACTATTTCCGCAGAAGGATTTTTCTCTTTTATATATCCTGCAGTACCGAGAGCAGGATTAATGTGACCGCCGGTACCGCCGGTTGCGATAAGAATTCTTTTGTTATCAAACATTATCTCGTCTTCCTTTCGCTGTTTCTTGAAACTGCAAGCACCATACCCATTTCGATAAGAAGCATAACAAGTGATGTTCCGCCATAACTGAAAAACGGGAGGCTTATACCCGTGTTGGGAACGGTGGATGTGACAACGGCTATATTGAGTGCAGCCTGGAGACCGACCTGAAAGCTTATGCCCATTGCAAGCATCGCTTCATATCTGCTTCTTGCACGGAGTCCTATAACAAAGCCTCTGCCGACAAGAAGAATGAAAAGAAGGATTATCAGAATTGCTCTCAAAAATCCGAGTTCTTCACAAACAACGGCAAAAACAAAGTCGTTCTGAGGCTCGGGAATATACATATGCTTCTGCTTTGAATTTCCGAATCCGAGGCCGAAAAGTCCGCCCGAACCGATGGCGTAAAGCGATTGCATACTCTGCCATCCCGAACCCGAAATTTCATCTTTTGTCAGTTCTTCACCCGTGAGAAGCTTGAGCCATATTCCTATTCTTGCGCTCGCATAGCCTTCGAGAAATCTGTCGGCATTCAGAACAAACCATATTCCGAAAGCCAGAATTCCGACGCCGATTACGGCATAGAAATACCACGGTATTTTTACTCCGCCGAAATACATTGTTGCAACACCGATTCCGAGAATAAGCAATGTTCCCGAAACGTGGTTTTCTTTATAAATAAGAATGCAGACAATACCGATTACGGCAATATAAGGAACCATCATCCACGCTGTTTTTTCAACAAGCTTATGATATCTTTCCATGCTGAACGCAAGGAACATGACAACCGCAAGCTTCGCTATTTCAGACGGCTGAAAAGTTCCGACAATTGGAACGGCAATCCATCTTTTGAATTCCTTTTTTCCCGGAATTACCGCAGGGTTAATCAAAACATAGACCAGCAAAATCAGGGCGATTATAAACACAATCGTTGATGCGCCTCTGAAAACATCGGTATTTATGCGTGAAACAAAAAGCATGAGCGCAAGTCCGAACACTGCATACAAAATCTGTTTTTTTACATAAAAATAGGGGTCGAACTTTGCATCGGCATCATACCATGCATTGACGTAGCTTGCCGAAAACATCATGATTATGCCGATTGTGAGAAGTGCGATAACAAGGGCAAAAAATGTTATATCCATCGGACCTTTTGCAATCAGATCTCTGAATTTCTTCTTACCCGAGGCTATATCCTTCAGAGTATACAGCAATCCGAAATGTGCAAAAATTTCACTTTTGATTTTTGCTTTATCCAAAATCCCCTCTCCTTTCTAAATCAATACATATCCTCCGTAATACATTACGGCAACTGCGGCAACTCCTCCGATAATATTGACCGCAGTAAAAGTCAGAGTGATTTTTTTATCGCTCCAACCGCAGAATCTGAGATGGTGCTGCAAGGGTGCACTTTTTCCGAAAAGGTTTTTACCCGTTCTTTTATAATAAGCAACCCTTATGAAATCCGATGCACCGATAATAAAATAAGAAATGCCCGATAAAATCAAAATAATCGGACATCCCGTTGCATAGGAAATCGCAACAAGCATTCCCGAAAGAAACATTGTTCCCGTTTTTCCCTCGGAAATCTTTGCGGGATGTTTGTTCCACATATGAAATCCGATGCATGAGCCCGCAAGAGCTGCAGACATAACGGAAAAACCGAAAAGACCTTTAAGGGCGGCAACCACGCCGAGCGATACTGCCGCCGTAAAGGTCACGCTGCCGCACAATCCGTCAACCCCATCCGATATATTGACGGCATTAACTGCGGCATATATAAATAAGAATCCGATAATCCAGTAAAAAAATCCCGGTTCTGCATTTCCGTAAAAAGGAACAAACATATATGGCATACCGTTCATTCCCATATACAGTCCCGTAAGATATGCAAGAATAACAAAAAACTGCATAACGGTTTTCTGCTTTACCGTTAAACCGATATTGCCGTTTGTTTTTATTTTAAAATAGTCATCCGTTAAACCGATAAGGGCAAATGACAATGCCATGAAAAGTCCGTTCCAGAATTTTGTCTTCATTTCCTGAGCGATAAGACTTCCCGATGAAATTATATCTCCGCCCGATATTTTATCCGTTGCAACCGAAAGAACAACGGCGGAAACCGTTCCGGCTGCAAGCAGTATTCCGCCCATTGACGGGGCGGGCTGTTTTTTCTCAAAAGCAGGATATGTTCTGCCGAATTCAAATTTTCCGAGCCACGGCACAAGGCTGAAGCCCATTATGAATGTTACGGCAAGACCTGCTATGCCCGAAACGGCAATTACTGCAAGGGGGTTCATTTGTCAAGCGCCTCATACACGGCAAAGATAACATCCTCGAGCTTCATTCCTCTGCTTGCTTTAAAAAGAACGGCATCGCCCTCTCCGATATATTCAAAAAGCTCATCCGAAAGCTTTTTCTTATCGTCAAAGCTCTTTACGAAGGGAACATTTCCGTCGGTTGCACCCTTTGCAGTCTGCAACGAGCGTTCACCGTAAGTAAATACCGCATCGATTCCGTTTTCCGCTGCTTTTTCGCCAACACCGTAGTGTGCGGCTTCGCTGACATCGCCGAGTTCAAGCATATCACCGATAACGGCAATTTTTCTTTTTGCATTCATGCTTCCGAGAACTGCAAGAGCCGCCGCCTGTGAATCGGGGCTTGCGTTATAGCAGTCCTCAATAAAGGTTATGCCGCATTTTTTATTAATTCTCTGACGCATTCCTGCAGGCACATATTTTTTAAGGGCTTCAAGACCTTCAAGAGGGTCTATGCCGAAAAACGAACCTGCCGCAACCGCCGCAAGAGCATTGTAGACATTGTGGCGGCCCGGGAAAGGCAGGCTCACCCTGCCCGAACCGCCATTGTTGAAACCGACAGTCAGCTCGGTTTCTGCATCTTTGGAGGTTATATCTGATGCCTTGAACATTGATTTTTCATTATTGATACCGTAATAAGTTACGGGATGTGTATCACCGCAAACGGTGATAAGCATATCATCGTCGGCATTGAGAATAAGAGGAGCATCCGCTTTCATTCCGTGGAGAATTTCAAGCTTTGCCTTTAAAATCCCATCTCTTGAACCGAGCTTTTCGATATGTGAAACTCCGATATTGCTTATTATCGCAACATCGGGTTTTACGGCTTTGGTCATTCTTGAAATTTCATCAAAGCCACTCATTCCCATTTCGATAACCGCCGCCTCATGGGTCTTTTCGAGTCTGAAAAGAGTCAAAGGAACGCCGATTTCGTTGTTGAGATTGCCCTCGTTTTTGAGGGTGTTGTATTTTGAGGACATAACCGCATGGGTCATTTCCTTTGTTGTTGTTTTTCCGACACTGCCCGTTATACCGATAACGGGAATATTGAAAAGGCTTCTGTAATATCCAGCAAGGTCAAGGAGTGCTTGACGGGTGCTTTCAACAAGAATCTGATTTTCTCCGAGACCGCAGTCTTTTTCACAGATAACAGCCTTTGCACCGCTTTCAATCGCTTTTGCGGCAAAATCATGACCGTCAAAGTTTTCACCCTTAATGGCAATAAAAAGACTGCCCTCGGTTATTTTTCTTGTGTCGGTGCACACACAGTCAAATTTCCCCTCAAGATTTGTTGAGGAATTGACTGCCGCCGCAGCCTCTTTAAAAGTTAAGGGTAACATTTACTCACGCCTTTCAGGAAAGAATCTGAGCAACCACTTCTCGCTCATCAAAATGAATTTTTCCGCTTGCAAGAATCTGATAGGTTTCCTGACCCTTGCCTGCAAGCACAACAACATCGCCTGCATTTGCAGCATCAAGTGCTTTTTTGATTGCAGTCTTTCTGTCGCTGTCAACAATAACCTTGGCACCGCCTCTGCCGATACCTGCCGTTATATCTTCGATAATCGTTTCGGGGTCCTCACTTCTCGGATTATCGGATGTTATAACAACAACATCGGAAAGTCTGACGGCAATTTCGCCCATAATAGGTCGCTTTGTTTTATCTCTGTCACCGCCGCAGCCGAAAAGGCAGATAACCTTTCCGTCGGTTATTTCACGGACACAGTTAAGAACATTTTCGAGTCCGTCAGGGGTGTGTGCATAATCGATAAGAATTGTGTAGGGTACATCTGCGGGAACAACTTCCATTCTGCCGGGTACACCCGTACAGAGCATGAGCGCATCAAGAACGGTTCTGAAATCCATTCCCATTTCGATAAGGCAGACTGCCGCACCCATCGAATTATAAACCGAGAATTTACCGGGCACTGCAAACTTCACTCTGCCGATATTTCCGTTGCTCACAAGCTCATATTTGACGCCCGATGATGCAATACGGATATTTTTTGCCGAATAATCGCATTTATCGTTGTTGACGGAGAAAGTAACCTTTCTGCAATCAAGACCATCGGTCATGAATGCCGCGCTTTCGTCGTCAATATTGATAACGGCAAGGGATGAATTCTCAAAAAGCTTGCGTTTTGCAGCCATGTAGTTTTCAAAGGTGCCGTGATAATCAAGATGGTCCTGAGTGAGATTTGTGAATATTGCCGCTTCAAAATGAACGCCGTCAACTCTGTGCTGATCAAGTGCCTGCGAAGAAACCTCCATAACACAGTATTCACATCCTGCATTGACCATTTCATTGAAAAGTCCGAAAAGCTCATAGCAATCGGGGGTTGTCAGCGCAGCGGGATATTCCTTATCACCGACGATATTTTTGACTGTACCGATAAGTCCCGTTTTATGACCCATACCGTCAAGAATCGATTTGAGAATGAAGCACGATGTTGTTTTTCCGTTTGTGCCCGTAACACCGATTATCTTCAGTTTTCTTTCGGGATGACCGTAAAATGCCGCACAGATATGTGCATATGCGCTTCTTGTGTTTTCAACAAGAATCTGCCCTTCAAGACCGAGGTCCTTCTGAACAACAACTGCCGCTGCACCCTTTTCAAGAGCTTCCGCAGCCTTCGTGTGTCCGTCAAAATGCTTTCCCTCAATGCAGATAAAAATGCAGCCTTCACTTACCTTTGCCGAATTATCGGTTATAAATGTTACCTCTCTCTCTCCGAAGCTTATGCTTTCCCCCAATTCCGCTGCAATCAATTCAAGCTTCATCTTCTGTCCTCCTTTTGCAGTTCAACTAACCTGCATAGTCATTTACGTCCGTATCGGACTTAAAGTAAACGGTGATTGTTTTACCGTATTCAACTTCCGTTCCGGGTTCTTCACTCTGATCATAGGAAAAAAGTTCTCCCGCATTCAAAGCATTACCCGAAATTCTGATATTTAAACCTGCCGCAAGGGCGTATTTGTTTGCCTGGGATACCGTCATATGTCTGAGGTCGGGAACGGTTGCAGTCAGTCTTTCGGCATCATTTTCCGTATAAAGCACAACTATGCCGTTTTTGGGTATTGTCTGCTGATATGCAGGCATCTGTGCCGTAACGATTTCGCCTTCACCGACAGTTTTGACCTCGTAGCCCTCCTGTCTGAGAGCAGCTCTTGCTTCGCCGATTGTTTTTCCTATAAGATTGGGAGCAGTAACATCGAGCGTTGCAAGTTCTTCTTCGGTATACTGTCTTTCAACATTGAGATATTCAAGTGTTTTTTCGATAACCTGAGCAGCAACGGGAGCGCAGTTCTGACCGCCGTTAATCTGTCCCACGGGTTCGTCAACAAGGATAAGAATAGCTATTTCGGCATCATTTGCAGGTGCAAAGCATCCGAATGATGAAACATATTTTCCCTTATGTCCGAGCTTCTGAGATGTACCTGTTTTGCCTGCAACTCTGTATCCCGAAACAAAAGCGTTTTTACCCGTACCCTTTGAAACAACGGCTTCCATCATTTCGGCAACCGTCT
Source organism: Acutalibacteraceae bacterium (assembly GCA_045601745.1). Lineage (GTDB taxonomy): Bacteria > Bacillota > Clostridia > Oscillospirales > Acutalibacteraceae > CAG-177. The sequence goes on from JAZSAH010000243.1 coordinate 16,884, forward strand.
GTGCGGTTTTCTCGGAAACAACGTGTCTTCTGACAACGGGTTCGGTTTCTTTTATGATATTTCCGTTCTCGTCAAGCTGTTTTGCGATAAGATAGGGTTTCATAAGCTTGCCACCGTTTGCAATCGCACTGATTGCGGTAATCATCTGAATGGGAGTAACCTGGAATGACTGACCGAAGGATGAGCTCGAAAGCTCAACAATGCCCATATCCTCAAGCGCATGGTAGGTTACGCCTGCAACGGGTGTGCTTTCCGCAGGAAGGTCGATTCCCGTTTTCTCAGTAAATCCGAAAGCTTCAAAATATTCATAGAATTTTTCAGAACCGAGCTTCTGTCCGATTTTAATAAAGAACGGGTTGCAGGAGTTCATAAGTCCCTGCTGGAAATTCTGCGTTCCGTGGCCGCTTCTTCTGTGGCATTTGATTGTCCAGTCGGAAACCTGAATCTTACCCGTACAAGTATGTGTTGTTTCAAGGGTTGCAACATTTTCTTCAAGACAAGCCGCCGCAGTAACGATTTTGAAAACCGAACCGGGTTCGTAGCTGTCGCTGACGATGAAGTTTCTCCATCTTGAATAAAGAAGTGCGTTACGCTCCTTGTTTCTCTCTGCAGAATCCTCATAAGCTTCAAGAGCTTTTGTTTCGGTTTCCGTAAGACTCTGAGGATTGTTAAGGTCATAATTCGGCATGGAAGCCATAGCAAGAATCGCACCCGTGTTGACATCCATAACGATTCCGTATGCACCTGCACCCTTTGAATCGATATACGCCTGTTCAAGCGAATCTTCGAGATATCTCTGGATAACCTCGTCAATCGTCAGCACAAGACTCGTTCCTCTGATTGAATCGTGGTATGTTTCAAACTCCTGCTTCATAACATCGCTCTTGCCGTTATGAGCAGTTATGATTCTTCCGGGAGTGCCCGTAAGAGTGCTGTCATATTTAAGTTCAATGCCCGATCTTCCGATATCGTCCGTACCCGTAAAACCGATAACATTCGAGGCAAGAGTGCCGTAGGGATAATATCTTTTGACATCGGGGTCAAGACCGATTGCGGAGCTGTAATATATTTTCTGCTCCTGCTTCTGAAGTATTCCGTCGTCATCTTTCTTGAAGACATCATATTCATAGTTGTCACTCATAAGTGCGGCAATTTTTTCTTTTTCTTCATATTCTATCTGTCTTTTGATAACAAGATAGGCATATCCGCTTTTGTCCGCTTTTTCTTTGATGCTCTCAAACTCAACGCCCGTGATTTCAGAGAGTCTGCGGCAAAGGTCATTTTTAAAATCTTCATTATTTTTCAGAGATTCCGCATTCGGTTTTATATACAGTTTCCAGACCGATGCGCTTTTTGCAAGCACCGTTCCGTTTGCATCATAGATTACTCCTCGCTCCGCCGCTATCTCGGTATCATAGAGCTGATTTTTCTCCGCCTGCTCTTTATATTGCTCGCTGTCAAAAATCTGAATTCTTGCAAGATTGACAGCGGTTATGCCGAAAACACCGACCGATAATGCAAGAAATACGGTCAGTGCTCTCAGAAAAAGTCTTCTTCTCGGAGATACTTTGTTCAAGCGTTTTCTTCCTTTCCAGAAAAATAAATAACGCTGTCCCAAAAAACAGCATACAAAATCCACAATTCCCGACAAACAATGCATCGGAAACGGTTTCTGCGTCCGTAAAATTGAGACAGCCTCGACTATAACTCTTTAATGTATATGCCGTTATTCTGCGTGCATATGCAACCGTGCGGACAAATCGCCGCCGTTATTTTCAGTCGGCTGATTTTGTCTCCTCGGTCTCCACGGCTTTTCCGCCTGCCAGAACAACCTCGTCGCCATCCGTATTGCCGAAGTAATGTATCTGGTAGCGTTCAAGCTTATGCATACCCAGAACAGAAACCGCATACTCATCAACTTTATCAAGAGATACCGCCGAATTGAGTTGCATCACAAGTCTTGTGTTTTCGCTCTTTGCCTCTCTTATTTTGGTTGCCCACTCCTCTGCATCTCTCTCAAGAGTTACCAAGGAAATCTTTGAGAAAAGAACGGAACCGAAAAGCAGAACAAGAACTGCAGAAACAAAGAACAGCTTCACCGCACGAAGAGCAGAGGCAACTGACTCGCTGCGAATCTGAGCCGCTGTCTGCGGTTTTTTCTGAACCGGTGTTTCTCTTACCGGTTCCTGAATTTCAGGCTTAAGTGCGGGCAAATCATAAAACGATAAGTCCAGCGCCTCACTGCGATTATATTCCGTCATCCTCTGTTCCTCCTTTCATCCGGTGATATGTCAAAATTTTTTAAACGATTTTTTCTGCCGAGCGCAATCTTGCACTGCGGCTTCTGTTATTATCCGAAATTTCTCCCGAGCTTGGCGAAACGGCTTTCAGCACCTTTGCACGCGGCGCATTTCCGCAAACGCACACAGGAAAATTCTTCGGACAGGTGCATCCCTTTGCAAACTCCGCAAACTGTTTTTTTACCGTTCTGTCTTCAAGCGAATGGAAGGTTATTATGCTGAGTCTGCCGTTTTTCTTAAGGCAGTCAAACATATCTTCAATCGCAGTGTCGAGTCCCGACAACTCGTTGTTTACGAAGATTCTGATAGCCTGGAATGTGCGGCGCGCGGGATGACCGTCTCTTTTTGCCGCCGCAGGCATAGCTGATTTTATTATTTCCGAAAGCTCAAGAGTTGTTTCAATCGGTTTTTCCTCTCGTGCTTTCACAATCGTTCTCGCTATTGACGGAGCGAATTTTTCTTCGCCGTATTCGTAGATAATCTTTTTCAGCTCATCCTGAGAAAGTGTGTTCACAGCCTGAGCAGCGCTCATTCCTTCAAGGCTCATTCTCATATCGAGAGGCGCATCGTGATGGAAAGAAAATCCTCTTGACGGTTCATCGAGCTGATAAGAGCTGACTCCGAGGTCGGCGAGTATTCCGTCAACCCCGTTAATATCAAGAGAATCAAGAATATTTTTTATGTTGAAGAAATTATCGTGAACAAGCGTTACACATTCAAACGGTGCAAGCCTTTCCTTAAGAATCGCAATCGCCTGAGGGTCTCTGTCAATGGCAATCAGTCTGCCGCCGTCAAGACGCTTTGCAATTGCCGTTGAATGACCGCCGCCGCCCGATGTGCAGTCAACATAAATACCGTCGGGCTTTATAGCAAGCGACTCAATGGTTTCTTCAAAAAGAACGGGAATATGTCTGAAATCCGGGATTTTGTTTTCGCTCATAGTCTTATCCCCAATCAGTTATAATCCATAACACTGAGATCGAAGCTTGCTTCGCTGTAACCCGAAGTTGTTTCAACCCATGCGTCATAATTCCAGAGCTCAACTCTGTTCATGATACCGACAACATAAACATCTTCGCCGAGATTTGCATATTCCTTGAATTCATCTCCGATGGTGATTCTGCCGGACTTATCAACCGAAGCTTTATCAACTCTGTTTGCAAGCCAGCGTTGAGCTGCTATAAGCTGCATTCCCGAAAGCTTTGAGGTGAATTTTTCGTTGAATGCCTGCCAGCTGTCTTCCGACATAAGAAGAAGGCAGGGCTCTTCATGAATGGATTTGAGAATGTAGACCGTTGCTCCGAGCTTTTCTCTGAACGAAGGAGGTATGGCCATTCTGTTGACCTGGTCAAATTTTCTTATTTCTTTTCCGCAGGTTGAAAAATCCATTTTCCTCCTCCTTTCCGAAATCTTTTTTCTTTCCGAGAATTATCCGTTCCCCTTAAGTCTCCATTTCGACCCTTTATCACCCTTAAGTAAACACATTATAGCGTGAAACAATAATAATATCAAGGGTTTTTTCAAAAAAAATCGAAAAATTCTCAAGTTTTTTATTTCTCTGCAAGAAGTTTGGAGCAGTCTGATTTTTCTGTTGTGGAGAGCATAAAATCTGACCACAATATGTAGTTTCGGGCATAAAAAATGACCGCCCGAAACTAAATCGGGCAGTCATTCACGAAGTCAGAATAAGCATATCCTCGGGGTTTATATCCGGCTGGAGGGCACAGTTTATCGCAAGAGAAGTCAGTTTAGATGCTCTTTCAATCATAAGGTCGATTTCCCTGGGCGTTACCATCATGCTTTTCGCCTTATCCGAAACGGTATCTTCCTTTCCCGTGCAGTCCATAATCAGCGTTGCGGCATCAACAACCGTTGGCACACCGATTGAAATGACGGGTACCCCGATTGTTTTTTCGCTGATTTCCTGCCTTGAATTCCCGACTCCCGACCCCGGAACAATTCCCGTGTTGCACATCTGGATTGTTGTTCCGAGGCGTTCTGTGTTTCTTGCCGCAAGAGCATCAACGGTTATGACAACATCCGGTTTTACCGTGCGCACTATCCCCTTTATTATTTCACCGGCTTCCGCACCCGTCTCACCTGTCACCCCCGTTGAAACCGAAGTCACGCAGCGAAGTCCCGAAAGACCTGTTGAACGGAGCAATTCGCCGGTTATATGCCTTGTTGCAAAAATCATCGATGCACATTTCGGGCCGAGCGCATCGGGTGTTATCTTCATGTTGCCGAGACCTGCAACAAGCACGCTTCCGTTTTCGGGAACAATTCTTCTTATTTCATCCGCCACAGCCCCGAGGCTGTCATCAATAAACTGTGCCTGACTCGCAAAGGGCGCAACCTCAACCGTCACATATCTTCCGATGGGTTTTCCGACAGCTTTTTCGCCATCCGAATCAACAACATCTATCCTCGTTATTCTTGCACCCTTTTCTTCAAGGGTCTCCATTTTCACTCCGCTGAGCGATTTTTTATCGGCAATTTCACATCTTTCAAGCGCCAAATCTGTTCTGAAATTCATATTTTTAAATTACCTCTTGATTTTTTTCTTAATATTTAGTATTATAAATTGCAAAAACTTGCAAATCTTTTAAAGATTTTTTAAAAACTTCTTGCAATTAGCAAAAAAATGTGTTATCATAATCACCTGTATGAAGAAGGAGGTGTCGTTATGCCCAATATTAAGTCAGCTAAAAAGAGAGTTATCGTTAACAAGACAAGAGCTGCAAGAAACAAGTCACGCAACACAGCTCTTAAGACTGCTATCAAAAAGGCTCATGCAGCCGTTGAAGCAAACTCCCCCGAAGCAAATGCACTTGTTACAGAAGCTATCAAGAAGGTTGATCAGGCTGCGGCTAAGGGTCTTATCCATAAGAACAATGCTGCCCACAAGAAGTCAGCTCTCGCAAAGCTCATGAAATAAGTTGCTTTAAGAATTCAAAACTTACTGAATGACCGTGGTTGTAAATTTTTTATGACCACGGTTATTAAGTTATTGACATTCAATGACAATTAAGATATAATTTCATTGTAATAATTATTTCGGAGGTATATTCCATGAAGAAGGTTCTCAAGGTAGTTGGCATTATCCTTGCTGTTGCAGGCGTTATCGCAGGTGTTTATTTTGCTGTTAAAAAGTTCCTCGACAAGAAGAACCAGACAGCTGACCTCGAAGAAAACTACGTTTCCTGCTCATGCTGTGAAGCATAATCGAAAATGTTTTCCCCGTCATGCGGCGGGGATTTTTCATTTTTTAAGATTTTCTTAATTTGTTGCCGTTTTCATTGACAAACATTGAAAATAGGCTATTATTTAATTAATGAGTCCGACAAAACTATTTTTCCTTTGGTTTTGCGATGAACGAAGCAATCAGTCCGCAAAGCACGGCAACAGTTATTCCTCCCGATGAAGCAGTCAGGGCGCCGGTAACAATTCCTCTTGCCCCCTCCTCTTTTATCGCAGCTTCAACTCCCCGTGCCATGAGATAACCGAAGCCCGTCAGAGGAACGGTTGCTCCTGCGCCTGCCCATTCAACAATCGGCTCATATATTCCGACTGCGGTAAGAAATACACCTGCCGCAACAAAAATAACAAGTATTCTCCCCGGAGTGAGCTTTGTTATGTCAATCAGAATCTGCCCTATGAGGCATATTCCTCCGCCTACGGCAAAGGCTTTCAGCAAATCGATTAATACATCCAAATTACCAACCCATTTCTTTTTTACTATTATCGGCAAAGTTTTTGGCTGTATTCCCGTTTTTTAAAAATTTGCTATTGACAAAACAGCTGATAACCAATAATATTTATATTGTAGTTTCTCAGGGGGAACGAACATAATTTAAAGGAGAATTGAAATGGTATTTGAAAAACTCAAAAAAATCATCAGCGAACAGCTTGAAGTTGACCAGAGCATCATCTCTGAATCTTCTTCGGTAACAGGAGATCTCGGTGCAGACAGCCTTGACCTTGTTGACCTTGCAATGTCAATCGAAGACGAATTTGACATTGAGCTTTCCGATGAGGCTCTTGACAAAATCAAGACCGTTGGCGACCTCGTTGCATATATCGAAGAAAAAATCTGATAAGGAATCAAACCGCAGTCTGTCTGCGGTTTTTCTTTTTTGACAGCTTTGATTAATTATGCTAAAATAACGGCGAGGTGTTTGACATGATAATAAAAAATGCATTGGTATACGGAAAGGATTTCAACGCAGAGCTTTCCGATATCATAATTGAAGGCGAAAAAATAGTTGCAGTTGAAAAAACAGATAAGGAAGGGCTCGACTTTTCAGGCTGTGTTGTTCTGCCCGGTTTTATTGATATTCATATCCACGGATGCAATATGGCAGACGCAACCGACGGCAGACCTGATTCTGCGGCAGAAATGAGCAAGTGGCTTGCCAAAAACGGCATTACTTCTTTCTGCCCCACAACAATGACTATTTCAATTGACGAACTCAGAAAATGCTTCGGATATATTGCCGACACCATGGGCAAGGAAGACGGCGCATATATCCACGGCATAAACATGGAGGGTCCTTTCATTGCACCCGAAAAGAAAGGTGCCCAGGCGGCTGAACATATTCTCGAACCCGATTTTGATATTTTCTGCGAACTCAATTCAATCTGCCCCGTTAAGGTTGTTGATATCGCACCCGAAAGACCGACTTCTGTTGAATTCATCAAAAAAGCTAAAAATATCTGCACCGTTTCTGCAGCACATACCACGGCGGATTATGCAACAGGAAAAAAAGCGTTTGATGCAGGCATAACCCATGCAACGCATCTTTATAATGCCATGAATGGTCTGACATCTAGGGAAGCCGGAATGGTCGGTGCAGTTCTTGACAGCGATAATGTCAACGCCGAAATAATCTGTGACGGAATTCATATCTGCCCCGCAACATTGAGAATCACATTCAAGGCACTTGGCGAAGACCGCACGGTTGTAATCAGCGACGCTATGATGGCGGCCGGACTTGAAGACGGAGAATACACCCTCGGCGGTCAGAAGGTTATCAAGAAAGACGGCGCCGCAAGACTTGTTGACGGAACGCTTGCAGGAAGCAGTACAAATCTTTTTGATGAATTCATAAATCTGATTTCCTTCGGAATTCCACTCAGACAAGCGATAAAATCCGTTACAATCAATCCTGCAAAAGCAATCGGAGTTGACAATATCACGGGCAGCATTGAAAGCGGCAAGAATGCCGATCTGCTCATTTTATCGGATGATTTTTCAGAAATCAAAGGTGTAATTGTTAAGGGAAAACGTATAATATAATGTAATATGAATAATAACTTGCAAATCAGATGAACCATCAGCAAAAACTATCCTTCTTATAAAATGAATATATGCAGACAAGTAGAAAGGCTTTACAGCAAAACGCTGTAAAGCCTTTTACTTGCGTATGTGGATAACTCCGTGGAAAAAGTGGATAACTTTCAGTTTTGTTTCTCTATTAGAATTATAACCGTAAAGTTATTCACTTTACGGTGCTTTTTGTGTCCGAAACGGAACATTTTTATGCGGTATATACGGTATATAAATGTGAATAACTCATGCAGGATTTGATTTTGAAACTTGCATTTGGTATTTTAAGGGAATTTTTTGTGCAATGAATCAGACATCCGCACTGCGTCACAAAACAGCATTTTGCAACAGATAACAACGCATTTCAAACATAAAAGAGCGCAGAAAAACCCCCGACTTCGATATGAAGCCGGGGGAGAAATTTTTATTCAGTTACCAATTTATTTAACCTGAACAATTAAGCCATAACAGTTGAGCTGTGTGCCTTCTGGTCAATCTTGGAAACGAATGTGTAGTGGTTAACGATTTCATTAACGTCAGCGGGGTCTACGAAACCGTCGTGGTTAACGTCGGCAGCTTCAAACTTTGCAGCATTGCCGGAGAAATCATCCTGAGTAAGTTCACCGCTGTTATTGGTCATCAATGCGATTTCAAGGATGGAAACGTCTGTACCGTCAACTCTTGTATCGCCGTTGATATCACCGTAAACAACTGCATAATATCTGAATCTTTCTTTGTTTTCAACTGTACCGATGAAGTAAGCACCTGTACCTACGCCACGACCTGAACCGGTGATTGAAACCTTTGTACCCGAATCATTATCTATTCTCATACCAACAACCTGAATAAGATCCATGATTGCGCCTACGCCTTCTTCAAGACCGAATACCTGGCCAATGATACGAGAACCGGGGTTGGTAACAACTGTGCCGACAAGGTTATTGCCTTGTGAGTCAGTGTTTGACTTAATGTCGGGGCTGGTGAGATAGTTAAGCTTATAAATTGCCTGATAAAGGGCAGCAGCCATATCGTCAACTTCATCCTGACGTTCACAGTCGATAGTTGTATCAGCCTTGAGGAGGTTGGAGTCGTTGAGAACGCCGACCATAATATTCCACTGACCGTCTTCCATGTTGTAACCTACATTAGCATCATATGAAAGAGGATCGTCGATGATGGTCTCTGCAAGATCAATGTATGCTTCAAGCTGAGTCCAGTCTGCAGGACCTGTGTAAGGAACGAGCTGATAATATGCATCGATAAGACCGTAGAATGCTTCTGATGCCATTGTCTGAGTGAGCTCGTCATCTGCAAGAAGTGCGTTTGCAGCTGCATCAATCAATGAAACGGCATAGTCATAAGCCACTCTGAACTTTTCGTAGGATGTTGTTGTGTAAAGTCTTGTGGTCTTAAGCTGCTGGTTAGCGTCAACGCCGTCATACTTAAGGTTACGGCCTGCGTTACCCATATATGCGCTTTCGAATGTGTTCTTAGCCCATACGAGCATTGTTGTGTTGATAGCCTTTGATCTGTTCTTTTCAGCTTCTTCATAACGGTAGGAAACGAGGTCCATGTTATCATAGAGAGCTTCTCTGTTATCATAAAGAGCCTTAACATATTCAGTGTATGACTTCTGAATCTGAACGTCAACTTCTTCTGCGAATTTGATTGATGTATCGCCGCCTACCAAGGGATATTGTGCCTTGATAGCCTGAGCCTCTTCAAGAGTTTTGGGAATTGAAGATGCACCGGTTACAAGAAGGTTTGATGTGTCGATATAAGCGAATCTGGGACGGGTGATAGCATAGTCTACGGGACCGTATACCGAATTTTCAATTACCTTATAGTCAAGGTTCTTGGATCTGAGCCATGCAGCGATTGTGTTGAGGTGACCGGTTGAAAGGTCTTCCCACTGATACATACCGTTATAGGTGAGGTTACCGTCTGCATCTCTGCCGTCGGGAATAATATCGAACTGGAGGCAATCGAAATCGGGTGTTGAGGAAAGAGCAAGTCTTACAATACTTTCAACTTCTTCTCTTGAGAACTCAACATCATATCTGGGATCTTCTGCAAGTTCAAGAGCAAGAGCAAGCTGGTCATAGTTTGACTCGTTCATCTGTGCCTTGTCGATTGTGTTAGTGTAACGAACAGGACCGCCGCCTGCACCCCAGCCGCTATCTGTTGCGCCAAGATAGTAATCGGTATATGTGTAGGATGATGCTTCTGTTGTGTAGAAGGGATACATTGCTGTGGGAATGCCGGGTGTTCCGTCGGCATAGTTTGTTACATTACCGTTTGCATCGGTAATATCGGTTGCGGTAACAATACCGTCGTTGTTTGTATCAAGCTTGCCGAGGTTATAAAGCTGTGATTCAACCGAATGCATGAACCATGAATGATATGCATCGGAGAGATCGTTTTCAACGAAGCTGCGATATGATGAAGCAAAACTTGATGCATCATCGATAGCATCGTTTGCACCACTGTAGAGATAGCCTGCAGCACCAAGGTCTTCATATCTGAGATACTGGAACTGATTCTGTTCATATCTTACGAAGGGATCGGATGCCGTTCTGTTTGTGATGTCGGAGAATTTGAAGCCCGAGAAGGTTGAGAATTCGCCCTTTTCATCGGAGGTCTTGGTTTCTGTTGCTGCTTCTGTGTATGACCAGTTTCTCCAGATGTTATAAGCATAAACGGGTTCTGTATCAACTGTGCCTTCTGCAACAAGAACTTCTTCAATATAAGTATCCTTGAAGCTGTTAACAACTGCGTCAGCTTCTGCCTTTGAAGCATATGAACCGTAAACAGTGTTGTTTGTTTTTATGATAAGATCATAAGCTGTACCTTCAGCATTTCTCTTTATTTCGAAAGCGCCGTTAACGATTCCTTCAGCAGTTTCATAGTCGGGCATTTTTTCAATAATGAGAGTTGCATTGAGGTTATCTGTAAGAGATGAAATATAATTTTCAAGGTCTTCAATCTTATAAGTCTTCATTGTTGTTTCAAGATAGCCGTCTTCCTTGAATGAACGGATATAGTCCATGCTTGCAAGGAGGGGAAGAGCTGTTGAAAGAATTTCATACTTATAGGTATTGATGTGTTCAAGAAGTCTTGAAAGGAAGGTGGGAAGCGAACCGTTCAATGAAGGATTGCCGCTTGAGTCACGGCATGAAAGAAGTTCGCCGAGAGTTGTTACGGATGTTGGAACATAAGGAGTTGCGAGGATGTTGCTTCTGTTGGGAGCAAGAACGCTGTTGCCGTTGAATACAAGACCGAGAACACGGTCGATAACTCTCAAAACAACTGTAAGAGCAGGCTTGTTGAGTTCGCCGTTTTCATAGTCCATGTTAACATTGAGAAGGTTGAGGATACCGATAAGGTCAAACTCAATGAGGTTATTGAGGAGCCAGTCATTGATCATCTTGGCTGAACCGTTGATGTTGGGAAGCCATGATGTGGGAATAAGTGCGAAGAGAGTTTTATCGAGAAGATCATAGATAGCATCAATTCTCTGAACACCCGTTGATACGTTCTGTTCAACATCAGCTCTGAAGGTAAGAGTTGCAACATCTGAATATACGGTTGTAAGGAGAGTGTTGAAGTCTGCTGTCCAGAGACCGGGATATTCGCCGGTTTCACCGTAAGTACCGTTACCGTTTGTGTCGTAACCAACAAGAACGGGCATATACTGGTCGAGAGCCCATGTTATAAACTGAGTGAGGAACTTCTCGAAGGTTGTGTCTGTGCTGAGAACAGCACTCTTGTTGAGCATAAGAACGTTGTTGAGGTAAGCTGCAAGATAGGAGCAGCCGATATCAAGAGCAGCCTTGGGGATTGTTACGTCTTCTGTGCCGATAACGTTGCCGTTCATATCCTTATGGGAAATTCTCTTGATTGCGGTATAGGGAATGGGATTAATTACGTTCTGGTTGCCGTCGGTAACAACGCTTGCTCCGCCTGCTTCCTGCATCTTATGATATGCATCAAGTCTTGCATAATAGTTATTCTGGGGAAGAGCCTGAGATGCGAGACCTGCCATTGCATAAGCAAGAACAGAGGGGATATCGTTTGCCCATTCGGGGAAGTAGCAGCCGTCGATGAAATCGTTGAGAGCCATCTTGATAACGGTTGCATAAACCTTATCTGTTTCAACAACATAGTTGGGACGGATGAAGTCGGGGTTAGCATAGTTTGCAGCATTCTTGTCTGCAATATTAACGGGCATATCGTTTGCAACATAGTTATATGCTGTTGCAACTGTTACGCCGTCGATTTCTTCATACTGAGTTGCATAGAGGATATCGCCTGTTTCATAGGTGATATAAGTCTGGTCAACCGCAGCTTCGTCATCCTCTGCAACAAGAGTCTTGGGATTGGTGTCTGCATAATACCAGATAGCTGTGAGCTCGTCGCCATGGAAGCCGAGGTGAGCCGAATCGGCGAAAAGACCAAGGCTGGGAAGCATATTAACGAGAAGACGGATAAGGTCGTTGAGGAGCGACATAAGGTTATCCTGAAGGTGGATTCCCTGATAGTCGATAAGGATGAAGGTGTCGAGACCGCCCTTGTTGAAGAGCCAGTCAAGCATTGCTTCAATCTTGAGAAGAGGATATGTGTTCTGTTCTTCTGTGTAGGTGGGTTCGGGAGCACCGTTCTGAACAAGAAGCGATTCAACAAGACCGATAATCATCGAGAACATCTGGTCTGAAAGAATTTCGGGATCGCCGTAGGGCTGATCTTCTGTTATTTCAACATCAAGTGCATCGCAGAGAACATCTGTGAGCATGGGAACTACCATGCCGTCAAGGAGAGCTCTGATAACGTTGTTAACAAGCTGATAGAAGCTCATGGTGTGTGCTTCGGGAACGCCGTCAAGGTCATGGTCAGCCATGATGTTGATGCCTGTGAGTGATGCACCGCCGGGCTGAGCTGCAAGGGATTCGCCCATGAGAGGCTCGAAGTTTTCGCCGAGGAGAGACTTGCCGCCTTCTTCTGCGAGAACGCCTGTACCTTCGATGAGAGCCCAGTCAACAAGCTGCTGAACTGCTTCGTCGAACTGTGCAACGCTTGTAACCTGAACGCCCGAGTCATCGATGAGCATTTCATAAAGCATGGTCATAAGAGCGTAGTCAACATTCTTTGTTGTGCTGCCGCCGGTCCAGCCTGTGAGGTCTGTGAGAAGGTCATCGAAAATGCCTTCAAGGATTGAACCGTAGTTGAAAGTACCGGAAATGATACCAGCAAGAAGGTTTCTCTGGTTTGAGAGCCAGCCGATGAGCATTTCAAGAACCTGAGTATCATTTACGTTGGCTCTTGTGTAGTTCCATACGAAACCGGACTTGTTGAGACCTTTTGATGAGTCGAGAAGGTCACCGAGAAGACCGATGCCGTCACCAAGTTTTGCAATCCAGTTACCGTCGAGGCAGTTGAGAACAGCATCAAGGGTTCTGATGATGCCGTCAACGCTTCTCAGGTCGATAACGCCTTTTGTGTTACCGGAGCTTTCAAGCTCATCATCAAGGTTGAGCCAAGCATCACCTGTGAAGAGTTTAACCTGTGCACCGAGGATTTTAAGGTCAACCATATTATTCAACTGATCACAAGTGATGGTCATGTTTGCGTCCTGAAGCATACCGTCAAGCATATCAAGGAGCCAGCCGGCGCCCTGCTCATAGCTGAGGTAATACTTAGCACGGGATGTTGACGGTGTGGAATAGTTATTGGAGTCTTTGTATGCATAAACATTTACGCACGCAGCAGAAAGCACCATAACAAAAGCCATTATAACCGCCAAGAGTCTTTTTGCTTTTTTCATATTTGCACCTCCATTTTTGATAAGCGTTTTCACGCCCGAAGCCCTTGCAAGAGGCTTCTTGAAAACAGACATTCAGACAATGCCTTAATTTACAATAGTTACTTTATAAGGGAGATGTTGCATTCCTCATGCAAATTTTTAAACATTTTTTAAACATTTTATGAACAAATTGTGAATACGACGACTTTTTGTTTATATCCAACAAATAATTTTCGCTTGTTTTGGCTATAATCAACAACGAATTTGCGAACATTTGTGCATCGGCGTTTCGGCAGCTTTTCGGTTTTCGGAATTGACCCGGCAGCAGCGGATATCGTCAGTCCGAAAATCAAAGCAACCATTAAAAAGGCGGGAGCAAGCCCCGCCCTACATCAGATTTTCAATTATTCATGTAAAAACAGTCCCTTTTTACGCCATTTTTACAAGTTCCGCAAGGTCGTTAATGAGTGGTTTTCCTGCGCTTTTCAGGCGTTCCGGATGCTCGTGACCGGTAGTCAAAAGTATACAATCTGCGCCGAGAGTGTCTGCCATTTCAGCATCATGCTGAAGGTCTCCGATAACAAGAATCTCATCATTCCGCGCTCCATTCTCGGACAGATATGCCTCTGCCCGTTCAATTTTGGAGCCGGCGAAATAGTCGCCTGCGCCGAGAATTGCATCAAAAAAATCAGAAACTCCGTATTTTTCGGCGTTCATAAGAAGCTGTTCATTATTCGATGAAGAAACAATAATCTGCTTTGCACCGCTTTTTCTGAAATATTCAAGCGCTTCAGCTGCGCCGTCGGTGAGTCCGATATCCTTAAGATGGTAAAGATATCCTTCATTATATTGTTTTATAATTTTGTTATAGTCTTCATTTTCCATATCAAAAACTTTTTCATAGAATCTGATGATGGGTACGCCGATGCATTCCTTATAATAATCAATATCAATCGGTTCTCTGCCTCTCATTGCCAGCATATCATTGACACTTGCGAGGGATGCGCCGATATCGTTGAGCAGGGTTCCGTTCCAATCCCATATGATATATTTATATTTCAACATTTCGCCTCCTTTGTTGATATACCGCACTAAATATGGTATAATATATAAGGTGATTATATGAATACATTTGAAAAAATCTATGAAGCTGTTAAGAAAATACCCAGAGGAAAGGTATGCACCTACGGCCAGATTGCAGCCATGGCGGGCAATCCGAGATGGTCAAGAGTTGTTGGTTATGCACTGCACGTCAATCCCGAGCCCGGCACTATCCCCTGCCACCGTGTTGTTACAAGAAACGGCGAGGTTTCAAAGGCTTTTGCCTTCGGGGGAGAAAATATGCAGAGGCTTCTGCTTTCGGAAGAAGGCGTTGAGTTTCTCGACGACGGCAGAGTTGATTTGCACCGATACATCTGGAACGGTGACACAATATAATGTATATTATAAATATTAACCCAATAATTTATCCTGCAATTCGATAATTTCAAGAAGTTCTTCGCTGACTTCTTTCATATATTCAAGAATCTTTTCATCCTGAGCAAGATATCGGGCAGTCTTTCTGACTTCCTTGATGAATGAAGGGTCAAGAGGTTCTTTTTTTGCGGCAAGAGGGCACATATTTGCACGGGGATCATAGATAACCTCGAAATTCAGCTTGCCGTCAGCCTCATAAACAAGAGGAAACAGAGGAAAAATCCTGCAGGGAAGGGGTCTTTCGGCTCTGTCGCACTCTCCTGAGCAGATTACCATGGGATAACCGTAGTTTCCTTCGGTTTCACAGACCTCAAAACCTTCTTTATTTGCAAAAAGCTCTTCTTCTCCCGGGTAAAGCCACATACCTTTACAGTCGCCTCTGCAGCAAAGACCGTCACAAAGTCTGCCGCAGTTATAAAATCCGAGGGGTGTTTTATGGTAAAGACGCTCATATGCGCCAAGAATTATATTTTTCATAAAGTCAGTATCCTTTCAACGAATGCCTGAAGCGAAAAATCACATAATGTTTTCGGATGGCTGAGATATTTCCTAAGAATTTCTGCGGTTTTTTCTTTGTTTTCAACCGTATTATCGGTTAAAATCAAAAGCGATGATTTTATTAAATCAAGCGCAATTTTCTGCTTTTCAAGCCACGGTTCAATTTCCTTAACCATAGGATTATCAAGGGTTTCAAGAGTTGAACAGCATTTTCCGAGCGCATCAATATATTTGCCGACGGTTGCTGTTGCGCCGATAATATCGCCCGAGAAAAACTGCTGCTGAGCAAGATTGAGAGTTTCGTTGAGCATGGGTGAATTCTCAACCTTAAGACATGAGGTGAGAAGGTTGTCGAAAAGGGGCATGAAAAGCTCTTTTTCTTCTCCGAGAACAATTTCACACGCTTTCTGCCATGACTCAAAGCCATCATACGAAACGGGGTTCCAAAGATAGTCGCAAACGGTAAGTAAAGGTATTCTGCTTGACAGAGCATATTCCATTGTATTCGAAACGATACCTCTCGAATAACGGTATAAATCGCTTTCTCTGCCGTTGAGATAGCCGATATGCATTTCATTATACATTTCAGCATCGTTAACGGGGAAATTATCCCAATAAAGCGGAGGTCTGTTGGTTGCGTTTTCAAAAATCACTGCTTCACGCACGGTGATTTCCTGGGAGCAGATATTCTTACCCGTCCAGAAAATGTCAATATCTCCCGAAATCCCCTGACCGAGCTTTGAAATATAATATTCATCTCCCCTGCCGTGATACTGCAAGGGACAAACTGTGAGGGTGCAATTTTTATCTTTTTCTTTGAGAAAATTGCGGAATTTATCCGAAAGCACGATATGCGCATTGACCGCCTCGCCGTCAAAAGCCTCTTTATCCTCGTCAAACCAGAGGCCTTCGGGAATATCGTCAACAAGAAGTCCGAAATTGCGTATTCCGACGCTGTAAAGTTGTTCCGCTTTACACGTCAGCTTGGCAAAATCCTCATCGGATGAGTATTTCATGCTGAGTCCGGGAGCTATGCAATAATGGAATTTTACAAAATTTTCTCTGCAGAGAGATGCCAGTTCCGAAAGCTCTGAAAGTTCTTTTTCGGGATAAAGCTCTGACCATTTATCGCGGTGATAAGGGTCATCTTTCGGGGCATAATAATATGTGTTCATACCGTAAAACGACATGAGTTCAAGCATCATTCTGCGGTTTTCATGGGTCCACGGTTTGCCGTAAAAGCCTTCTATATAGCCACGCACGGCAAATAACGGGTAGTCGGTGACAGAACCGACAAAGAATTTTTTATCGGTTATCATCCGAATAATTCTGTTGACTGCTCTGAACAGTCCTTCACGGCATGATACGGTTACGGTCAGTGCAAGTCCGTTGTCGGTTTTTTCGGAAGAAATCATGAACTTTTCGCCCGAAAGTCTTCTCGCTTCATCGATATATTCAAGCTGACGGGTGTTTTTCTTTACAATACCTATGTAAAGCTTGTTACCTTTACAGTTTTTATCGGTATATTTCCCGAGAACCGCAAGTGCATATTCGCTGTCAAAGCCGTTTATTTCAACTTCGGAGGGTGAAAAATCAATCCAACCCGTGATTTCAGGCTTCTGAAAAGCAGGATAAATCATAACGATTTTATCTCCTTCTTGTATTTTTCGATATAGGCATTATTGATTTCATCACCGCCGTCAACATTGCTGCTTGAAAAAACATCGGGAATATAGCCGTCGGCTATCATAAGCTCGACAGCTCTTGCCTCAATTGCATTAAGAATTGCCGCACCTGCAGCAGTTGAGGTCGGAGCAACATTTCTGTTGATTTCTTTGACTTCGATTGATGCATCACCGTAGCATCCGCAGTTATCGATAACAATATCGGCTGCTTCAAAGAGTCTTTTTCCGCTTGAATGTCTGGATGCGCCCTTCATGGTATGCTCCATGTTGGTGATTACAACGGTTCTGACCCCTCTTTCTCCCGCAATAAGTGCAAGGTCAATGGCAACGCCGTTTCTGCCCGAATTCGAGAAAAGGAAAAGGATATCCTTATCTGTTATATTATGGTGGCTGAAAAGAATTTCGCCGTAGCCTTCAAGACGCTCAAGCTCCGTGCTTTTTGCTGCGCTTTCATGAAGCATAAGCGATGTTTCAAGAATGGGATTAACATTGACAAGTCCGCCTGCACGGTAAAAAATCTCCTCTGCAAGCATATGGGAATGACCCGTTCCGAAAGCGTGGATTCTTCCGCCGTTTTCAAGTGTGTCCGCAACTGCTCTCGATGCTGCTTCTATGCTGTCATACTGTTCCGTGACAATGCGTTCAAGTATATTTTGTAAATTTTTAAAATATTCAACTGCTTTTGACATAATATCCTCCATAGCATTTTTATTTTATTCTAATATTTATTCTTTCAAATATCAAGTTTTTTTGAAAATATCTTTATTTTCATTACTTTATATGATATAATTCATTACTAACAGGAAGGTGTAGCTATGAAAAGACAAAGCGGAATTTTAATGCATATCTCATCGCTTTACGGCGATTATTCAATCGGTAATTTCGGTAAAAACGCCATTGAATTTATTGATTTTCTTGCAGAAAACGGATTTTCGGTGTGGCAGGTCTTACCGTTTACGGTTACCGACGAATACAACTCACCATACAAATCATTTTCTGCATTCGGCGGAAATCCTTATTTTATCGACCCGGAAAAGCTTTATAATGACGGTCTTATTTCCGCAGATGACCTGAAAAACTGCAAACAGAAAACTCCCTATTCATGCGAATTTGAAAGACTCGGAAAAGAGCGCATGAATCTTTTGAAAAAAGCATATAAAAACTCGGTAAATCATGATGAAGTGAGCAAATTCATCTCATCGCATCCGAGAATAGAAGCATTCTGCCGTTTCATGACGTTGAGAGAACAGAACGGTCTCAAGGCATGGCAGGAATGGGAATCGGAAGAAATCACGGATTACGAGCTTCTCGGCACATGGCAGTTCATACAGTATGAATTCTTCACTCAATGGGCGGAAATCAAGGCTTATGCAAATTCAAAGGGTGTCAGCATCATCGGCGACATTCCCATTTATGTTTCCGACGACAGCTGTGACGTCTGGGAAAACAGGCATCTTTTTGATGTTGACGAAAAAGGTTATCCGAAACTTGTTGCAGGTGTTCCCCCCGATTATTTTGCAAAAGACGGTCAGCTCTGGGGAAATCCCCTCTATAACTGGGACGAAATGAAAAAAGACGGCTTTAAGTGGTGGAAAGAAAGAATCGACCATTCTCTTGAAATGTTTGACGGCGTGAGAATCGACCATTTCAGAGCAATTGAATCCTACTGGGCTGTTGAAGCAACGGAAACAACTGCCAAAAACGGCAAATGGATAAAAGGACCCGGCATGGATTTTATCAATGCAATCAAGGAGGGTCACGAAGATAAGCTCATTATTGCGGAGGACCTCGGAGATATAACCGACGAGGTTCGTGCACTCGTAGAAGAAAGCGGATTCCCCGGAATGAGAGTTTTCCAGTTCGGTTTCCTTGACGACGGAAACAGCATTCATATGCCCCATAACTATATCAGAAATTCTGTTGCATATTCGGGAACACACGACAACAACACGATTTTCGGTTTCCTCTGGGAAAGCGATGATGCTACCCGCAAAAGAGCTCTTGATTACTGTGCTTTTCCCGGCGGTGACTGGGGCGGAGCAAGCCCGTTGTTCCTCAGAGCAATATTTGCAAGCGTCAGCGACCTTGCGATAATTCCCGTTCAGGATTTTCTTATGTACGGTTCGGACACAAGGATAAACACTCCCGGCGTTGCAAAGGGAAACTGGAGCTACAGAGTTACAAAAGAACAGCTTGACAGCGCAAACAAAGAATTTTTCAAATCATTGAACAGAATCTATAAAAGGTAAGGTAAGAAATTGAAAGAGTTTTTTAGTATAAGCGAAAAAATCAAGATTGCAAGCGATGCGGCACTTGAAAAAGCAAAGAAAAAATTTGCGGAAATCGAAGATATAACCGAATATAATCAACAGAAGGTTCTTTCCGCTTTCATTGAAAACAGGGTCAGCGAAACGGATTTTGCAGGCTCAACGGGTTACGGCTACGGTGATACGGGCAGAGATAAGCTTGACAGAATTTATGCCGATGTTTTCGGTGCGGAGGATGCGATAGTCCGTCATTCCTTCACCTGCGGCACACACACCCTTGCCGTTGCTCTTTTCGGAGTTTTACGCCCCGGTGACACAATGCTCTGCGTTACCGGCACTCCTTATGACACAATTCACGGCGTTATCGGTTTAAGCGGCAGCGGAATGGGTTCGCTTAAGGATTTCGGCGTGGATTATGCTCAGGTTGACCTTGATAAAAACGGCAGACCCGACCTTGCCGCAATTGAAAAAGCTCTTGAAATGAACCCGAAGATGGTATACATCCAGCGTTCAAGAGGCTACAGTCTCCGCCCGAGTCTTTCAGTTGATGAAATCGGAGAAATCTGCGCTCTTGTTCATTCAAAAAGCGATGCGGTTGTTATGGTTGACAACTGCTACGGCGAATTTGTTGAAAAAAAAGAGCCCACAGAGGTCGGTGCAGACCTTATGGCAGGTTCACTTATAAAAAATGCAGGCGGCTCGATTGCAAAAACGGGCGGCTACATAGCAGGCAGAAGCGACCTTGTTGAGCTTTGTGCATACAGAGCAACAACTCCCGGTCTCGGAAAAGAGGTAGGCTGCACACTCGGAGAAAACCGAAATATGTTCATGGGTGTTTTCCATGCACCCCATGTTGTGGGCGAAGCACTCAAGGCGGCTGTTTATGCGGCGGCACTCTTTGAAAATTTCGGCTTTGACGTTACTCCGTCAAGCGAGGAAAGCAGACACGACATTATTCAGACTCTCTGCCTTGAAAACTCTGACAGACTTGTTGAATTCTGCAGAGGCATCCAAAGCGGAGCTCCCGTTGATTCCTATGTTTCGCCCGAACCCTGGGATATGCCCGGCTATGACAGCAAGGTTATCATGGCAGCAGGCGCATTCATTCTCGGCTCATCAATCGAGCTTTCGGCAGATGCTCCTCTGCGTGAACCCTTTGCGGTATGGATGCAGGGCGGAATTAACTTCCATTCGGCAAAAACCGCAATCATGCTTGCGGCGGAAAGACTTTATCGGGGAGGTCTGCTCAAATGAGATATGACGGCATAACCCGTGAAGCGTTGTTTCTGCTTGCAGACAACCGTTTCAGAGATTCCAAGGCTTATTATGAGGAACATAAAGAAGCAATAAAAAGCGGCGTCACGATTCCCATGCGCCAGATTGCAGGGATTATCGGTGAAGAGCTTGTTTCGGTTGACCCTCTTATGAACACAATTCCGACAAAAATGGTTTCGAGAGTCAGAAGGGATACGAGATACACCAAAGATAAATCCCTTTACCGTGAGAATATGTGGATAATGTTCATGCGCCCGAAACGGGAATGGGTCGGATATCCGTGTATGTGGTTTGAGGTGACTCCCCGTGAATATTCCCTCGGCGTCGGTTTCTACGGTGATGAGCCCGGTCTTCTCGAAACGTTCAGAAAAAATCTGCGTGAAAGACCCGAGGAATTCAGGGATGCTGCTGATAAATGCATAAAATGCGGTTCCGTTTTCTTCAAAAGACAGTATAAAAGACCCTTTCCCGGCTGTCCCGAAGGACTTGAAGAATTCTACAACGCAAAAGATGTGGGTTTCATTTCATTTTCAGGCGATCTCGATGACCTGAAAGATGAAAGAATCATTGAAATCATAAGAGGATATTATCAGGCATATATCCCCATGTATAAATTTTTGCTCAGCGTTTCCGATGAATATTTTTCCAAGGAGGGATAACCGTGGATTATTCAAAATTCAAAAGCGGAAGTGACATCAGAGGCTATGCGCTCGGCGATGAATCAAATCCCCTTTTTATGAGCGATGAAATGGTTATGAAATCCGGCTTCGGTTTCATTTCATGGCTGAAAAACAAAACAGGAAAAGAAACTCCCTGCATTTCCGTCGGTCATGACAGCCGTCTTTCGGCGGACAGAATAAAGAATGCCGTTATCAAAGCTCTTGTTTCAAACGGTGCAAAGGTTATCGACTGCTCACTTGCATCAACCCCTGCGATGTTTATGACAACGGTTGAACTCGGCTGCGACGGTGCGGTGCAGATTACGGCAAGCCATCATCCCAAAGA
This sequence comes from Acutalibacteraceae bacterium, assembly GCA_045601745.1. Classification (GTDB taxonomy): domain Bacteria; phylum Bacillota; class Clostridia; order Oscillospirales; family Acutalibacteraceae; genus CAG-177. The sequence goes on from JAZSAH010000243.1 coordinate 38,519, forward strand.
CAGAAACGGTCTTAAGTTTTTCACCCGTGAGGGCGGACTTGACGGCTCGGATATTGCAGATATCCTTGAAATTGCAGGCAAAACGGATAATCCCGTCGGGAACGGAAACGGTGAGGTTGTTACCTGCGATTTCATGAAGCGATATGCGGAAATTCTCCGTGAAATGATAATAAAAGGCGTAAACAACGGCGATAAACCCCTTGACGGAATGAAAATCGTTGTTGATGCAGGCAACGGTGTCGGCGGTTTTTATGCTTATGATGTTCTTGCACCTCTCGGTGCAAATATTGAGGGAAGCGTTTTTCTTGATCCCGACGGAAATTTCCCGAATCATGCTCCTAATCCCGAAAACGCAGAAGCCATGGAAAGCATTTCAGATGCCGTCAAGGCTTCGGAGGCTGATTTCGGCGTTATATTTGATACCGATGTTGACAGAGCCGGCTGTGTGGGCAAGGGCGGCTTCGAAATCAACAGAAACCGTCTTGTTGCGCTCGCATCAAAGGTTGCTCTTGATTCATGCAAGGGCGGCACGATTGTTACAGACAGCGTAACCTCCGACGGTCTTGCAGAGTTTATTGCCGATAACGGCGGCGTTCATCTTCGCTTCAAAAGAGGCTACAGAAATGTTATCAACAAACAGATTAAGCTTGAGAAAAGCGGCGTGAAATGCCCTCTTGCAATGGAAACCTCGGGTCATGCGGCGTTTGCCGAGAATTATTATCTCGATGACGGTGCATATCTTATAACCAAATTGATTATCGAAGCGGCTTCTCTTGCAAAAGAAGGAAAAACGCTGGGTGACCTGATTGCAAATCTCCGTGAGCCCATTGAGGAAAAGGAAATGCGTTTCAAAATTCTCTGCGATAAATTCAGACCCGAGGGTGAAAAGATAATTTCCCTTTTTGAAAACGCTGCAAAGCTCAATGAAAGCTGGTCGGCAGCAAACGATAATCATGAAGGAATCCGAATCAATGCCGATAAAGATAACGGCAACGGTTGGTTCCTGCTTCGTCTGAGCGTTCATGACCCGATAATCGTTCTCAATGCGGAAAGCGATGAAAACGGCGGCATCATGAAAATGGCAAAAGATATTCACGGCGTTATTTCAACTGCCGAAAATCTTGATTTGCTTGATATTTCGGCGTTGACGGACTATATAAATTAAGGAGAGATAAAAATGATTGACAAAATCATCGGTGCATTCTTCGCTGTTGTCACGGCGATACTTTCACTTTTCTACACCCCCACACCCGTTACTCAAGTTAACCCTGCAACAATTCCCGAAGCTGACAAAACCCAGGCTGTTACAATCATGAGCTACAATGTCTGGATCGGCGGTTCAGGTGAAAAATCACCTGAAAACAGAACAGACGAGATTGTTTCAAATATCAGAAAATACAATCCTGATTCATTCGGTCTTCAGGAGGCTGATGAAGGCTGGATGGAAAGGCTTCCTGCAGAGCTTACCGAATATGCATATGTCGGCATAGGCAGAGATTCCAACGAAGGCGGCGGTGAAGCAAGCCCCGTATTCTACAAGAAAGACAAATATGAGCTTCTCGACTCGGGAACCTTCTGGCTTTCAAAAACACCCGAAAAGGCTTCAAGAAGCTGGGATGCCATGTTCAAGAGGGTCTGCACATACGCTATTCTTAAAAACAAGGAAACGGGCTTCACATATGCTCATTTCAACGCTCATTTTGACCACATGGGCGTTATCGCAAGAAACGAATCGGTTGCGGTTGTTTCAAAGAAAATTGCGGAAATCGCCTCCGATATCCCCGTTGTTTTCTCGGGTGACTTCAACGACACGGAAGGCGGAGATGCATACAACAGAGTTCTTGAAAGCGGTTTCATGGACACAAAATATCTTGCAGAAACGGCAGAAGGAACAGTTACATACCACGGCTATTCCGAGCTTGTTGAAAAAGAAAAACCCATTGACTACATTTTCGTCAACGGCTTTGTTTCAAGCGTAAAGAGCTATAAAGTTGATTCTGAAAAGCTCAACGGTATTTACCCATCCGACCATCACCCCGTCATTTCGGAACTCACACTCATTAACGGATAAGGGGGATTTGAAATGCTTTTTAAATTCTGTCAGATATTTGTTGCCGTTTTCATGGCAATAGCATCTCTTTTCACGCCTTCTCAGGGTATACCCTCCAATCCGCCCGACCCCGTCGGAATAAATGTCAATCCCAACCCCATCGCAGAAGCTGTAACACATCACGAACTCAAAACCATGTCTTTCAACCTTAAAATCAACGGCGACGGTTATCAGTCCAACGAAAACAGACTTCCCCGAACCGTTAAAATGATAGAAAAACACGCTGCGGATTCAATAGGCGTTCAGGAAGCGGACAAATGGTGGACAGACTCACTTGAAGCTGCCCTTCCGCAGTACGCAAGAGTCGGAACATACAGAGATGACGGCATCTCGCTCGGCGAATCCTGCTCGATTTTTTATCTCAAGGATAAATATGAGCTGGTTGAATCAGGTGATTTCTGGCTTTCCGAAACCCCCGATACTCCTTCCTGGGGCTGGGACGGCGGATGCCCCCGAATCGCTACATATGCAATCCTCAGATGCAAGGAAACAGGCTTTGTTTATGCGCATTTCAACACTCATTTCGACCATGTAGGCGTTGTTGCACAGAACGAATCCGTTCCCCTTCTTGCTTCAAGAATTGCCGCAATTGCTCCCGATATCCCCGTTGTTTTAACGGGTGATTTCAACACAAGAGAAGGTTCGGATATTTATCTTAAACTGCTCTCATGCGGACTCAGGGATACAAAACACATGGCGAAAAAATATGACGACTGCGCAACATACCATGACTACAATCCCTTTGTTTTCAACACAAAACCCATCGACTATATTTTTGTCAATGGCTATTGTTCATCGGTAAAAACAACTGTTGTTGATACAAATATGATTGACCTTATTTATCCATCGGATCATTTCCCGGTTATCGCTGAGCTTACACTTTTTAACGGAGGTAAATAAAATGTTCAGAGTTTTGACATTCAACCTGCTTTGTGCAGGCAGAAAACACAGAAAATGGTATAAAAGAGCTCCCCTTGTTTATAAGATTATCCGCGAAGCAAATCCCGATTCATTCGGCGTTCAGGAAGCGCATTGGTCATGGATGAAAAAGCTCATCAAAAATCTTCCCGAATATGCTTATGTCGGTGTCGGCAGAGATGACGGCAAGAAAAAAGGTGAATTTTCGGCAGTTTTCTATAAAAAAGATAAATTTACAGCAAGTGACAGCGGAAATTTCTGGCTTTCCGAAACTCCCGACAAACCCGGCAAGGGCTGGGATGCCGCCTGCATAAGAAATGCAACATATGTTAAGCTTACCGAAAAGGAAACGGGCAAATCCTATGTTCATTTCAACACCCATCTCGACCATGTAGGCACTAAGGCTCAGATTAACGGCGTTAAGATGATTCAGGAAAAAGCTGCATCATTCGGCGGTATACCCGTTGTCTGCACGGGCGATTTCAATGTTTATCAGGATTCCGAATGCTACAACACAATGGTTTCCGCAAACATGAAGGATGCAAGAAAGCTTGCTCCCGAAACAGACGACAGTCTTACATATCACGGCTTCAGACCCGACGAAATCAAAGCGATAATCGACTTTGTTTTTGTTGATGAAGCAACGGTCATGCCCGTCAGATTCAAAGTTATTGATAAGATGATTGACGGCAGATACTATTCCGACCACTATGCCGCATATGCCGATATCGAACTGAAATAAAACTGAATAATATTTTCAAAAAATGTAACAGTTGCCTTTTGATTTATTGACAAAATATTTTCATAGTGTTAAAATTTTGTTATATCATGTGAAAGGGGATACCAATTGTGAATTTACAGAAAATCATTGACCAGAAAGACAGCGCCGCAAAATACATGATTAACGAAATAACCCATGTTATCAAAAAATGCGGCAAAAGAGACCCCGGTTCGGAGGGTGAAAAGAAATCCTGCGAATATATGGCAAAGGTTCTCGAAAAGAAATGCGGCTGTGAGGATGTTAAAATCGAAAGCTATGAGGTTGCTCCGCGTGCTTTCTTAGGCTGGATTTATTTCACCGTAACGCTTGCAATTCTCGGTGCGGTTATCTTCCCGTTTGCTCCCGTTATTTCAATTCCTCTCATCATTGCAGGCTTTGCAATCGTTCTTCTTCAGTTCGGTCTTTATAAGAAAGTTCTCGACCCCATCTTTCCCAAGAAAACAAGCCACAATGTTACCGCTATCAAAAAGTGCACGGGCGAAGTCAAGAGAAGAATCATCTTCAACGGTCACCCCGACGCAACATGGGAATGGCCCGTCAACTATGCTCTCGGCGGTGTAGGTTTTGAAGGCCATGCAATCATCGTTATCGGTGCAGCTGTTTTCTATCTTGTTCTTTCAATTATTTATGTTGCCAAAAACGGCATCACTTTCGGTATGCCCGATGTTTCCGACCCTCTCGTTAAAGCAGGTCTCTGGGGTCTTGTTACTCTCCCCTTCTCAATCGGTCTTTATTTCATGGTAAACTACCGCAGAGTTGTTGACGGTGCAAACGACAACCTTACAGGCTGCTACATGGGCATTGCAATCCTCAAATATCTCAAGGATGAAGGCATCGAGCTTGAAAACACAGAAATCGGTGTTATCCTTACAGGCTCCGAAGAAATCGGTCTCAGAGGCTCAAAGGCATGGGTTGAAGCTCACAAGGATGAGTTCAAGGATGTTCCCACATTCATATATGCATATGACACAATCAACGACCCCAAATATCTTATGTCAAACTACTATGACCTCAACGGCACGGTAAGAAGCGACAAAGACTGCGCAGACCTCTTTATGGAAGCTGCAAAGGCAGTCGGCGTTCCCTGCAAAAAGGGCGGCGTTCCTCCTCTCGGCGGTGCAGTTGATGCTGCAGCATTCTCACAGGGCGGTTTCAGAGCAGCAGGCGTTACAGGTCTTAACCACAAGCTTGAACGCTATTATCACACAAGACTCGATACATACACCAACATGAACGAAGCAGGAATTGCAAACTGCTTTGCAGCAAGCGTTAAGATGCTTGAGATGTTCGACGAAGGTGCAAAACAGTAAAATAAAATTGGGCAAGAATACCAAATTCTTGCCCTTTCTTTTTTATAGTTTAAACAATTGAAAACTTCTTTGTTATTATGATATAATTAATGTATTATTTCAAGGGAGATGATACCATGAAAATTGCAAAAAAAATCATTTCACTCATTCTTGCAGGAACAATGGTATTCGGTGCATCACCTGTTTTTGCATCGGATGATGTGCCTGCCGAAGCAGCAAAAAACTATATCATAGAAAGTCCCTACGATGATATCGACTGGGATAAGTGGGATGATTACAAAACCCAGCTTCATTGCCACACAACCGCAAGCGACGGCTTCCTCACCATCGATGAATTCTGCAAAATGCACTATGC
>JAZSAH010000244.1:0-2121 GCA_045601745.1 Acutalibacteraceae bacterium
CTGACCGATAACGGGGAATAAAACAGGTGCCTGACCGTACCATATATCGGGGTTGCGCTGCCAGATATATTCCGTTCCGTTTTCTTTCGATTTGAGCGAATGAAGCTGCGCACCCATATCATCGATTTCGCAGGTCAGAAACTCATTTTCAATTTTATAAATCATAAAAAACACTCCTTAAAATATTTTATACCAAACAGATATTACACTGTAATAAAGCTCAAAAAACGCTCTGTAAAACATATCGCCGAAAGTATATTTATCCTTGATTTTAAGCATATTTCCCGTATCTTCAAGTTCAAGGAATTTTGCCGTTTCAAACAAATCTCCTTCTCTTCCGTTGGGTGAATGGATTGACATCATAAGCTTGCCTTCAAGATTATAAAAAAGCATGGGGTGTCCGCCGTCAAGCTCAAATGCATCGCCTTTTTCATAGAACGCTTCGGGATAGTGAATCCAATTTCCGTCAATTTCACCGTTATCGGAAACAGCCATTCCGACAGCATAGCATCCCGACTCCGAAAAATTTGACCAGAGCATTATAAGTCTGCCGTTTTCGGTACGGTAAAAAGCAGGTCCGTCGGTAACACGCCCCGTTGTCCAGATATGATTTCTTGCTCTGAAAAGCATTATCGGTTCGCTGATAAAGGATTTGAAATCCTCGCTCAGCTTTGCCGCCGCCATTTCACCAACCTCATCGGGACTCGATGTCCATTCATTGACATAAGCCATCCAAGGCTGACCGTTTCGGTCGATATACAATGTACCGTCAATGCAGTCAATCGACTTCGGAGTTACGTGTCCGTCGCTCCAGAGCTCAAAAGGTCCCGTCGGCGATTCCGATTTGAATATTGCCGTGCCTCTTTTTCCGCTTGCCCTTGAACGGTAGGTTGCGAAAAGATAGAAGCTGCCGTTATAATAATGGCATTCGGGCGCCCAGAAATCAGCTTCCATGTCAGAATCTTCTTCGGGAGTGAAAATCTGAATTCTCTCCGACCAGTTTTCCGCATCTTCGCTCACACAACATCCGTATCCCTTGCCGTATGCAAGGCAGGTTCCGTACATATAATACTTGCCGTCATGAACAAGAATATAAGGATCCCTTACATTGACATTCTCTCGCTTAACGGGATATTCCTCCGATGCAGATGCATAACCGATGCATGAAAAGGCAGCCAGAATCGCAAGAATAACCGACAGAACTTTTTTCATCAAAACGCCCCTCTCCGATGATATATCTATAATTTATCATATCAGATTATATAATGCAACAAAAATCATCTTTTCAGCGTTTTCAGATATGCTTTTTGTTCATCGGTTATCTGATAGCTTTCAATCGCCTTGCGGATTGTTTTGTTATGGGTATCGGCGTCAAGCCGGTTTTGTTCGATATAAGGAATAATATCATCAAATCTCTTTGAAAGTGCGGTTGCAAAATACCACGCCTGCATCATTTTTATATAGTATTCATCCGAGCGGATTGCAGAAACAAGAGCAGGATATTCATCGCTGAACTTTTCATCGAGATAATAACACATAAGACATTCAATTCCGAAACGCACGGTATATGTATCATCGGACTCAAGCCATTTTCTGATTTCCGTGAGCAATGCGGAAAGATTCTTTTTGAAAACTTTCGGGCGCATCATATCGCAGGTTGCCCAGTTATCGACATAAGGCAGAAATCTGTTCAGCTCCTTTATGCATTCGTCATAATCGGAAATCGATTCAACAAGAAACGCATGGAGATTATTCTCCTCATAATAATCGTGGGGAAGTTTCTTTATAAAATCAGCGGCAAGTGCCGTTTTCGATATTTCTTTTGCAAATTTACGAAGTTCGGGTGTACGCACGCCGATAACCTTTGATTTTTCAACCGTCGGCATAAGCTTTGCGTGAAAATCACGGTATTTCAAATCCTGCATTCCGAAAAGCCTGCCTATGATATATCTGTCTGACATAGTATCACCGTTTATAATTATACAGTTTTAAAATTATTTTTCAATATATTATTGTTTTGTTTCAAATTACATGGTAGAATAATTCAAACAATAAAAAGAGGGAAAACCATGCAATATTTCATTCTGTTTCTTGAAGGAATCATAACATTCATTTCTCCGT
>JAZSAH010000245.1:0-7484 GCA_045601745.1 Acutalibacteraceae bacterium
GCTATCGTTGAAGCTATGTAATTGCATAAATTTAACGGGTACGGTTTTGCCGTACCCGTTTTTATTGGTTAAAATCTGATTGCACTGGGATATGTTTTCGCTAAACCGAACAAAACCTTGAACAAACCGATTATCATGCGGAAAAGCGATGCATTTGCTTTCATGGTCACTTCATCCGTCAAAACGGGATTGCCCTGAGCATCATAGACTGTTGCAACGAATACGGTTGAACCGTCATTGTCCGGTTCAATTTTGCATGAAACGTGCGTTTCGTCAACGTAACGAGCCTCAAAATTATCGTTTGATTTTGTCCACTCAACATAACCGCCTTCGGGAATCTTCGATGCATCAACATGGAGAATCAGTGCATCGCCATAGTTAACGGAGGTGCGTGAAGGAGTTTTTATAAGCGAATCATCTTTTACAGCTTCCTTGGGAATCTTTGCGATTACCTCTTCTTCAAGAGTTGTTCCGCAAGCAGTGCATTTCTTAACCTTCTTGCCTTCGGTTTCGGTTGTAGGTTCAATAACTGTTTCCCAATTTCCTGCTTTATGACCCGTCGGATCATATTTTCCGTAGAGGGTTATTGCACCGCAAACGGTGCATTCCTTATGTGCATCACCTTTTTCTGTGCAAGTGGGGAGTTTATCACAAATCCAGTCGGATTCTTTATGTCCGGTTGCAGGAATGGTTACGGATTCAAGATATTGCTTGCATACGCTGCACTTACCCTTTTTGAGACCGGCTTCGGTGCAGGTGGGTGCTTTTATAATTTCCCAGCTGCCGTCGGTATGACCCGTTGCAGGGATGGATTCATTCTCAACAACAGCTTTACACACAGTACATTTCTTTACTTTTGAACCGTCTGCTGTGCAGGTTGCGTTTGTGACTGTCTGCCATTCACCGGGTGTATGACCCTTTGCGGGAATTACTGCGGAATCAAGAACCTGACCGCAGGCGCTGCACTTGCCCTTTTTAAGACCCGTTTCGGTGCAGGTAGGTTCTTTTATGATTTCCCATTTTCCGTCGGTATGACCCGTTGCAGGGATTGTTTCGGTATATGTGTACTGACATGACGAACATTTATAGGATTTTGAGCCGGCCTTTGTGCAGGTGGGTGCAACGTCGGAAACAACGGCATAGCTGTGTCCCGTTGCAGAAATAACCTCGGTATCAACAGTTATACCGCAGTTGACACACTTCTTTACTTTTGTACCGTTCTTAGTGCAGGTTGCTTTTTGGGTTATTTCCCAATTGCCTGCGGAATGGCTTGTCATTGCAATATCTTCCGACTTGATAACAGCTTTGCAGACAGTACATTTCTTTACTCTCGTGCCCTTTGCACTGCAGGTTGCGGCTTTTGTGATTTCCCAGTTGCCTTCGGTATGACCCGTCATTTCATAATATCCGGTGTCTGTAACAATTCCGCAGACGGTGCATTCCTTATGTGCATAACCGCGCTCAGTGCAGGTTGGATATGAATCTCTTATCCAGTCTGACTCGGTATGGTCTTTCAAGGGAATATATTCCGCTTCAATAACTTCTTCACAGGTGTAACATCCCTTATATCTTATACCTCTTTCGGTGCAGGTGGATTCCTGATAAATGAGCCATGCACTCAGATCATGACCCTTTGCAGGAATTGATTCCGTATAGCTGTAGCCGCATGAACAGGTGAAAGTTTTAACACCTTTTGCCGTGCAGGTTGCGGGAGTTGTTATTGTTGATGTGTAGGAATGTTTATGTACGGGAACTTCGCCGCTGTAGCTTCCGGTATCTTTAACATCGGATTGAAAAATTTGAGATGACGGATTAAAATTCAAAGCGGGGCGAATGCCACAATCAGTGTAGTGGGTCCAGGTGTAGTCGTCGACATGCCCGTAAGTACAGACATAACGGATTCTGTTTGAAGTGTTAAATGCGGAGCGTAAAAGCCATTCGGATACTCCGTCGTAGCTGTGGCCATCACTCCTGAACACCCAAAGTCCCTGACACTTCGCATAATCGCTTCCTTGCGTTCTTCGTGCACCGTCATATTTTTTGTAATCCGAGCTAAAGCCGTAGCTTGTGTTCAACATATCATCCCAAGAGAGCAGATAGATTTTGTCGTTTGTCGCAGCGGAATCATATTCGGAATCTTCTTCACGGGAGGCTGAGTTGTCAAGGCGTGTATATTTGATTATACCCTGCTGTGCAGTGGAAAATGCCGTGTTATAAAAATCGTAGTTAAGCCACTCTCTTATGCTGCTATTGACATAATCGTTGGCATAATATGTTCTTGAAGAATCGCCCCAAAACGCTTCAACACCGTCACCATCGGTTCCGTATTTGAGAGTATAGTTGTTATACGCCTGTGAATCAAGAATTGTTTCAGCCATTACCATACCAGTGTCGGGGTCAAGCACACGCCATTCAATCGGCTCATATTTGAACCAATAAACATTTCCGTATGTATATCCGTTGGACCACTGTCTCTTGTCTGACGAATGATAATCGTCGGTTTTTTTCCCTGTTACTCCCGGTCTGTAAATGTCAAAAACTACACCGCGGTATTTGTCAGAACCGTATATTACATCCTTATACCGCATAAAATCTCCGGCTTTCATCTGACCGTCATACAAAGAACCAAGATTGCCGTATTGTGTACCGCTGTAATAACCGTAGGATATCCACTCGCCGCCTGCGGTATTAAGAGCAGAAATAATGCTCGAATCAGTAACCTCACTCTGCGGATACCAACCGAACTCGATAATATCTCCGACTTCATACGAGGATATTTTTGCAGCGGAAACGGTGAATAAGCTGCCGATGTCTATTCCTGCCAGTCCCGCAAGCGGTGCAGAACAAATCAGCATCACTGACGCAAGAATTGCAGATAAGACTTTCATTGATATTTTTTTCATGAAAATTTTTCCTCCTCATTTATTTATGCCTGTATTATAGCACCGTTTTTTCATAAATGCAAATAAAATGACAGATGTTTGTAAATGTTTTCTCGGTTGACTAATCGGATATAATATATTATAATATACATTAAATATATGCCATACGGAGGTAATTTGCTTGATTGCTCCGATTTTTAATAACAAAAATGACATTAAAGATTTCCCCGTCGGTGAAATAGCAAACTTTCCGTGGGAAAAAGACGGCGATATTCATCCCGAAAGCCATGTCGGAATATTTGCTGTTGAAAACGAGGGCATTCATGCGGTTTTGTGGTCGTTTGAAGATAACATACTCTGCAATTGCACTAAGCGTGACGACCCTGTATATACCGACAGCTGTCTTGAAGTTTTTCTCATGCCCGTTGAGGGAGATGAACGGTATATCAATTTCGAGGTCAACAAAAGCGGCGTTTATCTTTCACAAATCGGAACCTGCCGCCATGACAGAGTTTTTATCAAATCACTTACCGACCTCGAGCCCGTTATCAAAACCATGGAAATAACCGAAAACGGCAAAACTGCATGGGGATATGAAATCATTATTCCCGAAAAGCTGATTTCCGTTCTTTACGGGGTAGAATATAAAATCAAAGAGGCAACAATAAAAGGCAATTTTTATAAATGCGCCGAACTTTCGGATAATCCTCATTTCGGCTCGTTTTTCCCTGTCATAACAGAAAAACCCGATTTTCACAGACCCGAATTTTTCGGAAATATTGAGTTCAGAAAGGTATGAATAATATGGATAATACAATTGTTACGGAGCTTCTCAATGCGTTTGAATTTGCAGGCGAATTCGAAAAAAGCTTACAGCTTCACTACGGTCATATAAACAACACTTATGTTTTTGATTTCCGTGAAGAAAGCGGCAAGCTCAACAAATATCTCGTTCAGGAACTCAACACCTATGTTTTCAGACAGCCCGAAGCTCTTATGAAGAATGTTGTCGGCGTTACAAACTATATGCGTGAATATGTTGAAAAAAACGGCGGAGATGTTGAGAGGGAATGCCTTTATGTTATCCCCGCAAAAGACGGAAAGCCTTATTATATCGACGGCGAAAACCGTTTCTGGAGATGCTATAACTATATTTACAACGCCCATTCATACCAGAGCGTTGAAAACCCCGGAGTATTCTTCAATGCGGCAAAAGCATTCGGTAAATTCCAGCGCATCCTTGCCGACTATCCCATCGATTCTCTTGCGGAAACGATTCCCAACTTCCACAACACCGTTTCGAGATTTGCAGATTTCAAAAAGGCTGTTGCGGATAACCTTTCGGGCAGAGCTTCTCAGGCAGAGGAAGAAATAAAGTTTGTTCTTGAAAGAGAAAAGGATTGCTCCGTTCTTCTTGATATGCTCAACGCAGGCGAGCTTCCCTTAAGAGTTACACACAATGACACAAAGCTCAACAACGTTATGTTTGACGATGAAACAGACGAAGGAATATGCGTTGTTGACCTTGATACCGTTATGCCCGGTCTTTCGCTCTATGATTTCGGCGACAGCATCCGTTTCGGTGCAAACACCGCATCGGAGGATGAAAAGGATATTTCAAAAGTATCACTCAGCCTTGAAAACTTCAGAGCATACACCCTCGGTTATCTCTCAACCGCAGGCGAAAGCCTCACCAAAAATGAAATTGAACAGCTTGCATTCTCCTCAAAGCTCATGACTCTTGAATGCGGAATGCGTTTCCTCGGAGACTTCATAAACGGAGACACATATTTCAAGACCGAATATCCCGAACATAATCTTGTCAGATGCCGCACACAGCTGGCTATCGTTGCCGACATCGAAAAGAAAATGGATGAAATGCAGAAAATCGTCTGCGATTGCTGCAAGGAGCTCGGGATTTCAAAATGAGCTGGATTAACCCCATGAGCGAAACGGAGTTCAAAAAGGAATTAGTCAAATGGCATCTGAAATATGACCGTATGTTTTTCAGAAAAGAAGACTACAGCATTGAAGACTACGCCGAGGAATACAAGCTTCCCGATTTTGATTATGTTCATGTTGATTCGTTCATCGATGATGACGGTGATGTTGTGACATACCTCAGAAGCGACATAACTCTTGACCGCATACGTTCAAGAAGCTGCACAGTGCAAAGGGTTGTTTTTTATCATGTCATCAGAACCTTCATTGATTCTCCCGAGGTTGAACCCTATCCCATGGGATATACCATCGTGGCTTATGAGGAAGATAAATATTGAATTTTCAGGGGGATGCATATAAGCATTCCTCTGTTTTTTATCCAAAAAAGCCGATGCAACACTTTGTTGCGTGACTTTTTTACCGTTTTATGATTAAATTATGTTGCGGAAAGACTCCGTTTAATTCACGGGAGGTGAAAAAATGGCAAAAGTTTCAAAAAACATTAAAAGGCTGAGAAACGAAAGAAAACTGACTCAGGATTCTCTTGCAGAAAAAATCAATGTCACAAGGCAGACCGTTTCAAGCTGGGAAAATGACAGAACTCAGCCTGACATTGAAATGCTCGGTGTGCTTGCGGATGTTTTCGGGGTGAGTCTTGAAGAAATTATTTACGGCGAAAAACGCAACGTCGGACTCGAGGCAACGAAAAAGGACAACCGCAAGGCAATGAATATTGTTTTTGCAACCCTCGGCACACTTCTTACCGTTACGGGCATAGTGATTGTTTTTGCGTATTTCTGGAGTGAAATTCCCGAAGCGCTTCTTGCGGCGTTGATGTTTCTTCCTCTTGTTGCAGGATGTGCAGTTGCATTTTATGCTTATTCAAAGAAAAAAGAAAGCGTTTCGTGGTGTGAAGGTGCCTGCGTTGCGTGGTCAGCGGGGCTTGCAATAACAAACGCTCTTGTCAACGAAAATTTCGGTGCAGACCTCGGGTTTGAAAAACTCCTGATAATTGATGCTCTGTTAATTTTACCCATGGCATTTGTTCTGAACTCCGTTTTTCCGCTTACGGCATATTTCGCCTGCATCTGCACATGGAATTTTTTTACCGAAGCAGAATATACGGCAGCACTTATTCCCCTCTTTGCGGCAGGACTTATGTTTGTTTTCAAATCAAAAGGCTCTGATATGAAGCATAAATACTCGGTATGGGTTTCGGTTATTACTGCCGCATTCCTTGTTGTTTCGTCGCTCTGCATAACAGGTCAGCGGCCGTTCATTATTATGTTTTATCTGCTTCTTGCTGTTCTCACGCTTCTATATGCGGCAGATAAAAACGGAGATTCGCCCTATCCGTTCAGATTTGTTGCCGTTCCGTGCATCACCGTTCTCAATGCCGTTCTCTGTGTTATAACAGAAATGCTGTTTGATGATTACAAGCAGGACGGATATGCGGTGCTCCCCTTTGTTGTTTCGGTTTTAATTTTCGCACTTGCATTTTTTATCGGCAGAAAAGACCTCGGGAAAAACCCCGTCAAAACTGCTTTTCTTTCCGTGACGGCATTAACCTCTTTTATTCTCGGCGGAAGCTCGGTTATTGAAAATTTTTCAGCCTGAGAAGAATTGCAGACAGTCATCTCTCTTATTTCGCTCGCATCAAGCATTATATTGATTATCAGCGGTATAAAGAATGCAAAGATGCTGACTGTAAATCTCGGACTGATAATGATTTGCTACATCATTTATGTAACGCTTATCATGGGCAACTGGGATTTGGTTTACAGCGGAATCGCCTGCGTTGTTATGGGCGTTGCACTGCTTCTTATCAACAGAAAGCTCTCAAAATCCTTTAAAATAAAGGAGGCTGATAACGATGCGTAAAAAGCTTCCGATAATCATTCTTATTGCAATTCAGCTTGCGTTTGCATTATCACTTACGGCAATAAGACCCGTCACCGAATGGCTGATTGCCAACAAAGGCGAAGAATTCATTTTTGAGGTTGAAGGAGTTGAGGCAGAATACCATGATTATTTAGGCTCAGCTTTTATATATACACCGATAAAAGGCACAACTCCTCCGTACCGTGATGACAGCAAATACGCAATAATGAAAAAAGGCGAAAACGGACTTTATTCTGTTACTGAATTCTCCGAAAAAAAGCCGAAAGGCAAGCTCTACCTCAAAAGCGATTACGATTATTTTAATGAAGAATCGGGAATATACAGTGATTATTTTCCCCGAGACTTATTTTATGAAATGTTTTCCGATTACGGAGGAGGTTATCTTGTTACGGATGAAAACCTGAATTTCACTGTAAAAGCAACAATATTTAACCACAAGATTGAACTGACGGAGATTCTTATCAACGGCATGACGGTGGAAGAATATATAAAGCAACACGGATAAAAAATGCCCCGTTTGGTTCATTCCAAACGGGGTTATCTTATTTGCGGCAGTATTTTCCCGAGCGTTTCAGATAATCAACAAGCATCATTGTCCAGTCGGTCTGTATCATGTCAACGTCCTTATCGGCAATCCAGCCCCAGCCGTAATCCTCGCCGACGGTGAGGGCGGTGTCATCGCTGTGACCTCCCGAAAGCTGTTCTTTATGGTCATAGATAATCGTGTTCATCCAGACAAGAACATTGTCACGATGCATC
>JAZSAH010000246.1:0-12395 GCA_045601745.1 Acutalibacteraceae bacterium
ATTACGAAAAAGGCGGAGAAAAGAAGCGTGCGGATGCAATAGTCAAGCCCTTCAGGAGCGATGTCAACACGAGCAATATCTTCTGGGCAACTCCGTCAAATCTCATACCCGGAACAAGATATTATTATACCTGCGGAAGCGCAAAAAACAGAAGTGAGGAATTCTGGTTTGATACCGAGGAAGAAAATCTTACAAAGTTCAGATTTATAGCTATTTCCGACCATCAGAAGGATAACGACCACTATAACCCCGATTATTCAACACTCAATAAATTCCTCAAAGATGTTCTTGCAAAATATCCCGATGTGAAGTTTATTCTCACAGCAGGCGACAATACCAACTGCGGTCAGCATGAAATCCAGTGGAACGCAATGTTTGAGGGCATGGAGGGCATAATTGAACATCTGCCCTATATGATGACCTGCGGAAACCACGATAACAGAGGCTTTGAGCATTATTTTCCTGAAGAAGTGAACAGATACTATGCCGAGCCTGCTGAGTTTTTCAACACACAGCTCGAATATTCCTATCCGAAAAACGGCCCCGAAGGCTGGCAGACGGAAATATATTCATTTGATTACGGTAACGTTCATTTCAATGTTTTCGGCGTTAACGAGCCCGAGCTTATGAATGAATGGGCAATAAAAGATATTGCAAAAAGCGATAAAACCTGGAAGCTCGGTACTCAGCATTTTCCCGTTTATTATGCAGGTCCGAATCTTGCAAACGATGATGATTATCCCATGATGCGTGAGTCCATGGAAATGCTCGATATTCTTTTCTCGGGTCATGAGCATAACTTCTCCCGTTCATTCCCGATAAAGAATGAGGAGATTTTTGACAGACCCTCGCAGGGAACCGTTCACTATGAACTCGGCAATGCAAACTTCAATCCTCCCGGAACAAAAACCACCGACAAGGTATGGCACGCATCTTTCTATCCCCATGAGGAGCAGGTTTCATCATTTGCTCTTGTTGAGGTTGACGGCGATAAGATTTCAATTATTTCCGAGCTTAACGACGGCAGAATCATTGATGAATTCTCAATCGATAAATCCAAAGACGAAATCAGACCCTACAGAGTTGCTCCGATTTTCGGCGAAGGCAGAACAAGAGTTTATTATAAGGGCGTTGACCTTGCTCTCTGCAATATGTCAACTCCTGCTGTTTGCAAAGACGGCGAATGGTATATCGCATTTGCAACGATGATTAGATTTGCAGGCGGTGAGGATATCCGTGAAAAGGGAAAGGTTACTCTTAAAATCTATGGCAGAGAAGTGACTTTCACCGAAGGAAGCAGTATTGCCGTGACAAATAAAGGCGATGTTGACCTTGGCGCAGAAGTTTTCAGAGGCAACGAGGGTCAGCTTTATATGCCTGTTGACGGCGCCTGCAAGGCATTCGGAATGAAATGGGCATATGCAAAGAGAAATAATTTTATAACAATCGAGCATGTGAGCGAAGATCATCCGATTGTTCCGCAACCGTAACAAAAAACCCGAGGCTTAAATGAGTTGTACGCTTAAGGACAAGTTTAAATTCTTTATTAAGCGCAACTTTCAAGTATCAAGCGATCTTGCAAAGGCAATGATATTATGCTACTATAAATCAGGAGTTAACTTTTGGAGGTGCATTATGACAAAGGAAGAATTTCTTTCGGCATTAGCAAAAAATAATATAGATGTGAAAGTTCACTTTGATGATAGCGCAATGTCGGAAGGTTTTATCGTTCGAAAGAATCATTTCCGTTATGAAACACTCTACTGTGAACGAGGAAAAGAATATGATGTAATAGGGCACCCATCCGAAAGCGATGCACTTATATTTTTGTGGAATCGAATAAATAAAAATATAAAATAATACAACTAACGGAGCTGAAAAAATTTATTGTTTTTTCAGCCCCGTTCAGTATGTTTGTACTATAACCTCAAGTGGTGAGTAAGTGCGCATTTATTCTTCGGACAGCTCAGTGATATTCTGCCTTACGGCAGAGTGATATTATTGCCTTACGGCAATAGTGATATTGAAGCCTTCGGCTTCAGTTTTATTTTATTCGCATAAAACTGTCCGAAGGACAATAACACTGTGCGAAGCACAATAAAACTGCGAAGCAATAAAACTCGCCTTTGGCGAATAAAACTGCGTGAGTGTCCTTTGGACACCCACGCTAAACCTCGGGTCTTTTTATATGTTTTTGATTTCAATAACTGATAAAACAGAATGTTCAACCTTGAACCTCACATCAAATCCTGCAAATTCTATTCCGTAAATTCTTTCGGGAATATCCTGATAACCCGGTCTGGGGTCCTGCGCAAGCACGGCAATAAGTGCGGCTTGTTTTTCTGTCGGAATGATATTTAAAAGCTCTTCGGGAAAATCAACGGTCAGCGAGCCTTCTTTCTCATCAAGTGCAAAGCCGTTGCTTGCCTCGGGATGTGAGTCAACATAAGGCAGATAGGGTTTTATATCGTAAATCGGAGTGCCGTCAAGCAAATCTGCACCGGCAACACGGAGAACACAGCCGTATTTTTCCGTTTTTTCAACACCGAGAAGTCTGACACATGAAAGACCTATCGGATTCGGTCTGAAAGGGGAGCGTGTTGCAAAAACGCCCATTCTCTTGTTGCCTCCGAGCCTCGGAGGTCTGACCGTCGGAGTCCAGTCCTTATCCGTGCATTCCGAAAACTGCCACAGAAGCCACAGATGAGAATATTCTTCAATTCCGCGAAGTGCATCGGGATTGCGGTATTCGGGTTCAAAAATAATTGTTGCTTCAAGCTCGTCAACAAGTCCGCTTTGACGGGGAATTCCGAATTTTGATGAAAAATCGGTGTGAATATGAGCTATTATATTAATTTCGGTTTTCATTGTTCCACCTCATATTTCACTGCAATCTGCGGTGTATTCTTCATCAAACAGAATATATTTCAGATTGTATTTTTTACACATCTCAAGCGAATATTTATTATCGGAAATCAGTTCTTCCTTTGATATATCATTATATAATCTGGTTTCAATTATATTTGCATGATTTATAATATCGTTGAAATGCTCATTAATATATTTTTCAGTCATTATAAGGCAGATATATCGGATATCTTCCAGATATTCTTCTGTGAAGTCCTTTGCCCAGTTGAACGGAATATAACAACCCTCAACGATAAGATTCTGTTTGTTTTCTATTGCGGTTTTAATCATTTCTTTGACTATATTCCACAGATACGGGGTCAGTTTTTCATCATCCATCGGCGTGAGAGCAGTGTTTCCGCTTCGAATAAGACCCATTTTCAGATGGTCAATTGAAAGATAAGGATATTTATATTTTTCAAGCATTCTTTGTGCAAGTGCGGTCTTGCCTGTGTGGCTTGCACCCGAAATAAGAATTATCATTTTAATCTCCTTCTGTATTGAAAAAAGCACTTCCTTTGGAAGTGCTTTTTTCTGGAGCTGCTAGGCGGAATTGAACCGCCGACCTCATCCTTACCAAGGATGCGCTCTACCGCCTGAGCCATAGCAGCATATCAACATACGTTCATATCGAACGTATGTTATAATATCATAATGTTTTGTTTTTTGCAAGTCTTTTTTTATAATTTCTTAAATTATTTTTTCATCAACCGCTTTTTCGACAAGCTCTGCAAAAAGTGCGCATGACCAGCTGAACCAGCTTCTTGTAAATTTGTTCGGGTCATTTGCGTCAAAGCCTTCGTGCATATAACCGGTATCACCGTCGGTTGTTTCAAGAATATGAAGTATTTCGCGGATTTCGTCGGCATTATTGCTTGAAAGACCCTGCATGGAAAGGGCTATATGCCAGATATATCCTTCGGGAGTGTGAGGACTTCCGACGCCTTTTCCGAATTTGCCTTCATAGTAATAGGGGTTATCCTTGCTTAAAATAAATCTTCTTGTGTTGAGATATGTTTCGTCGTCATAAGCACAGAATCCGAGATAGGGCGCGGAAAGAAGGCTCGGCACATTTGCATCATCAAAAAGGAAGTAATCGCCTTTGCCGTTAACCTCGCAGGCGTAGATTTTGCCGTATTTTTCATGGTCAACAACAGCAAATTCGGAAATGCCTTTTTCAATATCTTTTCTGAGTGAAATGCAGTCTGCGATAAGTTCTTTTTCTTCGGGACAGGCAGCATTGAGCATCTCTTCAAGATATCGGAGTGCAACAACCGCAAACATATTCGATGCAACGAGATAACCGTATCTGCAGGCATCGTCACTCGGTCTGAAGCCCGACCATGTCATGCCGGTATAGTCAACGGGATTTCCCATGCCGTTGTTGTGAATTGTATCCTGTTCGGGACAGTTTTTTCTTGTAAAACGGTAGGGTGATTTTTCAAAATGATGCTGTTCGGTTTTCCAGAGGCTGACGGTTGTTTTTGTGCTTTCAAGGAAGTCTGCTCCGAGAACATCGCTGTCACCCGTTGCTTTCCAATAAAGATAAGCAAGTCTTACGGGATAGCAAAGGGAGTCAATTTCATATTTTCTTTCCCACACGATAGGATGATTTTCGGGGTAATCGTTGAATTCCTTATGGTCATTCGGTTCTTTTTTATATGCGTTTGCATAAGGTTCAAGAGAAATATACATCCTCTGCCTTTTGATAACGCCTTTTATTATATCTCTGATATCTTCATTATCTTTTGCAAGAGGAATATAGTGTGAAACCTCTGCCGTTGAGTCACGCAGCCACATTGCGGGGATATCGCCCGTCAGAACAAAAACAGAGCCGTCGGGCATGAATTCGGTTGCTGTTTTGAGAGTATTGGGATAGCAGTTTCTGTAAAGCTTTGCAAGCTTCTGACTGTATTTTTCAATAACGGAACAATATTCGTCCATTCTTTTTTCAACGCAAACGGGGAGCTTCATAAGAACAACCTTCCTTATATCAATATAATAAGATGATATAATGCAACTGCGATAATGTCAACAAAATTTTATGTTGCAATAGGTGTGAAATATGGTAAAATATATTTGATAGTTTGCTTTAAAGGTGATGTTATGAAAAAATACGGTCTTGTTCTTGCAGGCGGAGGTGCAAAGGGCTCATATCAGCTCGGAGCATGGAAGGCTATGAAAGAGCTCGGAATAAGTTTCTCGGCTGTTGTCGGAGTTTCCATAGGCTCAATCAACGGTGCGCTGATTGCGTCGGATTCTTTTGATGAAGCAAAAGCGCTGTGGGAAAGCGCATCTGTTGATAAAGGCGTGAGAATAACAGAAGAACTCCGTGACCCCGAAAACCTTTTCAGCTTCAGGAATTTTCCTGCGCTGTTCAAAGAGATTGTCAGAAACGGCGGTATTGATGCATCGCCCACAAAAGAGCTTATTGCGCCGTTCATCAACGAGGAAAAGGTAAGAAAATCCGATGTAAGATTCGGAATGGCAACCTTTCATCTTTCCGAATTCACTCCTCTTGAAATATTCCTTGACAGAATTCCCGAGGGTCAGCTTGTTGATTATCTTCTTGCATCCTCGAAAGTTCCCGGAGTGAGCAAAATCGGTCCCGAGGGCGAGAGATATCTTGACGGCGGTGTTTATGACAATGCACCCATGAATATGCTTATCCGTAACGGTTATAACAGAATGATTGTTGTTGACATTTCTTCCATGAAGGGGATAGGACATAAAAATGATATCAACTGCGCCGAGATGGTTTATATCAGACCCTATGATGTTGAAGATCTGGGTGCGGCATTCGATTTCAGCGAGGAAATGCTTGAAAAAAGAATGAATATGGGTTATCTTGACACAAGAAAAGCTTTCGGTTATCTTTCGGGTATCAGATACTATTTTGAAGGCGATACAATGAGAGAAATGGCGGAAGAATACGGCGCAGACGCTGTTGAAGAGCTTGAAGAGCTTGCATATGAACTTGGAATCGAAAGATTCAGGGTATACAGAAAAGATGAATTCCTTTTTGAACTCAAAAAAAGATTCGAAGAATACAAAGCACAGGAAGAAGCGAAGGAAACCGAAGAAGAACCGAGATTCTATGACAACATTCTGAAAAGACTCACACGGTTCAAATCCGGGAAAGATTTTTCACAGGCGTTTGCGGTTCTTGATAATATTATAGAATAAAATAATACCTCCGAAAATTTTGAAATTCAGCAAAATTTTCGGAGGTATGTTACTGTCAGTTAACTGCTTTTTATAAGTTGTAGCCCATTTCGAATGCCTTCATATTGAGGTCGAGGAACTTGGGAGGCACGCTTTCTTCAAGCGCTTTTATCCATTTCTCTTTTGAAACAACGGTCATGTTCTTTGCCATTGCACCGATAAGAATAACATTGACAGCCTTTGAGTTACCTGCTTCAACAGCCATGGGGAGAGCATCAACCGTTTCGATATCCGCACCCGATGCTTTGAGGGCTTCGATGATGCCGTCGGGATATTCAGCAGCACCCATAACAACGGGCATGGGATCAATCTGCTGTGTGTTAACAATAATTTTACCGTCGGGTCTGAGATATTCAAGCCATCTTGCAGCTTCGAGCTTTTCAAATGCGAGAATGATATCGGCTTCGCCCTTTTCAATTATGGGTGAGGATACCTTTTCGCCGAATCTTACATATGTAACAACCGAGCCGCCTCTCTGGCTCATTCCGTGAACTTCGGAAACCTTAACGTCATAGCCGCAGTCGAGAAGTGCCGCACCGAGAATACGGCTTGCAAGAAGTGTGCCCTGACCGCCGACACCGACAATCATAATTGATTTATTCATATTCTCCATACCTCCTTATTCGATAGCGCCGAATTTGCAAAGCTGACTGCAAACATTACAGCCGAGGCACTGCGTGAAGTCAATCTGTGCCTTGCCGTCTTTCATGCTGATTGCGGGACAGCCAATCTTCATGCACATTTTGCATGATTTGCACTTGTCGGCATTAACCTTAAGGGGCGGATTATGTTTTACGGTTTTGAGAAGTGCGCAGGGACGTCTTGAAATAACAACGGCAGGACCGTCAGCTTCAAGAGCGTTCTTTATGCCTTCCTTTGTTTCTGCAAGGTTATAGGGGTCAACAACGCAGACATTTTCGATGCCTATTGCTTTTGCAAGTTTTTCAAGGCTTACAGCATTTGCAGGTTCACCCTTGATGTTCTTGCCCGTTGTGGGATTCTGCTGATGACCTGTCATGCCTGTGATTGAGTTATCAAGAATAATAACAACGGAATTGGTTGCGTTGTAAGCAATGTTGATAAGACCCGTTACGCCTGAATGGATGAAGGTTGAGTCGCCGATAACGGCAACGCTTTTCTTTGCATTTCCGGGATTTGCAAGGTTTCTGCCGTGAAGACCCGAAACCGATGCGCCCATGCAAAGAACGGTATCCATCATGCCGAGAGGGGGAGTAACGCCGAGAGTGTAGCAACCGATATCACCGCTGACGGTAACATCGAGCTGCTTGAGTGCATAGAAAAGTCCTCTGTGGGGGCAGCCTGCGCAAAGAACGGGAGGTCTGGGAACGATGTTTACATCTGTCTTAAGGCTGTCATTTTCTTTGCCGAGGATAACCTTTGCAATCATGCTCTGTGAATATTCACCCTGGAGAGTGAATGCATCCTTGCCGATAACGTCAATTCCGTTTTTGCGGCAATGAGTTTCGATATAATCGTCGAGTTCTTCGAGAACATATACCTTTTCGCATTCGGCAGCAAATTTCTTTATCATTTCAATGGGGAGGGGATATACGCAGCCGAGCTTGAGATATGATGCGTTTTCGCCGAGAGCCTCTTTTGCATACTGATAGCAGATGCCCGAGGTGATAACACCGATTTTTTTGCTGTTGTATTCAATTGTGTTAAGACCCTCTGCGCCTTCTTCGCAATAGGCAATCTGGTCAAGAATACGCTGTTCAACAACAACGTGCTTCACCTTTGCATTTGCGGGAACCATAACGTATTTCTGAGGATTCTTTGTGTATTCCTTAAGACCGTTATCAACTCTTTCGGAAAGCTCTGCAACGCTTCTTGAATGAGCAACTCTTGTTGTAAGTCTGAGGATAACGGGAGTGTCGAACTTTTCGGAAAGGTCAAATGCACGCTTTGCATAATCAAGGCATTCTGCTGAATCCGAGGGTTCAAGCATCATTGTTTTTGAACCCATCGCATAATGTCTCGAATCCTGTTCGTTCTGTGAAGAATGCATACCCGGGTCGTCTGCAACAAGGATAACCATGCCTGCATTGACACCTGTGTAGGATGCGGTGAAAAGCGGGTCGGCAGCAACGTTGAGACCGACGTGTTTCATTGCGCAGAATGAACGTGCGCCTGCAACCGATGCACCGAATGCAACCTCGGCGGCAACCTTTTCGTTTGGTGCCCATTCCGAGAATATTTCATCATATTTTGCAGCGAATTCCGTAACTTCCGTGCTGGGAGTTCCGGGATAGCTTGATACAACACGGCAGCCTGCTTCGTAAAGACCTCTTGCCACCGCTTCGTTTCCTAAAAGAAGTTTCAAGGGATTTCCTCCTAATCAATAAATCATAATCAACATATTATAATATTTTTACTGATAAAATACAAGTCTTATTTATCAAGCTTCATTTCAACCTGAGTTGCAACAAGGCTTTCTCCGCAGTAAATCTTGCGAAGCTTGGGCTTTTCGATTTTGCCTGTAGGATTTCTGGGAACATCGGCAAAGATAATCTTATGGGGTCTCTTGTAACGGGGAAGGTCACGGCAGAAATCTTTGATATCTTCTTCATCTGCAACGCAGCCTTCTTTGATTTCAATGATAGCAGCAGCGATTTCGCCGAGTCTTGCATCGGGAAGACCGATAACAGCAACATCCTTTATTGGATCATGCTTGCGAAGGAAATCTTCAATCTGAACGGGATAAAGGTTTTCACCGCCCGATATGATAACGTCTTTCTTGCGGTCAACAAGATAAATAAAGCCGTCTTCATCCTCCTGAGCCATATCGCCCGTAAAGAGCCATTCGCCGTGGAGAACATCATTTGTTGCTTTTTCGTCTTTGTAGTAGCAGAGCATAACGCCGTCGCCCTTGACTGCAAGCTCACCGACTTCGCCTTTGGCAACGGTTTCGCCGTTTTCGTCAACAATTTTTGTTTCCCAACCGTAGCCTGCCTTACCGATTGCACCGACCTTGTGAACATTCTCAACACCGAGATGAACACAGCCGGGTCCGATTGATTCGCTCAGACCGTAGTTGGTGTCATACTTGTGGTGCGGGAACACTTTAAGCCATCTCTTGATAAGACTGGGAGGAACGGGCTGTGCACCGATGTGCATGAGTCGCCACTGTGAAAGATTATATTGGTCAAGCTCGATATCTCCTCTTTCGATGGCGTCAAGAATATCCTGAGCCCAGGGAACGAGAAGCCATACGATTGAGCAGTTTTCTTCCGAAACGGCTTTGATAATCCATTCGGGTTTTG
This sequence comes from Acutalibacteraceae bacterium, assembly GCA_045601745.1. GTDB lineage: Bacteria > Bacillota > Clostridia > Oscillospirales > Acutalibacteraceae > CAG-177. Next base: position 9,417 of record JAZSAH010000246.1, read on the forward strand.
CACCCTTGAGAAGAACTGCTTTTCCGCCTGAAAGAAGGCTTCCGAACCAATGCATTTTTGCGCCTGTATGATAAAGCGGAGGAATGCAGAGGAAAACATCGTCTTTTGTCTGCGAATGATGATTCTGTTCAACCTTGCATGAATGAACAAGAGCCTTGTGTGCATGAAGAATAGCCTTGGGGAAACCTGTTGTGCCCGATGAGAAATAAACAGCAGCCTCGTCGTCATCCGAAAGCTCGATTCCGGGATTTTTTGAAGTTGCATATGTAACAAGCTTGTTGTAGCTTTCTGCAAATGTGGGACAGTCTTCACCGAGATAGAGCTTTAGATGAACATCGGGAATTCTGTCGCAGATCTGCTCCATTCTGCCCGTAAATTCGGGACCGAAAACGATTGCATCGCTGTCGGAAAGCTTGAGACAGTATTTGATTTCGTCGGCTGTATAACGGTAGTTGAGAGGCACGGCAAGAGCACCTGTTTTGAGAATGCCGAAATAAATGGGGAGGTATTCGATGCAGTTCATAAGAAGAATTGCAACTCTGTCTCCCTTTTTGATACCTCTTGAAAGAAGGAAGTTTGCAAAGCGGTTTGCTCTTTTATTGAAATCTTCCCATGTGATTTCGCTTCTGCCCGTTGATTTTGCACCCTGCTCGATAAGAGAATACTCTCTCCATGTAACACGGCTCTTTTCCTGAACCTCGGGGTTGATTTCAACAAGGCTTATGTCGTCTTTGTAAAGAACGGCATTTTTTTCGAGAAATTCTGTGATTGGCATATTTATCATTCCTTAAAAATTATTTATAAATACAGATACAGAGTGGCGAAGTTATAACTCCGTCACTCCGATATCATTAAATGTTTATTTTGCGGCGGCAACATGAACATCGCCGTTGTAGAAGAATTCGGTTTCCTTCTCGTTGGTTGATTTGGTGACCGCGCTAACAATGAAGCAGAGCGCAAGCGAAGCAATCATTGCAATGCAGGCGAAAACAGGTCCTTTACCTGCAAGCCATACAACGGTTTCATCGGCTGTGATGTATGTTGCAAGTTTTGAAAATGCAGGAATAGCTGCAATAATAAATCCTCCGATTATTCCTGCCCATGCACCTTTGGTGTTCATTTTCTTCCAATAGAGAGAAATAACATAAGGCGCAAGGAATGAACCCGAAATGATTCCCCATGAATAACTCATCATATCAAGGATTGCCGTGTCGGTATTCGCTATAACATACGAACACCCTACAAATATAACACATAATACTTTAATAATCAATGATGAATTTTTATTGCTGAGATCTTTTTTGAAATGCTTGATGAAATCTATCGTAAGAGTTGAGCTTGCGGTAAGTGTAACCGAGCAAAGAGTTGATACCGATGCCGCAATAAGAAGAACAAGAACGATTCCGAGAAGCACCGAAGGAAGAGAGGACTGTTTCAGCATATACGGAACAATATAGTCCTGTGAAATGAAGTCCGGGTTTGCAGGGTCGTTGAGCTGTGCAAAGGTAAAGTATCTGTAGCAGAGTGAGCCGATAAAATATCCGCCGCCTGCAACGAGAAATGCAAAGAATGTTGAAATCGTGATACCCTTCTTTGCCTGCTTATCATCCTTGATGCCGAAATATTTTGTGACCATCTGAGGAAGACCCCATGTTCCGAAACTCGTCATGAGCACGGTTGACAGAAGCGAAATCCATTGTGATGCATTGAGCTCCGGTAAACCGTTTGTTGCCGAAGGCTGAGCTCCGATTGTGTGTGCATATTCAACAAGACCTTCAAATCCTCCGACTGCATCACAGCGTATAACGCAAACAATAAGGAAAACAACTCCGAACATCATAACGATTCCTTGCATGAAGTCGGCTCTTGCCTGAACAAGATATCCGCCGAAAACAAGAAGCAATGCAGCAACAACCGCAATGATAATCATGCAAATTTCAACATTGATTCCGAGCAGAACCTCCGCAACGGAAGCAAGTCCTTTGTAAACAGATGCAGAGTAGGGGATAAGGAATACAAATATAACTATGCAGGCAAAAAGACGCATCGCTTCGCTTGAGTAACGCTTTTCAAGAAACTGAGGCATAGTTTTGAGCTTCAGTCGGTAAGAAACATCTCTCGTTCTGCGTGCGAGAACCTTCCATGCGAGCCATGAACCGAAAACTGCGTTTCCGAGACCTGCAAGAATGCCCCAGAGACCGTAAGCCTTGCCTGTTCCGCCTGCGTAACCTACAAACATAACAGCAGAAAAATATGCTGTGCCGTAGGAAAGAGCAGAGAGCCACGCTCCTGCATTTCTTCCGCCAACCGTGAGGTCGGCAATGCTTTTTGCCTTTTTGCCGTTGGTAACGCCGATTATAACCATAAGAGCGATATATATGCCGATTGTTACCCATACTGCAATATTGTTCATATGCTTCACTCCTTTTAACTGTTACAGCTTTAAAGCTTTTAATCGCTAAAGCGTATACATAATACATCACAAATTTGTGTTTGTCAATACCAAATTAGAAAAAACCCGAAAAATTCAGAATTAATTTCAGAAAACGATATGCAAAAAGAAAATGAAAAAATCTTAAGGAAATTTTAAAAAACTTCTTGACATTTCATGTTTCTGTGTTATAATAGCATTCGTTGAGTTGATAAACCTCAACAAAAAATATAATATCCGGGTGTGGCGCAGTTGGGAGCGCGCTTGACTGGGGGTCAAGAGGCCGTGAGTTCAAGTCTCGCCACTCGGACCAAAGGACGAAAATCCGAACTATCTCTTTAAAATAGGAGATGCGTTCGGGTTTTTTCTTTTATACAGTCTGATAGAATAGGAAAACGGGGATGATGATTCATCCCCGCCAACTGATAATTTATTGATTATGCAGTTTCTTTTTCCTTTTCGGATTTCCACTTTTCAAAGGCCTCTCTGCCTTCTTCCGTGTTGTAGAATTTTTCGATTTCCGGGAGAAGAACTCTTGCCAGAGCTTC